>NZ_JBXWMK010000009.1:0-186529 GCF_059609785.1 Ruegeria sp. YTSC003 | reverse complement strand
AATCAAACCAACCAGATGAGCCACATCCTCTCTTAGATCAGAGCGCCATCTGTCCCAAAATCCCTGACGACGGACAGTACAAGCGGACACAGCTTCGCTTTTCTCAGCGTAGCAGTTCAAACTATGTGTGCTCTTTTGGAAGCTGCACGCGACAGTCAGTTGCCGCTCTGTACAGTGTCAGTGTACCGAAAACTCTTCCAAATGTCAAAAAGCGCCAGAATAACAATACCTTGCGGATTCATTGAAAGAGGGAATCCACACACTCAACGAAACGGTTTTCTACACATTTCTACGTCAATCTATGCCGCGTGGTTGCTAGGTGGTTGCTGTAGGCGTGAGAAAATCTCGCCTATTCTTGCTAACCCTTTGAAAAAAGTGGTGAGCCGTGCAGGATTCGAACCTGCGACCCACTGATTAAAAGTCAGTTGCTCTACCAACTGAGCTAACGGCCCACTCTTTTGCTGGATCTTGTAGATCCGTGGCGCTCTTTAAGTCATTTTCCCGACCGGGTTCAAGACCTTATTTGCACCTCGTATCGCCAGAGTAATCAGTGTTTCCGGCGACCCGATAGGCGGCCTAATTAGGCAGGTGGCGCTGGGGGGTCAACCCCCTTTTTTAAGGAATCTGCGTCGCAGGGTGGATTCCTTTCGGGTGCAGGGTTATATGCGCGCCATGCAAGGATTACAGAACACTGGTTTGCCCTTCATGAAGATGCACGGGCTGGGCAATGACTTTGTCATTGTGGACGCGCGCGCGTCTGCCGCGTGGATTAGTCCGGCACTTGCGCAGGGAATCGGGCACCGTCAATTCGGGGTCGGGTTCGATCAGCTCGCCGTCATCGAGAACGGCGAAGCGGATGCACATTTGGTGTTCTACAACTCGGACGGATCCACCTCGGCTGCGTGTGGAAATGCCACCCGTTGCATCGCCCGTTTCCTGATGAAGGAATCGGATAGATCCGACCTGACACTGACGACAGAACGCGGCACTCTTTACGCCAAGGACGCCGGAGACGGCCTGACCTCGGTCAATATGGGGCACCCCCAACTAAATTGGAACGAGGTTCCGTTGTCTGAGGAAGTCGACACACTGGAACTGCCCATCGAGGGAGCGCCGACGGCCACCGGGATGGGCAATCCGCATTGCACCTTTTTTGTCGACGATGCCGAAGCCATCCCTCTGACCGAGTTTGGTTCGCGTTACGAGCACCATCCGCTCTATCCTGAGCGTACCAATGTCCAAATTGCGCAGATCATTGCACCGGACCACATCCGCATGCGCGTGTGGGAGCGTGGCGTAGGCATCACCCTGGCTTCGGGATCATCCTCATGCGCCACGGCCGTTGCTGCTGCGCGTCGCGGCCTGACTGGGCGCAAAGTACAAATTGAGCTGGACGGCGGGACGATCTGGATCGACTGGCGCGACGATGGCGTTTGGATGACCGGGCCCACTTGTCACGTGTTCTCGGGCACACTGACACCGGAATTTTTGGAATCACTGGCATGAGCGCGCCGAAGTTCACCACCCTGGGCTGCCGCCTGAACGCCTATGAGACCGAGGCGATGAAAGAGCTGTCGGCGCAGGCCGGACTCACCGACGCGGTGATCGTGAACACCTGCACCGTCACGGCAGAAGCGGTGCGCAAAGCCCGGCAAGAGATTCGTAAGCTACGGCGGGAAAATCCTGACGCGCGGCTGATCGTGACAGGCTGTGCGGCCCAGACCGAGCCTGACACCTTTGCTCGAATGGATGAGGTCGACGCGGTCATTGGCAATACCGAGAAGATGCAGCCCGAGACCTGGAAAGGCATGGCGGCGGACTTTATCGGCCAGACCGAGACGGTGCAGGTCGATGACATCATGTCCGTCACCGAAACCGCAGGCCACCTGATCGACGGTTTTGGCACCCGCTCGCGCGCCTATGTTCAGGTCCAAAACGGCTGTGACCATCGCTGCACTTTCTGCATTATCCCCTACGGCCGTGGAAACTCGCGCAGCGTCCCAGCAGGTGTTGTGGTGGATCAGATCAAGCGGTTGGTGGATCGGGGCTATAACGAAGTCGTCCTGACTGGCGTTGATCTGACCTCGTGGGGCGCCGATCTACCGGCGCAACCCAAGCTGGGTGATCTGGTGATGCGCATTCTGAAACTGGTGCCCGATCTGCCACGCCTGCGGATCAGCTCGATCGACTCGATCGAAGTGGATGAGAATCTGATGCACGCCATCGCGACAGAATCTCGCCTGATGCCGCATCTGCACTTGTCCTTGCAGCACGGCGACGATCTGATCCTGAAGCGGATGAAACGACGTCACCTGCGCGATGACGCCATCCGCTTTACTGAAGAAGCCCGTAAACTGCGCCCCGAGATGACCTTTGGCGCTGATATCATCGCAGGCTTCCCAACCGAAACCGATGATCATTTCGAAAACTCGCTGAAACTGGTGACGGATTGCGATCTGACCTGGCTGCACGTGTTCCCTTATTCCAAACGCGACGGCACGCCGGCCGCCCGCATACCGCAGCAGGTGAATGGGAACATCATCAGGGACCGTGCCGCCCGCCTGCGCGCGGCCGGAGAGGCGCAGGTCACAAAACACCTGCAGACCCAAATTGGCAAAACCCATCACATCCTGATGGAAAACCCGCATATGGGCCGCACCGAACAATTCACCGAGGTCGATTTTGAGGCACCGCAGGCCGAAGGGCAGATTGTGACGGCAACAATCACAGGTGCCACCGGCACGCAGCTACAAGCCTGATCCCTCCTTCATCTGGCGCCCTGACCGATTGCAACAAAATAAAACCCCCGCAGCCGATGGCGCGGGGGTTCAAACATTGCGGGGCTGTGAAACTCAGTCTCGTTTCTTACCTTTGACACCTGCCCACAGGCGCTTGTTCACAAGGTACAGAAGCACCGACAACAGCGACAGGAACAGCACGCCGACGAAGCCCGAGTACTTGCGCTCCATCATTTTTGGCTCGGCGGTCCACATTAGGAAGGCAGCGATGTCTTCGGACATGGCTTCGACAGTGGCCGGGTGGCCGTCGGCGAATTCAACCTGATCTTCGGACAGCGGGGGCGCCATCGAGATCCAGCCTCCGGGGAAAGCTTTGTTCTCATACAGGATGGTGCCTGCTTCTTCTTTTTCTTCACCGGTATAGCCGTCCAGCAGCGAGGCGATGTATTCCGCGCCACCCATGCCTTTGAAGAACTGGTTGATGCCCAGACCATAAGGCCCGTGGAATCCGGCGCGGGCCTTGGCCATCAGGCTCAGGTCCGGTGCGCCAACACCGTCATTGACCGGGAAGTGGTCGGTCGGGATGGCCGGACGGAAATCGTCCAGCTCGGGATCGAACACTTCGAAGTTGTCTGCCGAATAGGCGATGACTTCTTCTTCCGAATAGCCCAGCGCTTCGAGATCACGCAGAGGCACATAGCGCAGGCCGTGGCAGGCTGCACAGACCTCGGTATAGATCTGAAGGCCGCGCTGCAGCTGGTTTTGATCCCAGGTGCCAAAGGGGCCTTCAAACGAGAAGTGGAAGTCTTCGATGTGCTGCTCGCCCCCACCTGCTGCGAAGGACGCAGCAGGGGTAAGGGCCAAAGCAAACGCGGCACCGATTGCAAGTTTCTTGAACATGTTTCCGGTCCCTCTTCTTACTCGGCCGGCGTGGCGTCAGCGTCAGCCTTGCCATAATGCGCGTTGAAGTCTTCTTCGATGGTCTCTGGCTGTGGCAGCGGTTTTTCGATGACACCCAGGATCGGCAGGATCACGAAGAAATAGGCGAACCAGTAGGCGGACGCGATCAGCGAGAAGGTCGCATAGGGCTCTTCCGCGGGCATCGCACCCAGCCACATCAGGGCAAAGAAGTCGATGATCAGCAGGTAGAACCACCATTTGAACATCGGGCGGTATTTGCCCGAACGCACGGTCGACGTGTCCAGCCAGGGCGCCAGCGCCATTGCCAGGATCGCACCGAACATCGCAATCACACCAAAGAACTTAGCGTCAACGATGCCACCGGTGATGAAACTGGCAAATTGTACAACCCAGACTTCACCGGTAAAGGCGCGCAAGATCGCGTAGAATGGCAGGAAGTACCATTCGGGAACGATGTGTGCTGGCGTTACCAACGGGTTGGCTTCGATGTAGTTGTCCGGGTGGCCCAGATAGTTCGGCATGTAGCCGACGATGGCCCAGAACACGACCAGGATCACGGCCAGAGCGAACAGGTCCTTGATCACGAAGTACGGCCAGAATGGCAGGGTGTCTTTCTCGGCATCGGCTTTCGACGTGCGGCGAACTTCAACACCCGTGGGGTTGTTGTTGCCGGTGGTGTGGAAGGCCCAGATATGCACAATGACCAGAGCCGCGATAACAAACGGCAGCAGATAGTGTAGCGAGAAGAAGCGGTTCAGCGTGGCATTGTCCACCGCGGGTCCGCCCAGCAGCCAGGTCTGGATCGCGTCACCCACAAACGGGATCGCGCCAAACAGGCCGGTGATCACGGTCGCACCCCAGAAGGACATCTGACCCCAAGGCAGAACATAGCCCATGAAGGCAGTACCCATCATCATCAGATAGATAAGCATACCGATGATCCACGTGATCTCACGCGGGGCTTTGTATGAGCCGTAGAACAGGCCACGGAAGATGTGGATGTAGACCGCAACAAAGAACAGCGACGCGCCGTTCATGTGAATGTAGCGCAGCATATAGCCGCCATTCACGTTGCGCATGATGTGCTCGATGCTGGCGAAGGCCAGATCGACATGCGGTGTGTAGTGCATCACCAGAACGATACCGGTGACGATTTGCAACGCCAGGCAGAACGCCAGGACGATGCCCCAGATCCACCACCAGTTCAGGTTTTTGGGGGTTGGGATCATGATGGTGTCGTAAATCAGGCCGACGATGGGCAAGCGGCTGTTCAGCCATTTCTCGCCGTTTGTCTTCGGCTCGTAATGATCGTGGGGAATTCCGGACATAAGTTTGGGTCTCCCTTAGCCGAGTTTGATGGTGCTGGCGTCGGTCCACTCAGCGGGCGGAACGGGCAGGTTTTCAGGTGCGGGACCTTTGCGGATACGTCCGGCCAGATCGTAGTGCGATCCGTGGCAGGGGCAGAACCAGCCGCCAAAGTCGCCAGCATCGCCCAGCGGCACACAGCCAAGGTGCGTACATACGCCCATCTGAACGATCCACGCGCCCGGCGCTTCGCCCTCGGGCGACGGCATCACGCGGTTGGCGTCGGTTGCCGGAGCGTCCGCGTTCAGGTTGGAGTTGCGGGCCAGCGGATCAGGCAGTGCATCAACGCCTTCGGCGTCCTGTTCCTGCGCTTCTTGAATTTCGGCACCGGTGCGGTGGCGGACAAACACAGGTTTACCCAGCCATTTCACGGTCAACTGCGTACCGGGTTCAACGCCGCTCACATCCACGCGGATCGAGGACAGCGCCTGAACGTCTGCCGATGGGTTCATTTGATTGATCAGGGGCCATACGGCTGCACCCGTCGCGACGACACCTGCGCCGCCTGCGACGTAGTAGAGGAAATCTCTGCGGGTGCCTTCGTGGTCTTCTGCGTGGGACACGAGGTTTTCTCCGATTCCGGCGCCCGGGGGTGACCCGAGCAAACATGCATCAGCACCGCATCAAAGCGGCGTCTCATCGCGGCTATCTATCCGGGAGAATTCGGTTCGTCCAGCGGTCATAGGCGCGCAGTGCACCACAACAGGGCATTCATGTCACAACGAGAGGCGAAAGTTTCAAGATACGGACCTGTTTTTTGGCAAAAACACTCCGGTCCCCCGGCTTTTCCAAATGTGATTCGATTCGCTCCGGCGGGATAGAACGGTGCAGAACCGACCCAGCCCCAAAAGGTTTTACAGAATGCCGATCCGCCCATCTTGAACTTTTCGTCATATTCGGGAATATTTCCGTATATGAGAAGTTCCATGGAAGCCACCTCTGACAAACTGGCCACGCATTTGCGTGGATTGCGAGAGCAGCACGGCATGACCCTCGATACTTTGGCTGGAAGAACCGGTCTAAGTCGCGCCACCCTGTCACGGATCGAGAAAAACGAAGTCAGCCCGACCGCCGAGACGCTAGGCCGTCTGGCAACGGTTTATGCAGTACCGATCTCTCAGCTACTTACCCCGTTGGAGCAAAGTTTCCAACCGATCGTCCGGCGGCACGACCAGCCGTTCTGGACGGATCGTGGGCGCGCGTTTCAACGTCGCAGCGTTTCGCCCCCCAGTGGGCACCTTTCGGTTGAATTGATCGAAGGAACCCTGACCGCGCGGCAGCGCATCGCCTATGATGCACCCGCAGTTCCGGGGCAAGAGCATCACCTGTATGTCTTGTCCGGGCAGATCGAAATCACGGTCGAGAGGAAAGCTTATGACCTTCGACAAGGGGATTGCCTGCGGTATATTTTATTTGGCGAAACCGTATTTGAAACGACCCATAGTCCCTGCACTTACGTGATCGCATTGTCATGACCGTTCAGACACCCAACGTCTTCCGCCTTACCCCGACGGATATCGACCACAATCTGACAGACCTGTGCCGCACGCTTGTTGACAGCGTTGCCGATGGTGCCGCGATCAGCTTCATGATGCCGCTCGACCATGACAGCGCCGCGCGGTTCTGGACGGATGACGTCAAACCCGCCATCGAAACAGGCGAGCGGCACTTGTTTGGCGCATATTATCAGCGTCGCATGATCGGTACGGTCCAGCTGTTGCTTGCCATGCCCCCAAATCAGCCCCACCGGGCAGAAATCTCGAAGATGATCGTTCACCCTGATGCCAGGCGTCGCGGTTTGGGCAAGGCCCTGATGCAAGAGGCCCTGAAATCTGCACAAGAAGCCGGGAAGACACTCATCACACTCGACACGCGCACCGGAGACGTCTCGGAATCCCTTTACAGGTCTGTCGGGTTTCAACCGGCAGGTGTCATCCCCGATTTCGCATTCGACCCGGACGGAAAGTCCCGTCACGCGACGACCTATATGTACCGATACCTTTGACTTAAGCTCGAATTTACGGTGACGCCCGACGTAGCAAGACGCGCCTTTTCAACAGGGCATATCGATGTAGAAAATCTGAGTTAAAAATAGATATTTTACAAAGGCTTAGCCGCGTTTGATTTCGATTGAACTTTGAACGCAAATGATCGAAATGCGGGAAATCCCAATCTCTGCAGGACGTCTCTCATGTCAAAGCTCTTTGCACCAACCCTAATCCTCGCACTGACCGTGCCCTTTCAGGCGATAGCGGCCGGTGATCCGGCGAAAGGCGAAAAACTCTACAATCGCTGCTCTTCTTGCCACGCAATCATCAAAGATGGCCAAGTTCTGGTCAAAGGCGGCATCACTGGCCCGAATCTTTACGGCGTCGTCGGTCGCGTCGCAGGAACCGAGTCAGATTACCTGAACGGAAGCGAACGTTTGCCCATCGGAATGTTCACCGACGACATGATCCGCGCCGGTCAGAAAGGGCTGGTCTGGACACAAGAGAATATCGCCACGTATTCCAAAAACCCGATCGCATTTATCCAGGAATATCTGGATGACGAAACCGCGCGCCCAAACATGAGCGTCAAACTGAAAAAGGGCGCCGATGACATCGCGGCCTATCTGGCGACATTCAACGAGTGATGTCTGTCGCTGGTCGTTCTGCCATCAGAGCGACCAGCGCATTGATCCCCGATCAGGCCGGCGGTTGCGTTGCGGCCATGCTGGGGCGTTCGACAAACTTCTCGTACCATGCGGCCAGCGCATCATTTCCCCTGCGCCACCCGCGCGCATCGTGACGGAAATCGACGTAGCCCAGCGCGCAGGCCACCGCGACCTGCCCCATATCCAACGGTCCGGACAGATGCGCCATCCACCGCTGGTTCAACGCGGCGCAAGCGCGTTCTATCTTGTCCCATTGCGCATCGGCCCAGCCCTCCCATTGCTTGTCTTCGGGCCGCATCCGAGCCTCATAGGTGATCAGCAACGCCGCATCCAGAATACCATCCGCCAGCGCCTCAAGCGTCAGCACATCCCAATGCCGGGCACCGTCCTGATAAAGACCGGCCTGCCCGCGCGCGTCCAGAAACGCACAGATAACACGGCTGTCGAACAGGGTCGGTCCATCTGGGCGCTCTAATGCGGGCACTTTTGTCAGCGGAGCCTTGGCCAATAGCGGCTCGGCCGGGGAAATTGGCGTTGTTGCAACGTTCAGCAGTTCGACATCCTGCAACTGGTCTGTTTCATGCAACAAAACCATAACCTTACGGACATAGGGCGAAGTGGGACTAAAATAGAGTTTCATAAGAGATCTCCCTGAATTGCCGGAACTCTACATCACCCAATGCAAAACAAAACCCGTCAATTGGTGCGCCAACCTCACCCTCTCATCAACTTTTGCAGAGCATCAAGCTCGGACCCGATCCCGTCGTTTGCGATATGTTCTGACGCGCTCAGGCGGGCTGCATCGGGCTTGTTCTGGTTTAGCTTCCAGGTGCCTTGAATGTCGTCAACGCGAAACCGAAACGGCACGATCATGCGCATCATCTTATCCAACGCGTCTTGGCTCATCTTGCCGGTCGTCCAAGGCGGTTTAGGCAGCAAGCGTGCCTCATAAAAGGCGGACTGGCGATTTAACAGGTCCAGCAACTCCGCGTGCGGCCGCTGTTCTAACTGACCGATCAGATGCACAGCGACATAGTTCCATGTCGGAACCTGATCGGCGATCCCGTACCAATCCGGAGATACGTAGCCATCTGGCCCGGTGACAGCGATTCTGGCTGGTTTAGGGTCTTTCAGCATGCGGACGATCGAGTTCGATCTGACAAGATGCAGCTCGGCCAGCGTGCCATCCTCAGACAGCAGAAACGGCACGTGGCTAATCAACGGTGCCTCATCCGTCGACACCGCAAGAACCCCAAACGCGCGGTCACGCGCAAAGGCGATGTGGCGCGCAGTCTCTTCTGCGCGGAAGGCTGGATTGGGGTGCATGGCTGTCCTCCTGCGAAATCTCTTGCAGAACCGGCCGCACCTTGGCAAGGTCCGCCCGTTCTCAGGGCGGGGTGAAATTCCCCACCGGCGGTATGCGGGCGATGATCCGTAAGCCCGCGAGCGGCCCCGGTGTGCGGGGTGTCAGCAGATCTGGTGAGATGCCAGAGCCGACGGTTACAGTCCGGATGAAAGAGAACGTGCAGCGCGTCGGCCCTAGCTTGCGCCTGCCCGTGATCGCCTTGGGTGACGTGTCTGTTGCGAAAGGAGATCATGATGACACACACCCGCTATGCTTTTGTAAAAGCCAACTGGCATTCCGATATCGTTGATCAAGCCCTAGAAGGGTTTCTGGAACTCATCCCCGCCGATCAGGTTGACGTTTTTGACGTCCCCGGCGCGTTCGAAATGCCGCTGCTGGCCCGCGATCTGGCCCAGACCGGTCACTACGCCGCGGTCGCCTGCGCGGCGTTTGTCGTGGATGGCGGTATTTACCGGCACGATTTTGTGGCTCAGGCCGTTGTCGATGGGTTGATGCGTGCTGGCATGGATACAGGGGTACCGGTCCTGTCTATTTCCTTGACGCCGCACCAGTATCAGGAAACCGATCACCACAATGCTATCTACCGGGCGCATTTTGTAGAGAAAGGCCGCGAAGCCGCTCAAGCCGCGCTGAAAATTGCAGCCACGCGTGCCCAACTGGCCGCGGCAGCATAAGC
This sequence comes from Ruegeria sp. YTSC003, assembly GCF_059609785.1. Taxonomy (NCBI): domain Bacteria; kingdom Pseudomonadati; phylum Pseudomonadota; class Alphaproteobacteria; order Rhodobacterales; family Roseobacteraceae; genus Ruegeria; species Ruegeria sp. YTSC003. Next base: position 176,807 of record NZ_JBXWMK010000009.1, on the reverse strand, counting down.
ACGACAGGTTGGGGCAAACACGCCCCAACCGCAAATCCGCTTGAGGCCAATGGCCTTGCCAGCTAATCACGACGCGCAAAGGAGCATGCCCCATGTCAATGAACAGTTTTGGCCACCTTTTCCGCGTCACCACCTGGGGTGAAAGCCACGGGCCCGCGTTGGGTGCGACCGTCGATGGCTGCCCTCCGGGTGTCACAATCGACGAGGCGATGATTCAGCAATGGCTGGACAAGCGCAAACCGGGTCAGAATAAGTTCACCACCCAGCGGCGCGAGCCAGATCAGGTCAAAATCCTGTCGGGCGTGTTCGAAGGGCAAACCACGGGTACTCCGGTGCAGCTGATGATCGAGAACACGGATCAGCGCTCGAAAGACTACGGCGATATCATGGACAAGTTCCGTCCCGGGCACGCCGATATCACCTACTGGCAGAAGTACGGCATCCGCGATTATCGCGGCGGCGGGCGCAGCTCGGCCCGGGAAACCGCATCGCGTGTGGCAGCGGGCGGGCTGGCGCGAGAAGCCATCAAGCAGATCGCACCAAACGTGCAGATTACCGGCTACATGACGCAGATCGGCCCACACAAGATTGACCGAGGCAATTTCGACTGGTCGCAGATCGAACAGAACCCGTTCTGGACCCCGGATGCCCAAGCGGCCAAGGATTGGGCGGCTTACTTGGACGATCTGCGCAAGTCCGGAAACTCGGTTGGCGCGATTGTTGAGGTTGTGGCACGCGGCGTGCCTGCCGGGATCGGCGCGCCGGTATATGCTAAGTTAGACACTGATTTGGCCGCTGCGATGATGTCGATCAACGCGGTGAAAGGCGTTGAGATAGGCGAAGGTATGGCCGCTGCCGAACTGACGGGTGAGGCAAACGCAGACGAGATCTTCATGGGTCAGAACGGCCCTCAATATAGCTCAAACCACTCGGGCGGCATCCTGGGCGGTATCTCGACCGGGCAAGACATCGTCGTGCGCTTTGCGGTCAAGCCAACTTCGTCGATCCTGACGACACGCAAGACCATCACCAAATCCGGCGAAGAAACCGAGATCATCACCAAAGGCCGCCACGACCCCTGCGTCGGTATCCGCGCCGTGCCCGTGGGTGAGGCGATGATGGCTTGCGTGATCCTGGACCACCTGCTGCTGCATCGCGGCCAGATCGGAGAGAACCGTGGACGGATCGGCTGATCTGCGCACACGCCTGCGCGCCGTCGTTGCGCAGCGTATGGAAACCGACCCCGCGCATGATCTGGCCCACTTGGACCGGGTCTGGGTGAACGCGCAGGCCATTGCAAACGACCAGACCGACATGCCCGTGCTGCTGGCTGCGGCGTACCTGCATGATCTGGTCAACCTGTCGAAGGACGACCCCGACCGCCACTTGGCATCGCGCCGATCGGCTGAGGAATCAGAGTCTATTCTGGCTAATCTGGTCTATTCCGAGGACCAGATTCAGGCGATCAAACACGCGATTGAAGCGCACAGCTTTTCGGCCAACATTACACCGGAAACGCCCGAGGCCTGCATCTTGCGCGATGCGGACAGGTTGGATGCGCTGGGGGCGATTGGCGTTGCCCGGAACTTCTCGGTTTCCGGCGCGTTGGGACGGTCGCTTTATGATCCGGCGGATCCCTTTGCCGCCAACCGTCCGCTGGACGACCTGCATTTTTCGATCGACCACTGGAAGGTCAAACTGCTGGGCTTGCCTGGTGATATGTTGACCGAGGGTGGTCGAGAAATTGCACAGCGCAGAATCGCGCGCATGATCCGGTTTCTGGAAGAGTTCGCCCAAGAGATCGGCAGTCCCCTGCCAGCCGATTGGTCCAATCTGTAAACAACACGTTGATCTTTCCCTACCAAAAGCGCAGGTTCGCGCCGATGGCAAAACCCTTAACATCGCATCGACCTTTGCTGGCCGTCGCTCTGAAAACGAGCGCGGTGTTTCTGTTCACGGTCATGGCGGCGATAGTCAAAGCGCAGTCCGATCACTTCCCACCTGGCGAGATGGTGTTTTTCCGGTCCCTTTTTGCCATTCCGGTGATTGTCATCTGGCTGATGGCGCGAGGAGAATTGGCGCAAGGGTTCAAAGCCCGCAAACCCTCGGGTCATTTCTGGCGCGGCGTGTTGGGCACCACGGCGATGGGGCTTACTTTTACCGGCCTTGGCTTGATCCCGCTGCCCGAAGCGACGGCGATTGGCTATGCCACCCCGATTTTCACCCTGATCCTTGCCGCGGTGATGTTAGGCGAACGCATCCGTAAGATCAGAATCGCGGCCGTGTCCATCGGCTTGTTGGGTGTCCTGATTATGATCTGGCCCAGACTGGGTGGCAACAACATGGAAGCAGCGGCCACCTTCGGCGCATTGTGCATTCTGGGCGCAACGGTTGCCCGGGCCTTTGTGCAGATCCACATCCGGCAATTGGTGCAGGTCGACCATCCTGCGGCCATTGTCTTCTATTTCTCGATGACGGCGACCATCCTGTCCGGGCTGACCATCCTTTGGGGGTGGGTCATGCCCACATGGGAACAGGCGGGCTTTTTGATTCTGGCTGGTCTGATCGGAGGTGTTGCCCAGATTCTGGTGACTTCATCCTATCGCTTTGGGCAGGCTTCGATGCTGGCGCCTTATGACTATACCTCGATGCTGTTTGCAATCGTCATCGGTTATGTCTGGTTCAGTGAACTGCCAACGCTGGTCATGCTGGCCGGTGCGGCGCTGGTGATTGTCGGTAACGTCGTGGTGATCTGGCGCGAACATCAACTGGGCTTGGAGCGCGGAAAGGCCCGCGCGGTCACGGATCCCAAAGCCTGACCTTTACCTTTGCAGAACTTCCCCTAGGGTGTGCCCAACACAAGATGAGGGTTTCCCATGAGCGACGCACAGGATCACAAGGAAAAGATGCAAAAGGTGCAGGCCCAGCACCGTAAGAAAGTGTCCGAGGCTGTTGATCCGGACCGCGGGCTGGTGCTGATCAACACTGGCAAGGGTAAAGGTAAGTCCTCGGCCGCGTTCGGGGTCGTGATCCGTGCGCTGGGTTGGGGTCAGAAGGTCGGCGTTGTCCAATTCATCAAGGGCAAGTGGAAAACCGGCGAGCGTCGCTTTTTTGAAGAACGCGATCTGGTGACATGGCACACGATGGGTGAAGGCTTCACCTGGGATACTCAGGACCGCGAGCGTGACATCGCCGCCGCAAACTCTGCCTTTGACAAGGCACGCGCCCTCATGTCCAGCGGCGAATACGATCTGGTCGTGCTGGACGAGATCAACATCGCGCTTCGCTACGAATACCTGTCGGTCGAACAGGTGATCGATGGGCTGAAAGAACGGTCTGACAAGACCAGCGTGTTCCTGACGGGTCGGGATGCACCGCAGGCGCTTCGCGATTATGCCGATCTGGTCACCGAAATGACCGAGGAAAAGCACCCGTTTCAGGCCGGAATCAAAGCCCAGCGCGGCGTGGATTTCTGAACATCAGAGTCTAAACAGCCCCCCTCAGGGGCTGTTACGCAGGCGGGTTTTCGTTGAGAAACCTGACCGATCCGCGTCGACACGCGGCGCTGTCCGGCAGCGGTTGTTCAGCCCTGTCACCTTGGGCCGCCTTGGGTTTGTCGACATAGGCGCAATAGTCGTCGTCACAGCAACATCCGCAAGCGGTGGCCGCTTCGTGCCGTGCCATGATTTCGTCAAGTGGGTCACCCATCGTCACTTCCTGTTGCGCGTGTCGTTTCCGAGGCGGTGGCGCGCTCTCACCAGGCTATACGCTAAGCCCGCAGACCGCCTCGAAACCCCGTGCTGGATGCTAACACATCTGGCCTTAATCTTTATCTGATTATTTTTGTCGGAATTTGCAAGATCAAAATAACACATCCTGAGTAACCCCGAAGTTGATCGACTTGGAACGGATTTACTTCAGGCGTTTTGAGGAAACCAATTTCCTATATTCTTACTTATTAGGCTTACATATGCTGATACACGGCGCGAACAAACAGATCAGCAAGCCGCCTGTCGGTGGGACAAGCGGCTTTGGTTTTTTGAGAATTCACCTTGTTGCGATCAATCCAAGGTGCGTCAGGTTCAAGCCGTAACACCCTGCTCTGGTGCGCTAAGCGAGATGACAGCGACAACCGCAGCCCCGTTCAGCCAGTAAAAGATCGCATCCAGGCCCGAAAACCCAAACAGGCTGGGCGCGGCCAGGAAAACGACACCGACCAGAAGATCGACCGCCAAGTGAAAGTTGTAGGGAAGAACGCGCCAGATCCCCAAATGGTGATCGGTCAACACCGTCAGGACAAACGCCGCGACGCCGGTGACCACCGACAGCCACAACGCCATCGGGTTAGATTGCCCCAGTCCAAGCAAGAAGGGCAACCCCATCAGCGCAAAGGCTACAGGGTAGTCCAGATAGGCGTGAATATTGCGGGTGACAAAGCGGAGAGACATGAGAGTTCCTTTCCTGATATGAGATGACCTCAAACTAGGAAAGGAACTCAGAACGTTTAATTCTGGATCGTTCGTGAAACGTTGCAGATCGTCCAGAGTTTCAATTCGATCAGTGCATTGATCGATAGGCGGCTGGCGATACGCCAACCTGCTTCTTGAACACCCGCGAAAAGGCGGCTTCCGAGGCATAGCCGACCTCGGCCGCGGCATCGGCCACGTTCCAACGGGCCTCAGTCAGTCCGTGGCATGCAATCTGCATCCGCCAATCGGTTAGATATTGCATGGGCGTTGTCCCCATCTTCTCTGCAAAGAGCTGCGCGAACGCAGTGCGAGACATTCCGGCCTCACGTGCCAGAGACTCGACGCTCCACTCTTGCGCGGGCGATTGATGAAACGCGGTCAAGGCACGTGAAATGCGGGAATCGGCAAATCCGGCAAGCGCGGAGTCGCTGGGGCTTTGATGTTCAAGATGGGCGCGGATCGCCTGCGCGAACAGGACCTCGGACAGTTTCAGCGCTATGAGGTCACCACCGATCCGCGCGCCGTTGATCTCGGACCCGATCATACGCAGGGTGGCTTCGATCCAGGCCCCGGCTTCCTCGCCATAGTTTTCGATCAGGATGTACGGGGGAAGCCGGTCAATCAGCATATGCCCGGTTCCTTGTCGCCCCGGCGGCCCGGTGAAAGAGAAATGACCGCAGATCAGTTGCGTATCGCGGCTTTTGTCTTCGCCGCCATAAATCAAAACCCCGTCGCCCTTGTACCCGGCCTCTTCCAACACCTGTTCAAGAGGCAGGGCATCCAGCGGTTGAACCTCATTGCACAGTAACGCATGGGCGGATCCGTGCGGGATCACGATCAGGTCGCCTTGCTTCAATCGCAAAGTTTGCCCTGTGTTAGAGACGAATACTTTCAACTCTCCGCGCTGTACAAAGTGAAATCTGGCCACATTTTGATAGGCCGGTACCTGAATGCCGAAGGGCGGTGTGAAAGAGGTTCGAAAGTAAAACGTGCCCTTCAAGGACAGGCGGGTAAGTATATCGCTAAGCAGATCCAACATTGGATTAAGATAGCCGCGGCTGCGCGTTCGTCCACCCGCGCGGACGAACTGCAATTCTTTATGAACAAGCGGCAATAAAAAAGCCCCCGCGATAGCGCGAGGGCTTCTGTCAATGCATCTGAGTGTTATCAGGCGCGGACAAGCGCCTCATAATCGGCGGCGATCTCGCGGGTCAGGTCTCCGACCTCAAACGTATAATCGCCGATCTGGCCCACCGGGGTCACCTCAGCTGCGGTGCCGGTCAGCCAGCACTGTTCGAAATCCGCCATTTCCTCGGGCTTGATGCGGCGCTCGTGGACGGTGATACCTTTGTCTTTCAGCATCTGAATGACGGTCTGACGGGTGATCCCGTTCAGAAAACAATCGGCCAGAGGTGTATGAACCTCACCATCTTTCACGAAGAACACATTCGCACCGGTCGCCTCGGCCACGTAACCGCGCCAATCCATGAACAGCGCGTCCGAGCAGCCCTTGGCCTCGGCCTTATGCTTCGAGATGGTGCAGATCATGTACAGACCCGCCGCCTTGGCGTGCACCGGAATAGTTTCCGGGCTGGGGCGTTTCCATTCCGCGATATCCAGCTTGGCACCCTGCATCTTGGCGTCACCATAATAGGCACCCCAAGGCCACACGGCGACGGCCATCCGGACCGGGTTCTTGGCTGATGCCACACCCATGTCTTCCCCCGAGCCACGCCAGACCAGCGCGCGGACATAGGCGTCCTGCAGACCGCTGGCTTTCAGCGCTTCTTCCTTGGCGGCCTCGATGTCATCCACCGAATAGGGCATAGGCATGTCCAGCGCTTCGGCCGAGGCAATCAAACGCTCAGAATGTTCGCGACTTTTGAAAATCTTGCCGTTATAAGCACGTTCACCTTCGAACACCGAAGACGCATAGTGCATCGCATGGGTCAGGATGTGCACATTGGCTTCGCGCCAGGGCACCAGTTTGCCATCCAACCAGATGACACCGTCACGATCATCATACCCCGCCATGCGAAACCTCCTGACCTGGGAAAAATTTCCGATTATTGCGCTGATTAAGTCCGTTTCGGACATAAAGTTACGCAAAAACTGCGATTCGATACCTGTCCACTCTTGGAATGTCAATAACGCTGACATAAACTCGGAACGAGTAACGAATGAGGCATACTATGTCGGATACCCGCCCCGCCCCAGCCTTTGGTGGCGAGAGCCTTTTGTTTTTGACCGACGAACAGTTGCGGCAGGGGATCGAGGCGATGTTTTTCGCCTATCGCGGCTTTACCGCAGATCCTGATCGCATACTGACCGAAATGGCCTATGGACGGGCGCACCACCGGGCAATCCACTTCATCAACCGCGCCCCGGGTACGACTGTCAACAACCTTCTGGCCATTCTGGGCGTAACAAAACAGTCTCTGAACAGGGTTTTGCGGACGTTGATCGACGACGGTCTGGTCGAAAGCCGGGTCGGATCAGTGGACAAACGCGAAAGACACCTATTTCTGACAGAACAGGGCAAGGCGCTAGAGGCCAAACTGTCTGAGGCCCAGCGCGTTCGAATGCGTGCGGCGTACAAAAAGGCGGGACCCGAGGCTGTGTCGGGGTTTCGTAAAGTGCTTGAAGCAATGATGGATGCTGATATGCGTCATGCCTATACGAAACTGCGGGATACCACCTCATGAACGAAATGGATGCCCATCTGCTGATCGTCGACGATGACGAGCGCATTCGCGATCTGTTGAAGAAGTTTCTGATGCGGAACGGATTTCTGGTCACGGCTGCAAGGGATGCAGCACATGCACGGCGGGTGCTTTCGGGGTTGGATTTCGACATGATCGTGCTGGACGTGATGATGCCCGGCGAGGATGGGGTCAGCCTGACCAAGGCGCTGCGCGAAACCCATACCACTCCTATCCTGCTGTTGACCGCGCGCGGCGAAACCGAACATCGCATTGCCGGGCTTGAGGCCGGTGCGGATGACTACTTAGCCAAACCGTTCGAGCCAAAAGAGCTGTTGTTGCGGATCAATGCGATCCTGCGGCGGATGCCGGAAACACCTGCGCAGGACGCGACGGCGAAGATACTGCATCTTGGTCCGGTCCGGTACGATATCGAGCGTGGCGAGATGTGGCAGGGTGAAGACCCGGTGCGCCTGACGGCGACCGAAAGCCAGTTGATGAAGATTTTTTCGGCCCAGCCCGGAGAGCCGATCAGCCGAACCAAACTGGTCGAAGATCTGGGCCGCGACAAGGGTCAGGCGCAGGAACGCGCGGTGGACGTTCAGATCACCCGTCTGCGCCGCAAGATCGAACAAGACCCCAAGCAGCCGCGTTACCTGCAGACCGTCCGCGGCGCCGGATATATGCTGGCACCTGATTGATTCAGCCGCGGCGCTTTCTTGCCTTGGGCGAGGATATTTTTGGCCAGATGAAGATGGGATCCCGATGACAACCGCCCTTTTGACCCACGCAGATTGCCTTGATCACGTGACACCGCAAGGTCACCCCGAGAGGGTGGCGCGGTTAGAGCATATTCTGCATGCGTTAGAAGGCTTGGAACTGACACGTGTAACCGCCCCTTTGGCGGCGGATGACGACTTGCTGCGCGTGCATCCGGAAAGCCATATCCGTGAAATTCGAAATAGCAGGCCATCCGATGGCTTCAAACAGATTGACGGCGACACCTTCATGTCGCCGGGGTCGGTCGATGCAGCCTATCGCGCTGCCGGGGCGGTCGTGCGCGCAGTAGACATGGTTTTGGGCGGCGAAGCCTCGAATGCGTTTTGCGCCATCCGCCCGCCCGGTCACCATGCCGAGACCGAAACGGCAATGGGGTTCTGCCTGTTTGGAAACGCCGCGCTGGCTGCCAAACACGCATTGGATCATCATGGATTGAAGCGCGTAGCTGTTGTTGATTTCGACGTTCACCACGGAAACGGCACGCAGGATCTGCTGTGGGATGAAAGACGTGCACTGGTGATCACCAGCCAGCAAATGCCGCTGTGGCCTGGATCGGGGCGCCCGGATGAAACCGGCGCTTATGAGACCGTTTTGAACATCCCGCTGGCACCCGGCACTGGTGGGGCCGAGATGCGGACAGCTTACGAGACGCAAGCCTTCCCGAGGTTGCGCGCATTCAAGCCGGAACTGATCATCATCTCGGCAGGTTTTGATGCGCATCAGGACGATCCGCTGGCCAACTTGAACTGGTCTACAGGCGATTTTGCTTGGGTTACAGCCGAGCTGTGCAAGATCGCCGATGAGCTGTGTGAAGGTCGTATCGTCTCGACTTTGGAGGGCGGGTATGATCTGAACGCCCTGGCCGAGGCCACTCGTGCCCATGTGGAAGAACTGATGAAGGCAGCCCGATGACCGATACTCCTGTTGATCAGATGACATTCGAACAAGCGATGAAAGAGCTTGAGGCCGTTGTCGGCCAGTTGGAGCGTGGGGACGTGGCGCTGGATCAGTCCATTGCGTTGTATGAGCGCGGTGCCGCGTTGAAGAAACGCTGCGAAGACGAATTGAAGCGGGCTGAAGAAAAGGTTGCGGCAATCACGTTGGACGCCAATGGGCAGCCAACCGGGACGACGCCTGTCGAAGGTCAGTAAATGTTCAAGGAAATTCTGGCGCAGGATGCCTCGCGGATTCAGGCTCAGTTCGATCTGGTCCTGAGCGCGCTGGACGAATTGGATGTTACCCGGGCGATGGCCTACACCACGCAGGGCGGCAAGCGATTGCGTGGGTTTCTCGTGCTGGAAAGCGCGCGGATGCATGGCATCGACTCAACACAGGCAATCTGGCCTGCGACAGGCATCGAAGCGCTGCACGCCTATTCGCTGGTCCATGATGACCTTCCCTGCATGGACGATGACGATCTGCGTCGTGGACGTCCGACCGTGCACTTAAAGTGGGACGAAGGCACCGCCGTTCTGGCCGGTGATGCCCTGCAGACATTGGCCTTTGAGCTGTGCACCCGGCCCGAGGTCGGAAATGCAGAGGTTCGTGCTGAATTGGCTCTAACCCTGGCCAAAGCAAGCGGTGCGCAGGGAATGGTGCTGGGGCAAGCGCTGGATATGGCGGCTGAAACAACGGCCGCGCCCCTGACATTGGAGCAGATCACCACGCTGCAGGCTGGTAAGACCGGGGCGCTGATTGAATGGTCCGCCTGCGCCGGTGCGCGGTTGGCCCAGGCAGATCCCGAACCCTTGCGCCAATATGCCCAGGCGCTTGGCCTTGCTTTTCAGATCGCTGATGACATTCTGGATGTTGAAGGTGATGCCGAGAAGGCCGGCAAACGATTGCAAAAAGATGCCGAGGCAGGCAAGGCCACGTTTGTTTCGCTTTTGGGTCTGAACGCCGCAAAATCCCGCGCTGTAGAACTGGTCGATCAGGCCTGCGCGGCGTTGGATGGATACGGTGCCAAGGCTGAAACCTTGAAGGACGCGGCCCGCTTCGTTATTGCCCGGGACAGCTAAGCCAGGAACGCCAAATGTCTGACCGCCCGAACACACCCCTGCTGGACCTTGTGAACCGCCCTGCGGATCTCAAGCAGTTTTCGGACGCGCAATTGCATCAGGTGGCGCAGGAGTTGCGGTCCGAGACGATCTCGGCCGTGTCTGTCACCGGTGGGCATCTGGGCGCGGGTCTGGGCGTGGTCGAATTGACGACCGCCCTGCACGCCGTGTTCGACACGCCGCGCGACAAGATCATCTGGGACGTTGGTCATCAGTGCTATCCGCACAAAATCCTGACCGAACGGCGCGACCGTATCCGTACCCTTCGCATGAAGGACGGGCTGAGCGGCTTCACCAAGCGCAGCGAGAGCCCCTATGACCCATTTGGCGCGGCGCACAGTTCGACCTCGATCAGCGCTGCGTTGGGTTTTGCCGTCGCTCGCGATCTGGGCGGCGTGACACCAGAAGGTCTAGGCGACGCGATTGCCGTGATCGGCGACGGCTCGATGTCTGCCGGCATGGCCTTTGAGGCGATGAACAACGCCGGCCACCTGAAGAAACGCCTGATCGTCATTCTCAATGACAATGAAATGAGCATAGCCCCGCCAGTTGGCGCGCTGTCCAATTACCTGTCACGCATTTATGCGGAAGAACCGTTTCACGACCTGAAAGCCGCCGCCAAAGGTGCGGTGTCTTTGTTGCCGGAACCTTTCCGCGAAGGGGCAAAACGCGCCAAGGAGATGCTCAAGGGCATGGCCGTGGGCGGCACATTGTTTGAGGAGCTGGGCTTTTCCTATCTCGGTCCGATCGACGGGCACGATATGGATCAGCTGTTGCCTGTCCTGCGCACGGTCAAGGCACGCGCCACTGGCCCGATCCTGATCCACGTGCTGACAAAGAAGGGCAAGGGGTACGCCCCCGCCGAGCAAGCCAGGGACAAAGGTCACGCGACAGCAAAGTTCGACGTGGTAACGGGGGAGCAGAAGAAAGCGCCCTCAAACGCACCGTCTTACACGTCGGTCTTTGGCAAAACCCTGGTGGAAGAGGCCGCACGCGATGACAAGATCGTTGCTGTCACGGCCGCGATGCCCGACGGAACCGGGCTGAACCTGTTTGCGGAACGCTATCCGTCGCGCTGTTTCGATGTGGCGATTGCCGAACAACACGGTGTGACCTTCGCCGCCGCTCTGGCTGCGGGGGGGATGAAGCCCTTCTGCGCAATTTATTCCACATTTTTGCAGCGTGGATACGATCAGGTCGTGCATGACGTGGCCATTCAGCGCCTGCCGGTTCGTTTTGCGATCGACCGTGCAGGGTTGGTGGGCGCAGATGGCGCGACCCATGCGGGGTCGTTCGATATCGCCTATTTGTCCAACCTGCCCGGCATCGTGGTCATGGCCGCAGCGGATGAGGCCGAGTTGGTGCATATGGTGGCCACCGCCGTCGCGCATAATGATGGCCCGATTGCCTTCCGCTATCCTCGCGGCGAAGGTGTCGGCGTCGACTTGCCCGAACGTGGCGAAGTTCTGGAAATCGGCAAAGGCCGGATCATCCAAGAAGGCGCGCGGGTCGCACTATTGTCCTTCGGCACTCGGCTGGTCGAAGTGCAGAAAGCGGCCGAAGCTCTGGCCGCGCGTGGGATCATCCCCACTATCGCTGATGCTCGATTTGCCAAGCCCTTGGACCGCGATCTGATATTGGATCTGGCCACCAACCACGAAGCGCTGATCACGATCGAAGAGGGTGCCATTGGCGGCTTTGGCAGCCATGTTGCCCAACTTTTGGCCGATGAAGGCGTCTTTGACCAGGGTCTCAGGTATCGCTCGATGGTTTTGCCCGACACCTTCATAGATCAGGCCAACCCTGCGGATATGTACGCGGTCGCGGGTCTGAATGCCGAGCAAATCGAGGCCAAAGTGCTGTCCGTACTGGGTGTTGCAACCATCGGTGAAAAACGTGCCTGAGGCATGACGCTAGGCAACTGAATTTCACCGTTGTTTGAAAATCTGCAAGCACCGCTTTTGACGGAAATTTCGGGCAGCCGCCGAATTCAGCCGCTTTTGGTTGAGTCCTTGAGAACACAGGAACCGCTTGAGTCCCGGCGCAGCGTTCCCGCTTCCCCGCATTTCTGATAATAGTAAGAAAAACAAATACTCCACCCTTGAGTAGGCGGGCGGATGAGAAACATCATGGCAGTTTTGGTCGCGCTTTTTTTGATGAGCGTGGCGGCAAGTTCAAAAGAGATTCAGGTTGGCAATGATCCGGGCGGGCGGATTGTGGATCGCATGGTCCAGATCGAAATCGCCAACCGGACCAACGCGCAATTCCAGATCAACGGGGACTATTGCCACTCTAGTTGCACCATGCTGCTGGGTGCGGACGATGTTTGCGTTTCGCCCGAGACGATCTTTGGTTTTCATGGCCCCCATCGCTCGAACCGAAAGAAAATGACGGCAGATGAGTTCGACAGGAAAAGCGCGTCTCTATCCAGCTACTACCCAAACCCGGTCAGAAATTGGTTCATGTCCAAAGCAAGGTTCGCCGGGCCCAATGAGCTTTTTTATGTGACGGGTGAGTACCTGATAAGCCTCGGCGTGCAGGAATGCGCTTAGAACGCTAGCATCTCAATACCGCGGCTGTTCCCGTCAGGTCATTCGCGCAGGCACACATTGAACTGAAAACAGAGTTCGGTTTTATCCAGAGCCTGATGTCCTGTTCACGGCGGTCGCTGAAACTCGCCCGATAACCACCACTACAGGTTAGTCGGCGTCTTCCATCTTCGTTGCATTGAGTTGCGCGAAAAGCTCGGGCCCGATGCGATCATACAGTTCGATCTGCGTCTCTAGAAAGTCGATATGACCTTCTTCATCCGACATCAGGCTTTCGAACAATCCCATTGAGACATAGTCTCCGGCCTCTTTGCAGACATCCCGCGCTTCCTTGTAAAGCGCCCGCGCGCTTTGCTCTGCTGCAAGATCGCATTCCAGCGTTTCACGCGGGTTTTCACCGATCCGCAGGGGATCAAGTTTCTGCAGGTTGGGATGCCCTTCCAGAAAGATGATACGTTCAATCAGTTTGTCGGCGTGTTCCATCTCTTCAATGGATTCTTCACGGCTTTTCTTGGCCATGCTGCCAAGACCCCAATCGTCTTGCAGGCGATAATGCAACCAGTATTGGCTGACGGCCGTTAGTTCGTGGCGCAGAGCTTTGTTCAGGTATTCAATTACCTTTTTGTCACCTTTCATGATGAAACTCCTTGGCTGTGTCTAAGAACTGGCGTGGAAACAACTTTTTAAGCTGAATGCTACCACCAGAGCGGCTTAACCCGAAACCTTCAAATATCTGTTTTGAAACAGGTATTTGCAAGTTTCCTGACGATTCTCGTTTGAATCAGAACCCGTCACTTGAAAGCGTTTTTCCACCACACTTACGATTCCCTGATACCTGCTTACCGATCGGAAGCATGGCCCTTGCGGATCAAAATTACGCGGGCAAACAGCTCCGGAGATTGAGCTGCGCTAGCATCCGATGATAGCCCGCAGGATCGAACCAAAAGTGAGATACGAGGTAGGCCGCTAGTTTAGCATAACTTTACAGGGGAACGTGGTGCCTCAAGAGGGACTCGAACCCCCGACCTTGTCCTTACGAAGGACCTGCTCTACCAGCTGAGCTATTGAGGCAAGCGACGGTTCCTTTAAACCCTCGGGCAGATGCGTGCAAGTCTCGATATCCTCGGACGCCTACCGGTGTGTGATGGTGATTCCCGCAGCTCAGATCGCTTGAAGCCCATTCCATCACCACGCTCCAGCAAGAATATCACGCCTGTTCCAACGCTTACGCTCACCTTCGATGGCCATGTATTTTCGGTTGACTGGGTTGTCTTATTTTAATATTTCATGAAATATGATAGAACAGATAACAGACCAGTTGGCCATCCTGGGTCATCCGCAGCGTATCCTTGTGTTTCGCATGCTCATGCGACGTTTTCCTGACAGCGTCCCGGCAGGAGAGCTGGCGGCGGAACTCGACCTGAAGGCCAGCACCTTGTCGAACTATCTGAACGCGCTTCAGCGTTCGGGGCTGGTCAAGCAGGAACGTTCCGGGACATCTCTTCTCTATTCGATTGAAATGAAAAACGTGCAGCAGATGCTTGATTATCTGATCGTCGATTGCTGTCGCGGTCGCCCTGATATCTGCATGCCATTTTCTCTGGGAAATGAGGCCGCGACAGACCGGAAGTTCAACGTCTTGTTTTTGTGTGTGGGCAATTCTGCCCGCTCGATTTTTGCGGAATCCCTGCTGCGCACCCTGGGGGGTGACCGGTTCAACGTTTACTCGGCTGGTACGCAGCCCACATCCGAGCTCAACCCGATGGCCGTGCAAGTTCTGGACGACAAAGGGCATGACACATCCATCCTGCGGTCCAAGAACATGTCCGAGTTTGCAACCCCCGGCGCGCCCGAGATGGATTTCGTCTTCACGGTCTGCAATCAGGCCGCAAATGAGGAATGCCCCGCTTGGGAAGGCCAGCCAATCAGTGGCCATTGGGGCATGCCGGACCCGGTCAGGGCCGAGGGCACGGATGCCGAAAGAAGCCTTGCATTTCAACATGCATATGGCGCGCTCAAGCGCCGGATTGAGGCCTTTACGTCTTTGCCGGTCGAAAGCCTCGACCGGATCGCACTGCAAACTGCTGTTGATGACATCGGCAGAACGCCCACTGAGGACATGAAATGACGACTTATGCTGTGAATGGGTTGGGCCGGATGGGAAAACTGGCCTTGAAACCGCTGCTGGACAAAGGCGCAAAGATCGCCTGGATTAATGATTCAGTCGGTGGCCCCGAAATGCACGCGCACCTGCTGGAGTTTGACACGGTTCATGGCCGCTGGGATGCCACGTTCGCACATGATGCCGACAGCGTTACGATCAACGGCACACGTCTGCCCTTTATCGGCACCAGAGATTTGGCGGAACTGCCGCTGGACGGAGTCGATGTGGTGATCGACTGCACCGGTGTCTTCAAGACCCAAGCCAAGCTGGCCCCCTATTTTGAGGCAGGCGTGAAAAAGGTTGTTGTCTCGGCCCCCGTCAAGGATGGCCCGACCGCCAACATCGTTATGGGCGTGAATGAGGACACTTATGATCCGGATGTCCACAGCATCGTGACAGCGGCCTCCTGCACGACCAATTGTTTGGCCCCAGTGGTCAAGGTCATCCACGAAAACCTTGGTATTCGCCACGGATCAATGACCACAATTCACGACGTGACCAATACGCAAACCATCGTGGATCGCCCCGCCAAAGATCTGCGCAGGGCGCGGTCTGCTTTGAACTCTCTGATCCCGACCACCACCGGGTCGGCCACGGCAATCACGCTGATCTACCCGGAACTCAAGGGGCGGCTGAACGGTCACGCCGTGCGAGTTCCCTTGCTGAATGCCTCGCTGACGGATTGCGTATTCGAGGTTGAGCGTGAAACCACCGTCGAAGAAGTCAACGCGCTCTTCAAGGCCGCTGCCGAAGGTGAGTTGAAAGGCATTCTCGGCTATGAGACGCGACCGCTAGTTTCCACCGACTACACCAACGACGAACGGTCCTCGATTGTGGATGCGCCTTCGACCATGGTGGTGAACGGCACGCAGGTGAAGATCTATGCGTGGTACGACAATGAAATGGGTTACGCCCATCGTCTGGTCGACGTTGCCCTGATGGTTGGTGCATCGCTGTGACCCAAAGGCCCGAAGGTATGTCGGCCTACATCACGGTCACAGCAGCCTATTGGGCCTTCATGCTGACCGACGGGGCCCTGCGTATGCTGGTGCTGCTGCACTTTCATAGTATGGGATTCTCGCCGGTTCAGTTGGCATATCTGTTTGTTCTGTATGAGATCGCCGGCATGGGCACGAACCTTGCCGCCGGTTGGATCGCGGCGCGGTTTGGGCTGACCTCGACGCTTTATGCAGGGCTGGCACTGCAGATTGCAGCGTTGCTGGTTCTTACGCAACTAGACCCTAATTGGGCGATCCCAGTAAAAGTTGTCTTTGTGATGATTGTGCAAGGGGCCAGTGGGGTTGCAAAGGACCTAGCCAAGATGTCCTCAAAATCCGCCGTCAAACTGCTGGCCCCGACTGAGGGCGGAGGGTTGTTTCGCTGGGTCGCGATTTTGACCGGCTCGAAGAACGCTGTGAAAGGGTTTGGGTTTCTGCTTGGGGCGGCACTGTTGGCGACAGTGGGCTTCATGTGGGCTGTTCTGGCAATGGCGATCATACTTGCCGCATTCCTCGTCGCCGTCATCCTGTTCATGCCGACCGGCCTGCCCAAAGGGCGCAAAAGCGCCAAATTCTCTGAGGTCTTCTCGAAATCCGCCAACGTGAATTGGCTATCCGCCGCTCGTGTCTTCTTGTTTGGGGCGCGGGATGTGTGGTTTGTAGTCGGCATCCCGATCTATTTCTACGCGGTGCTTTCGGATGGAACTGAGGATGGCAACCGTGCCGCATTTTTTATGATCGGCACATTCATGGCCGTTTGGGTCATACTTTACGGAGCAGTTCAGGCCAGCGCGCCGAAAATCCTGCGCGCAAAGGAACGCCCGGAAGGGGACCTTATCCACGCAGCCAAGAATTGGGCCGCGGCGCTGTTTTGTGTGCCTGCTGCCCTGACCATCGCGGTTCTGCTCTCATCCGGCCCTGAGACATGGCTGACCGTTACGCTGGTTGTGGGCCTATTGGCATTTGGGGCAATCTTCGCCGTCAATTCAGCGCTGCACTCATACCTCATCCTGGCCTTCACCAAGTCCGAGCGTGTGACGATGGATGTGGGTTTTTACTACATGGCCAACGCGACGGGCCGTCTGGTCGGCACTGTTCTGTCGGGACTTACTTATCAGATTGGCGGGCTTCCACTGGTTCTGGGCACCGCTGCTGCAATGGTCGCGCTGGCCGCCCTGACATCCGGCAAACTAACCGACCAGACGAATGAGGTATATTCATGAGCATCTTCGAACGCTACCTGACCGTCTGGGTCGCGCTGGCAATGGTTGGCGGCGTATTGATCGGACTGGTTGCACCCGGCCTGGTTCAACTGATCGCCTCGGCCGAAGTGGCCAGCGTCAATCTTGTGGTAGCTTTGCTGATCTGGGCGATGGTCTACCCCATGATGGTCGGCGTGGATTTCGGCGCTGTGGCGGGCGTTGCCCGGCAACCACGCGGGTTGATCGTGACGCTGGTGGTCAACTGGCTGATTAAGCCGTTCACCATGGCCTTTCTGGCGGTTCTGTTCTTTGACCACGTCTTTGCGCCATGGATTAAACCCGAAGACGCGGCGCAATACACCGCCGGGCTGATCCTGCTGGGTGCCGCGCCCTGCACCGCTATGGTGTTCGTCTGGTCTCAGCTGACCAGGGGCGATGCGACCTATACACTGGTGCAGGTTTCCGTGAACGACTTGATCATGGTGGTGGCATTCGCCCCGATCGTGGCCTTTCTGCTGGGCGTGACCGATATCCAGGTTCCATGGCAAACGCTGGTTCTGGCAACTGTTCTATATGTCGTATTGCCGCTGATCGCCGGCCTCTTCACCCGACACAAACTGGGATCGCAGGAGGCAATCGATGCGTTTTCCGCACGCGTCAAGCCGTGGTCGGTCATGGGCCTGATCGCCACGGTCGTCATTCTGTTCGGCTTGCAGGGGCAGACCATTCTGGCCAAACCACTGGTGATTGTCTTGATCGCAGTGCCAATTCTGATCCAGAGCTACGGTATCTTTGCCCTGGCCTACGGCACAGCCTTTGCTTTGAAAGTGCCGCACCGGATCGCCGCACCCTGCGCCATGATCGGCACGTCAAACTTCTTTGAGCTGGCCGTCGCTGTGGCCATCAGCCTGTTCGGATTGAACTCGGGAGCAGCGCTGGCGACGGTCGTAGGTGTTCTGGTTGAAGTTCCGGTTATGCTGTCACTGGTTGCCTTCGCAAACCGTACACGGGCGCGTTTTCCAGCAGTCGAAACGCAATACTCTAAAAAAACACTCAATTCCAACTGACAAATGGTCAGTCGCGGAGATCACCCAAAAGCGTAAAGTGAACCGAAAACTCGGGTTCACTAACGCTTTGTCTCGAAGTACTACTCGTGCTTCAGCAGCTGTCGAAAATGGACGAAGTTCAATTTCAGCTTGATAAGTCGTCTGCATTAACCGAATTTCTGCGCAAGAGTGAGTCAGTGCTTTTGTCGAGCCCTGACGCAAGCATCAATTCAGACAAACCTAGTTAGCGTGAGACTATTTTGGCATTAATAAGCAATCGCAGAAAAACAATGAATGTGTCTTCCAGTAGCGCAGTGCTTTCCAAGATCGGTGATTACGATTTCCTGTCTGTGGACATCTTCGACACCCTCCTCTTTCGCCATTGCAACTCTCCCATTGATGCCTTCGGTTTCATGGAGGAGCACATAGAAACAAGGCAGGTGACCGAGTATTTTAAGGACTATCGGGTCGCAGCCGAGCAATTGGCTCGGGAAGACGCAGACCAGAAAGGACTGGAGGACGTTTCGTTAGACGAGATTTATTTTTGTTTTCAACAACTCACGAATTGTAGCGGTACGCAAACTGAGCAGATCAAACAGCTCGAACTAGAAACGGAAATGGACCTGCTTCACGCCACCAATTTTGGAAGAAAGTTGGTGGCCAAGCTAAAAAACACAAAGAAACGACTTGTCATCACGTCGGATATGTACCTTCCCCAAAACTTTCTTGAGAAAGTGCTGGAGGCAAAAGGAATTGTCGGATGGGAACGCGTCTTCGTTTCGAACGAGCAAGGAAAGACCAAACATACTGGCAACTTGTTCGAAGAGGTGGCTGAGTACTTTGGTGTTCCACACGAAAAAATATTACATATCGGTGATAACAAACATGCCGATGGCAAAATGGCTGCCAGCGCAGGTATGCAGTCCCATGTAGTCTTGGCTAGCAAGGACGTACCTGCCAGATCTCCAAAACCAAAGCACCATTCCAATATGCTTTCGGGATCGCGTCCCATATCTCAGATTTTTTCGGCAAATTTTCTGGAAACGCATCACTACGATTCTGAAAAGCTGGACTTCCGTACTTTGTCTGAGGATCAGTACTTTGAGGCCATTGGGGCCGTATTGATCGCACCATTGATCACATCAATGCTTATCTGGATGAAGCGGGAAATGGACGATAGGGGCATCTCACGCATCGCATTTCTTGCTCGCGATGGCATGTTTCCTAAAGCAGCATTCGAACTTTTGTGGCCAAATGAATATGACACGCAGTACATAGCTGCCTCCCGGCGATTACTCACGCTTCCATTCACAGTTTTGGAGCCGAACACTATTGGCGGGATGCTTCACACCACCTTAGAAAGCTCGGAGACACTGGACGAATTTCTGGGCAAAATCTCCGGCGGGCCGATCTTAACAGATCTTTTTGCCAATCATGGCCTAAGTGGAACGGACCCACTAACGCGAAAAGCGCGAAAAAAAATCTTGAGACTTCTAAAGGAAAGTCCGGACACCTTTTTTCAGTCGTTTGCCCACGAGCGCGCCGCTCTAAAAAAGTACTATCGTTCGGCCTTCCCGGCAGGTTCTAGCACGGCCGTCTTTGACGTAGGTTGGCGCGGCAGTCTACAGCGCTCAATTTGCGAGATTGTTGATGCAGAAGCGGATATCCTGGGCCTTTACTTCGGCACAAGTCGGCATGCCACATCAATCCTACGTCGCAACGGCTTGGAATATGAGAGTTTTACAGCGTCAAATGGTCTTCCTTCCCATTTAACGCCATGGTTCACGGATTTTCGGGATATCGTGGAGTTTCTCTGTTCGGCAAATCATGGCAGCGTCCTTGGGCTGCAGCAAAGTGAATCCGGTGATATTTCTTGGGTCACCGCTGAACTCAGCGAGTTGGAGGCAGCCAACCTCCAGCGCGCCAAGAAAATTCAAGATTCCGCCCTACAAGCAATCGAGTCCGTACTACGGGCAATGTCGACAGAGACGTTGGCAAAATACACCAACCCGAAGGATGAGCGAGACATGCGTCATTTCCTGAGTAAACCGCATCGCCAAGATGCCCTTAGGTTCAAGAATGTAAGAATCTTCGATGGCGTAGGTGACACAACCGGTGAGAGTTTGACGCGCATTGGTGAACGCAGCACACATTATCAAAACGCCAAAAGCAGCCGGTGGCGTGCTGCCTATGGATCGCAACTCAATCCCTTGTCATATGCCTTACTGAAATTTGTTTTGCGAAAAAGAAAAAAAATTAAGTTATAGCCCTATGCAGTGTTGATAGTCTGACAGAGTTCGCGAACGCAGGCTTTGCTCACCTTGAAAATCTCGCCGGTCACGATGAAGAACGTTTTAATGTCGTAACCTGAATAGATTTCGAGGTGTAAAGCCGTCAGGGCAAATTCGTCGCCTATGATCGTTTTCTGAACAATCGCCAGGCTCTCGAAGAGTTTCGAGCTTTTCTTGCTTCTTTGTCGCGCCGCTTTTTTCTGTTAGCCGGAATGTCATAAGTGTAGCGGGCCTCCAATTCTTGCGATTTCCCACCAATGAATGAGCAACTTCCGGGCACGCCAACATTAGGATATTTTTCACCCAAGTGCTTGATTCCAAGCCAATAACGCTCTGTAACAAAACCCTTTGAATAGTGTTGGAACTCGACGGGTAAAACTATCACAGGAATCCCAAAATTCTCCTGCGCGTTAATACACAGGTCTTCGGCGTAAAGGTCGAACGTTAGGGTCTCATCAAACCGCAACCCGGGCCGATCCCTAAGTAACCGAGTGTGAATTAGAATCGCCACACAATCCAGTGTTTCAACCCAAGTTGGTGCAGTCACCGGCAGACCGACCTGTAGCACCGAAGAGCCGTCTTTTTCACTACACTTATGCTGACCAAACCCGGCCGGTGCATGCCCATCCAGCCTTACTCCAAAGGTTCCGTAAATTGCTTCAAGTGCCAAGTTCTCTGTGTCAAACAACTCTCCCTGAACTTCGAAGTCTTCATGTACGAAAAAAAGCCACATGTCCTCGTTCAAGTACTTTTCTATAACCTCATTGTATAGCGTCGGCAGGCCTGCTGATCGACCGCGGTTGTCAATCAGATGAATATCCCTTTCAAACAAAAACTTGTTTCGAGAGAACAGTTCAGTTGCCATCTTTTCGTTCACAAACGGAACGAATATCTTCAACGGGTCGCTGTTAGAAACTGTCATTTCTGACCCAACTCTCTTTGTGTTCGACGCTGATACCGCCGTACTGAGTTCCAGTACGAGACCTTCAGCGGGTGGCGGTACATTATACGGCGCCAATCTAGTTGCCCAATGTCGTCTCGAGTAGATAATTGCTTAATGGAATTTGGCAGCATGAGATCGTAGTTGTGCAACTGCTGCTCTTGATTTTGCCTACTAGAATTGTCCAGGTACTTTGACGAGATTGACTTAGGCTTCCAGTAAGACTCGACAGTTCTCCATTCACTCTCACCCTTGCATCGCGGAAACGGAACATTCTCGAATGCCCGATATTCCCTTTCGGTCGGTGTTGTGATCAGTCGCGTAAGACAGAAAAGGTTGAAGTCTTTTAGTTCCCGACGATCTAACGCGTCTTTTCTTGGCGCGATCATGCGGAGGAAATCGAGAGCCCCTCGTTGGACACAAATTGAAGCGAGGAGGCCAATATCGGCGTTCATTTCACATTTTGCACTCAAAGACAAAGATATGTCGTTCCCCGAATTCAGATGTGGGAAGGACGTATCAGGATTGACGAACAAAAAATCTGACAGAACTGGGCCTACCCTTACGGACATATCGGTGCTCATCGCATTCAAACCGTCAAAAAGGTAGGCTGAAGCCCTTGCCTCTCGGCTGGGAGAACTTTGACCACAAATACAATACCGATGCACTCTTAATGAAGACAGAAATTTAATGTCCGGTGCACTGCCATCGATATCCGCGATAGCAATGTTTTTTGAACCTTGAACCGTCCATGCGTCGATACGCTTCTGCAATTGTTTGCGTTCTACAGCAGAAGCATCCAAGAATTCACCGTCAAAAGCTTCTTTCACATCGCTGATCGAGTAGCTTGTTAACGGCAGTTTCAGAATGCTCAGAGATTGCTCAATAATGTGGTGCTGGCCAGGCGGAAGAAGCAGTTCATCGAACCCATCTTGTATTGAACGTTCCGCAATATAGTCACAGAACCCCAGCAATACCGGCCCGCAAACATTGAAGCCGAAACTATAAAGATCGGGTTCCTCGGGATCGACATGAGGCATTCGCGCTGCGATCTGGCCGAAAATCAAGTCCGAGGTGAACGTATATTCTCCGCGGTCTTGATCAACAAATGGAGCATCATCCTGCCTAAGGCAATCGCTGTGTTGGTTTACATGAATTGCTGTCAAAGCGCAGTCCACGTCAACGTTCATGTTCGCGAATTCGCGCTGGCAAAAATGCAGGACACGGTTCGGTGCGACCTCCTCATTGGCTGCAACTTTCAAAAGAAAGTGACGGCCTTCCGTAGGGCTAATTAGCGCATCCAGTTCAATCCCATGTGATTTCAATAGCCTCGATAATTGGTCTTTATTCAGTCTCGTGTCATTAATACCGACCAATTGCTTCCCTTTAGCCCGAGCAACTGTGGCAATCATAACAAAGGCTTGATTTAAAAAGTGGAACTTTTCTTCGAACTCTCTTTCATCGTCAGGCGTCACGGTGTTGTCCGGCAGAAGAACTGCAAGAAGGCTATAAATTTCGTGTAAACTAATCTCGGACGCTTCGGTTGTCCCAAAACGCCTCCGAGCAAGCTGCTCCGCTTTTAGTCTTGCGCCATAAAAACCGTCGACACCGAGTGACTTCTCTATGAAACGGAAAACGCCATCCACACTTAACACGCCGCGCGACAACAATGTCTTCGAAACATCGAAGGCGATAACGTCGTGGTTTTCGATTAGGTTCGAAATTGTGGAGAATGTGCATCCCGTCCGTCGAACGACTTCAGCTTTGTTTCGTTCCTGCGACAGCATAGACACTCCAACACGAGGTGAATAAGAATTCAGCGCTGTTGATACCAAGCATCGAACTCGCCTGCCAGTAGTCTATCAAACTCACTGAAACTAATTCCCCGATGACCTCGGGAGCCCCAAAACATAGAACAGGAGCGCACGACAATCGAGTGTTACAACCTGACATCAAGCCCTGACAAACCTGAGGCATGCCCCAAAACACAGCTTATTGCCTCAAGAAGAGATCCGCCAACGTAAACGGCTTTGTTGACTGCAAGTGAACTGTCGCTCGTGGGTAATCTGATTTG
Source organism: Ruegeria sp. YTSC003 (assembly GCF_059609785.1). Lineage (NCBI taxonomy): Bacteria > Pseudomonadati > Pseudomonadota > Alphaproteobacteria > Rhodobacterales > Roseobacteraceae > Ruegeria > Ruegeria sp. YTSC003. The sequence goes on along the minus strand of NZ_JBXWMK010000009.1, from coordinate 153,535 downwards.
CAAACAGGCCTTCGAAAATGCAACTTTCTGCATTGAGACTTTCCCGGCCTCCATTTTCGAGTATAAGCCTATTTGGATATTGTCCAGCAATGGCGATTGAGTTAGCCCATTCTTTACTCTGCGTGCGCCGCAGAATGGCACTACAGGTAATGTTAATTATGGAATTCACAACCCTCTCAATACCAGAGGTGAAGCTGATTACACCGAGGCGATTTGGCGATCACCGAGGCTTTTTCGAAGAGACCTACAACTGTGATCAGTTCTCTTCCGCCGGGATCGATACAGTTTTTGTTCAAGACAATCACTCTGTGTCCAGTGAAATCGGAACGGTACGAGGCCTGCACTTTCAGGCACCACCGAAAGCGCAAGCTAAACTTGTTCGCTGCGGACGTGGAAGACTCTTCGATGTTGCGGTAGATATTCGCAAGGGTTCTCCGACGTTTGGTCGATGGGTCGGTGAAGAACTGAGTTTTGAAAATGGACGCATGTTACTTGTCCCGGCTGGATTTGCCCATGGGTTTATGACGTTGGAGCCGGACACCGAAATTGTATATAAGTGTTCAGACACTTATGCGCCAGAAACCGAGGGGGCTGTTCACTGGAGCGACCCCGAAATCGGCATTGAATGGCCGCTAACATCAACCGAAACAAAGCTATCTGAAAAAGACGCGGCTGCGCTGCGCCTGTCAGAACAAGAATCCCCCTTTACTTTTGAGGACACCAAATGAAACTTTTGGTCACTGGAGGCGCCGGTTTTATTGGGTCTGCCGTTGTTCGTCGTGCCGTTGCCCAAGGTCATTCGGTAGTCAACGTAGATGCGTTGACGTATGCAGCTTGCCTCGACAATGTTGCGGTAGCGGCTGATGCGCCAGGCTATGCTTTCGAACACGCAGATATTCGTGACGCTTCGGCGATGGAGGCTGTGCTCAGGAAACATAAGCCTGACGCGATCATGCATCTGGCCGCCGAAAGCCATGTAGACCGCTCAATCGATGGTCCAGCTGCCTTTATCGACACCAATGTCACGGGCACTTACGTTCTTCTAGAGGCCGCGCGCGCCTATTGGACCGACGCAGGCAAACCCGCAGACTTCCGTTTTCACCATATTTCGACCGATGAGGTCTTCGGATCTCTGGGGGAGACCGGTTTTTTTACCGAAGATAGCCCCTATCAACCAAACTCGCCCTATTCAGCATCGAAGGCGAGTTCGGACCACCTTGTACGCGCGTGGCACGAAACCTATGGCCTGCCGATCATTCTGACAAATTGCTCAAACAACTATGGTCCATATCAGTTTCCCGAAAAACTGATACCGGTCGTAGTCTTCAAGGCATTGTCCGGGCAGTCGATACCGATTTACGGCAACGGCGATAACATCCGCGACTGGCTGCATGTCGAGGACCATGCAGAGGCGCTGCTGCTTGTTCTGGAAAAAGCGGCCGTCGGTGCAAGCTACAACATTGGTGGCGAAAACGAGATGACAAATCTTGAACTCGTCAAAATGCTCTGCAGTATTCTGGACCGGCTTCGTCCGGCAGAGAAACCTTACTCAGAACAGATCACATTCGTAACTGATCGCCCGGGTCACGACCGCCGCTATGCGATTGATCCAACTCGAATTGTCGAAGACCTTGGCTGGCATCCGAACTATACCCCTGAGACAGGATTGGAACAGACCGTCCAGTGGTATCTGGACAACGAAGCCTGGCTGAATGCACTTCTAGCGCGGGATGGTGTTGGCGATCGCCTTGGTGTTGCCAAATGAAAATACTTGTCTTCGGTCGAAGCGGGCAGGTCGCCACAGAGTTGCGAGCGCAAGCGCCTGCGCGCGGCATCATAATAGAGGCGTTGGGGCGCGAGGACGCGGACCTTTCGCACCCGAAAACATGCGCAGACCACATAAGCAAAACCAACGCGGATGTGGTCATCAACGCCGCTGCTTTTACTGCGGTCGATAAGGCTGAAGACGAGAAAGATATCGCTCGGCGCGTTAACGCTGATGCGCCCGGTTCTATGGCCCAAGCGGCGGCCGAACGTGGCATTCCGTTCATTCACATCTCGACGGATTATGTCTTTGATGGATCAGGGACGCTCGCACGAACTACAAACGACCCGACTAGCCCGCTTGGCGTATACGGTAGTACTAAACTGGAAGGCGAAGATAAGGTCGCGGCGGCCGGAGGCTGGCATGGTATTCTCCGTACAAGTTGGGTGTTCTCGGCGCATGGAAACAATTTCGTCAAGTCGATGCTTCGATTGGCGGAAACACGAAACCACGTAACCATAGTTGCCGATCAGGTTGGGGGCCCCACACCTGCAGCGGACATCGCAGCTACATTGCTTAGAATGGCCGAGGCAGGGTCCAGTGTGGAGGGTGGCCTGTTTCATTATGCAGGAAGTCCAGACGCAAGCTGGGCAGATTTCGCACGCGAGATTTTTTTACAGGCAGGCTTAGATATTTCGGTTGAAGATATCCCGACCAGCGCATACCCGACGCCTGCTGCCCGCCCAAAAAATTCGCGGCTGGACTGTTCCCGGCTTGAAAAAACTTATGGGCTTCTTCGCCCTGACTGGAAAGCCGGGCTAACCAAGGTACTGAGGCAATTAGGTCAGACCCCAAAAGGCCAATTTTGAAAGGTTAACGCATGCAACGTAAGGGAATTATTCTTGCCGGAGGCTCTGGAACGCGGCTGTACCCGATTACGATGGCCGTGTCCAAACAGCTGCTACCAGTTTACGATAAGCCAATGATTTTCTACCCACTCAGTGTATTGATGTTGGCGCAGATCCGCGAAGTTGCAATCATCACAACACCACAGGACCAGGAGCAGTTCATTCGCCTCTTTGGTGATGGCAGTCAATATGGACTGTCACTGACGTGGATCGTGCAAGACTCTCCTGACGGGTTGGCGCAAGCTTATACACTGGCGGAAGATTTCCTCGCCGGCGCTCCTTCGGCATTGATCTTGGGAGACAATATCTTCTTCGGCCACGGTCTTCCAAGTCTGCTGGCCCAGGCAGATGCCAACAAGCAAGGCGGTACGGTTTTTGCATATCGCGTCGCCGACCCAGAGCGGTATGGCGTTGTTGCTTTTGAGGACCAAAAGGTTCGTCAGATTGTTGAAAAACCACAAAACCCGCCGTCAAACTACGCAGTCACCGGCCTTTACTTTCTTGATGGTGACGCGCCGGCGCGGGCTAAAGAAATCCAACCGTCTGAGCGCGGCGAGCTTGAGATTACTTCGCTTTTGCAAATGTACTTGGACGAAAACCTGCTCGATGTTCAGACTATGGGTCGGGGCTTCGCTTGGCTGGATACTGGGACACACGGCACTCTGCTGGAGGCAGGAAGCTTTGTAAGAACGCTGACAGAACGTCAGGGTATGCAAACCGGTAGCCTTGATGAGATCGCCTGGAGCAATGGATGGATCGATGATGCCGCTCTCGAGAAGCGCGCAAAACTGTTCGCAAAATCGACTTATGGCGCCTACCTTCATTCGCTTCTGAGCGATTAAAGCTAGCACCGAGTAAGTGCGCCTGACGATCCGGAATAAATTGCATCCAAGCTAGGGCCGTCACAAAGACATTCCGTCCGATCAGCCAGAACGTGAATCGAGTAAGCACTGGACCGAAACGGCCCGGCGCTCGCGCCTAAACTGGCGCGGTATAAAATGGTTTCAGGGCTTGTTTCGCTTCGAACGCGGCTAAAAAAACGCGCGCTGTGTCGAGGGCTTCGCGGATCGTGACGTCCATATCCAGATAACGGTAAGTACCCAAACGGCCAACAAAAGTTACCTTCTCTGTCTTGTCGGCCAGCGCAACATACTCACTCAGCAATGCTTTTTCTTTTACCTGACGGATCGGGTAATAGGGAATGTCATCCGGACCCGCCGCGCGGGAAAACTCGCGATAGCAGACCGAGCCTTCGTGCGACTCCCACGGTGCAAAGTGCTTGTGCTCGGTGATCCGGGTAAAGGGCACCTCTTCCTCGCCATAGTTCATCACGGCGCAACCCTGATAGTCGCCGTCATAGGTGAACCGTTCGAAATCAAGGGTGCGGTATCCCAGGCGTCCAAGCTCATAGTCGAAATAGCCATCCAGCGGGCCTGAGTAGAACACATGATCGAAGCCATCCGCCATGTTGCGATCGAACATGGTGTTCAGCTTCACTGTGATCCCCGGGTGATCGAGGATGCCACCAATCATGTCGGTGTACCCGTTCTCGGGCATGCCTTGGAATTTATGGAAAAAGTAGTTGTCGTCGTAGTTGAACCGCACCGGCAAGCGTTTCAGGATCGACGCCGGCAGCTCGGACGGGTGGCAGCCCCATTGCTTGATCGTGTAGCCCTTGAAAAACGCCTCATACAGATCACGACCGACGAACCGCATCGCTTGTTCCTCGAAACTCTGCGGGTCGGTGATGGATGTATCAGCCTGTTCTTCGGTGATAAACGCGCGGGCCTCGTCCGGGCGCATGGTCTTGCCAAAGAACTGGTTGATCGTGTGCAGGTTCACCGGCAGCGAATAGACCTGCCCCCGCGAGGTGGTTTTGACCCGGTTCTTATAGGGCAGGAAGTTGGCGTATTGGTTCACATACTGCCAAACCTCTTCGTCATCCGTATGGAAGATATGTGGCCCGTACACATGGACCATGACGTCGGTATCGGCATCCCGTTCTGTGTGGCAATTTCCACCGATATGGTCACGGCTGTCGACCACGGTGACATCATGCCCTTGTTCCGCAAGTTGGCGACCGATCACAGCCCCAGACAATCCGGCCCCAACCATCAAAAACTGCATATCAGGGGCTTTCCTGTTTCATAGAAATCGTCGTCATGTCGAGCGGTTTGATCAGCTGACGGCGGGCAATCTTGAATATACCCGACCGCGCCTCGCTGGCACTGCGGAATTTCGGCAGGACCGACATCCATGCCCGGCACATATGCCACCCCAGCTGCAGACGACCCGAGATGGGTTGCCCACCCTGCAGGATCGCGGCAAAGACGACCGGAACGGTGCGCCGCGACAGATCAAACATCTGCTTCAGAACGGCTTCTTCCTCTTCCGAGCTGAGGTTGTTCGACTCGGCCATCGCAGCTTTCAGGTTCTTTCCGATCGGCCGCGTGTGGTGCATCGCGATCTCGTCCAGAATGGCAGTTCGAAACGCGCCAGCCTCGGCCCATCGACACCAGATGTAGTCCAGGCCGTAGCCGCTCATGGTGCCCTGGAAAAGCGGCAGTGCTTTCTTCAGGATATCCTTGTGCAGGCACGGGGCCATGATCTCGATATAGTTCGTGTAGCGTAGCACGAAGCCCGGGCATTGGCTGAACACAAAATGCGAGAAATAGCTTTCGGGGGTCAATGATGGTTGCGCAATGCGCAAGCCGTGAACCTGCATGGCATCGAACAGTGCATTTACGTCTGCGGCGCTGATATCCAGATCGTCATCCGGCAGCCAATAATAGTCATACTGATCAAGGTCTCGATCTGCGAGGGTCTTGAATAACCCGTCCCATTTGCCGCCCTTCACCAGCACGGCCTCAACACCGGGTTCAGGTTCGAATGCCGAAAAGGCCTCGTCCGAGAAATAGCTGATCAGAAGATCGTAGTTACGATCTTCATAGGGAATTTCCTGCCACCGATGGTGCAATGACTTGTTGCCCGCACGGACAACCACAAGGCTATTCTTCATGCGCGGTTCCGAACCGGATTGCCGGCCTGCATCAGGGGGCCGAGCCCTTCGATCATGTCCGGGTTCAGCGGGTGGCTCAACCGTCCGTACGTGTACTTTGTCTGGTACATTAAGTTTCGAACGAACCTGGCCATGGGCGAGCCGGGTTTCATTTTACTGCGGCAGTGATCGATCGTGCTGTCTATCTCTTTGCGCTCTGCGACCATCTGCTCGGCAAGGGTGAGGATGGGCACATTGTGTTCCCAATAGAATTTTAGGTCGATGTCGATGGGACGCGCAATCGGGGCCTCAATCGCCAAAAGCCGAGCGGCAGCACGTCGGCCGATGATATAGCCTGTGGTTCTGGGTGGCAGACGGTCCGACAAGACAAGATCCTGATCTGCAATGGACTTAATGACCTGTCCGTTGTTTCCCGACACGCCGTCGATTTTGATCATGACGTCTTCGAAACATTCGCCACATTCAGCCAGTTCATTGAAAAACGGCCTGGGATCTTGCACGAACGTCGCGTCATCTTCCAGAACAAGGCTGACGCAGTCGGAGGAGTCAGCAATATCCTGCCATATCTGACGATGTCCAAGGGTGCAGGCGACCTCGTTGCGGCTGAGCGGGCGCTTGAATTTAATCCGGTTCATGTCTGCGTCATACAGATGATGCAATTCGGAGTTGTTTAGCTGATCTCCGGCAATGGCGTCGCAAAATTCATGATTCAAGCCAAAGCGGGCAAATTCGCTTTCGCAGAAACGTCGCCGTTCAACATCTTTCGGCAAACTCAGAATGACAGCTTTAATCGACACTGTTCCATTACCAATAATACGTGCTTCGCGTTACTATGGGCCATATATACCAAGCACAAGGACAAAAAATCTATCCTTTTCCCCTGACGCGTCAAGGATTTCCTGCGGCAAAAAACCGCTGAATTTCAATCGTTACTCTCACGCTACAGTACTCAGCCCCAAAATATCAGCGCTTCCATTTTTCAAGCATATGCATATCACAATGAAACCAAAAAGAAAAACGTTTGACCTGATCACTAGAGGTAACGCAAAAATCTGCCAGCACCTCAATCTATTCGTCAGAATTCGGGGATCTCTCGTGACAAGAGGTATACACAAGACGCTATAAAGTTGTGCGGGCAACTTCGGGTTTTGACCTAAAAACGCCACGTAGAGGCCAGGGCTCGGAAGCCCACGATACAACGCGTCACCTTGTCAAAAGAGAACATCAAAACCTTGCACATCTCAATGCCAACCCTTACTTGACGAAGCTTCTGCGCAACCTTTTGATTGGGCAACTCTGTCGCGCCAATTGATCTGCCCTTTAGGCGGGAAGGATTATAGGTTAACTGAGCGAGCGCATGATTTCACGATCTGGAGAATGCAATGATTAAGCGTGCCTGGACCGAATGGCGATCAGGCTATATGGGCCGCCTCATTGGCGAGAGTTTTTTTGCCCAAGGTCCTCTTTATGCCGTCGCTATTGTTGCGATGATTGCCGTTGCCGCGACCACTGCTGGCTCAGCCTTCATGATGGAATACATCGTTGATGCGATGACCAGCCCCGATATGCGTGAGTGGGCGTTTGCAATCGCTCTAGGCGTTGTTCTCTTGTTTCTGGCCAAAGCGGTGGCCTCCTATATCCAGTCTATATACTTGGCGCGTGCGGGGAACCGGATCATTGCGATGCAACAAGACCGCGTGTATCGTAAGCTGTTGCGGCATGGCATTTCCTTCTTCGCCGAGAATGAATCCTCGGACCTACTCATGCGTACGACACACGGTGCGCAAGCTGCCCGAACTTTGATTGATGTGGTGGTTACCGGTTTTGTTCGCGACGCCTTGACCCTGGTGGGTCTTGTAATCGTTATGGTTTACCAGCAGCCCGTTCTGTCCATCATGTTTTTTGTTGTCGGACCCGTGGCTTTGCTGGGCGTGCGTTATCTGTTGAAAAGCGTGCGCTCGATCATGCAGCAAGAGTTCAAATCGCTGGCAGAAATTATTCGTGTACTGCAGGAAACCTCGGCTGGCATCAAAATCATTAAGGTGTTCTCTCTTGAGGATCGGATGATCAGCCGTATGGAAACGGCCATCCTCAAGGTCGAAGAACGCTCGAACGATATTGCGCGGCTGCAGTCGATCGCCAGCCCGCTGATGGAGTTTCTGGCCGGTCTGGCCGTTGCCGGGGTTCTGGTCGTTTCGACCTTGGGAATTGCAGGTACGGAACAACCAACAGCTGGGCAGTTGATGTCTTTTATCACAGCGTTGCTGATGGCTTATGAGCCCGCTAAACGTCTATCAAAAATGCGCGTTCAGATTGAGGCGGCCATGGTCGGTGTTGGCATGTTGTTTGGCTTGCTGGATCAAGAAGACACCATGCAAGAAAGCCCCGAAGCGCGCGATCTGCTCGAAGGACCAGGTGAAATAGCACTGCGTAACGTCACCTTCGGGTATCAAGGATCAATTCCTGTAATCAAAGACATGAATGTGATTTTCGGAGCGGGAAAAACCACTGCGCTTGTAGGCCAGTCCGGCGGCGGTAAGTCGACAATATTCGGCCTGATCATGCGGTTCTATGACCCCGACGGGGGGAGTGTCGAAATAGATGGTCAGAATTTGCAAGAGGCCAGCTATTCCTCGCTGAGACGAAAGATCTCTTATGTGGGTCAGGACACTTTCCTGTTTTCCGCTTCGGTGATGGACAACCTGCGCTGTTCGGCACCGAATGCGACGGATGAAGAGGTCATCGAAGCTGCGAAGGCTGCGCATGCGCACGCGTTCATTTGCGAGCTGCCCAACGGCTATGAGACGCCTGTCGGTGAAAACGGAGCCTTCCTGTCCGGCGGTCAAAAGCAACGCATCGCCATCGCCCGTGCGATCTTGCGCAATGCCGAGATTTTGCTACTGGATGAAGCTACCAGCGCATTGGATGCGGAATCCGAGGCTCTTGTTAAAGCGGCGTTGGACGCGCTGACGCAAAGCATGACCGTTATTGTGATTGCTCACCGCCTGTCCACGATCCTTGAAGCTGATAAGATTTTGGTCGTTCAGGATGGGGCAGTCGTCGAACAGGGCAACCTCGACGAACTCATGCAACTCAACGGGCAGTTCAAGAACCTTTTTGATCAGCAATTCAAGAAACGTGATGTTGGAGCAAAAGTAGCAGAATAACGACACAGCATTCAATTTTCTATTGGGCGAGGATTCCGTGGCCGGGGCTGGGCACCATCCTCACATGATTTGGGACGAACCTCGCGAAACGGAGTCCGTGTAAAGAAGTCGCAATCGAAAAAATTCTTCTGTTACAAATCACTCAATGACCCTTCGTGATAAGAAGCATTATTAGTGGCTATGTTAGAATTCAAGGATCGCATATTCTTTGATTTGATCAAACCTCAGACGAAAAACCAATCACAATGAAAAAATCAGACTTTATTTTTTTAGGCCACAAAATCTCAGTTCCAAAGTATCAACCAGACACTGAATCTCTGGAATACGGCCCATTTGCGATGTGGTTAGTCCAGGCCATGCAGCCCCAGAGAATTGTAGAACTAGGAAGTCACAGTGGCTACTTATACTTTGCGATGTGCGAAGCTGTTCTGGAGGGAGGACTGAAAACGGATTGTTTCGGGGTGAGCGCCTGGGGCAAAGGTAAGTATGCCGACCATCAAAAAAACAGCATTTTCGATACTGTTATCGCCACAAACAAAGAGTTTTCCCACTTCAGCCGCTTGCTTCAAGAGACATCTACTGATGCGACAAGTGATATTGAAGACGGGAGCGTTGATCTCCTGTCTATTTGCGGCCGACGAAATTATGATGACGTTAAAGGGGACTTTGAGAGCTGGATACCGAAACTCTCATCTTCATCGATAGTTTTGTTTCATTGTACCGGTACTCATGAAGATCGCCTGGGTATTTGTCGTTATTGGGCCGAGTTGGAAAATGAGCGCCCCTCCTTCAGTTTCAAAGGCGGCAATGGGCTGGGGGTGCTATTCTGGGGTGACAAAGTTTCCAACGGCCTCATTGATCTTCTAGATTTGACGACTGTTCCGGATAGGATTGAAACAGCATTAACACTATTTTCTACCATAGGCAGTCGCGCGAATACTAAAATAGTCAATCGTGCGCTCGGGTCTCGATTGCTTGCGCATGGACACGGAGAAATTGAAACCGAAACGCGCGTTCCTTCGGTAGTTCTTCGGGTCTCCGAATATGGCGGTAGTACAGAATCTCACGAAACGAAAAAGTCTACATTGTCGAATGGACTCGAAGAGACCAGCCTGCAACTTGAAGCTCTACAGCAACAGCGAGAATCACGTGAATTCGAGCTGAACTACGTTCTGACGAAAGTTAATAGCCCTGGTTGGCTTTTGAAACGTAGCTTAAAACTCATGAAGTATCTTCCCAGAGACTTGGGTCGCAAGCTTCGAGGAAAAAAAGAGTATCGCAAACCCGCAACCCTTGCTGAATTGGGGCTGCAAGCGCCACCAAATGGCAGTTACAAAAAGCTGTCGCTTCCATCCTTGCTGAATAGCAGCAAATTTGGACAGCTACCCGCACGCTCGCAACTGGATCAGTTGTTGCCAAGTGTTCTTATCGTGGCTGAACTCGCAATTCCGCAATGTACGAAATACCGAGTTACACAGAAAGCAGAAGCGTTGGAAAGCTTGGGCTTCGACGTGTCAATAATGCCTTGGCAAGACTCCGATAAGGTACTGAATGCTCTGCAAACTCATACGCTCGTAATATTCTATAGAGTTCCCGGAATCCCTGAGGTGCTCGAACAATTCAAAGAGGCCAAGCGCCTCGGTATTCCAGTAGGCTACGATATCGATGATTTGATTTTTGACGTCGACAAATACGGATCGAATCCGAACTTAGGCGCTCTAGGCGAAACCGACCTCGAAAACCTTATGGCGGGTGCCGAGCTTTACAGGCGGGCGCTGATGCATGCAGATTTCAACGTTGGAAGCACTGAGGGTCTCTGTACAAATATGACTGCCACCAATGGTGCGCCCTCATTTATACTTGAAAATGCGCTGGATGCTGAAACGCTTAGTGTAACTAGGAGCATCCTAGAAAAAAAGAACTCAGACAGTGTTACAATCGTATATGGCTCAGGTACCAACACGCATAATGCTGACTTCGAAGTGGCAAGCGACGCAATACTGAAGATAATGCGTGAGTACGATAACGTTCGGTTGCATATTGTAGGACAATTGGTACTTCCGCCAGATTTCGAAATCTATGATTCACGAATTAAGTACACTGGGCGGCTGGAATATAGCGAATACCTAAGTTTACTGGCGGAGGATGACATCTCTATCGCTCCACTTGTGGATATTGAATTCAATCACGCAAAGAGCAATATCAAGTTTTTGGAAGCAGCATCTGTTGGATTGCCCTCTGTATGTTCGGATGTTTCAGCTTTCAGAACTGCAATTGAACACGGCCAGACCGGCTTTTTGGCTGCGACAAAACAAGAGTGGTACGAGGGATTGAAGTTGCTCGTCGAAGATAGCGAGCTACGTAAACGTATTGGCGCTACCGCACGCGCTGCTGTCGAAACACAATACAGCCCTAATGCGATCCGTGATCGTCAGTTGATGCCCATCGTCAAAAAATATATTGCCCGCCCGACCTTTGATAGAACACGTGTCATGATGGCAAACGTGTTTTATGCTCCCCAATCTTTCGGAGGAGCAACTCTACTCGTTGAAAACCTGGTAGCTTCACTAACGAAGAACCACGAATTTGACATCAGCGTATTTGCGACGGGGCCGGGGCATGCAGCCGATCGCGTTTTTGTCAGGCGTCAAGCTGACGGCAATACAGTGTTCCGATTTGGTTGCCAATCTGACGCGATGTGGGCAGATCAAACACCAAAGGAAGCGTTGGAGTGCTTCAGGAAAGCGCTTCGGGCAACTCGGCCCGACGTCGTGCACTTTCACTCGATTCAAGGTTTTGGAAATGACTTTATTGCGGCATGTGACGAATTCGGAATACCGTATTGCATCACGCTTCACGATGCTTGGTGGCTTTGTGCACGTCAATTTCTAGTTACTAAGGAAGGAAAGTACTGCGGGCAAACGAAGGTGAATCGTGAAATTTGCCAAAAATGCGTTGGAACAGATACTGATGTTGAAGAGCGCCACCAGAAGTTGACACCAACACTCCAAAGAGCCCGAAGGTTGCTCACGCCGTCCAAATACTGGGCAAAATTCCATATTGACAATGGTTTACCAGAAGAAACAGTCATTCACTGTGAAAATGGGATAGAAATTCCAGCCAGCTGCCCCCCGAATTCTGCCAAAAGCAAAGTTAGGTTTGGCTTCGTAGCCGGTACAGAAGTCGTAAAGGGATTTCCGGTTATGAGAGATGCCTTCAACAGTCTAACTCGTAGAGACTGGAGTTTGACGTTGGTCGACCACACAAGGAAAATCTCTGACTTTAGTTTGAACGCAAGCTCCACCGGCATCAATGGAGACGTACGTATTGCTCCGCCGTTCGACGCTAAATCACGTGACTCATTCTTTGATAAGGTTGATGTTTTACTATTCCCATCGCAGTGGCCTGAGTCGTTCGGCCTAACTGTTCGCGAAGCTTTAGTGCGAAACAAATGGGTCATTGCAACTGATCTTGGCGGACAGGCCGAAGCCATTACGTCAGGCGAAAACGGTACCTTAATCCCCTTGGAGGGAGGCGCGGCCTCCCTTGCCGAGGCAATCGAAGAGATTTTGGATCAAAAATCCATGCTGTCCGGATGGGTCAATCCAAATAGAAACACTATCCGCAGCGTAGATGACCAGGCTACCGAACTTGCAGAACTATACAAAGAATTCAAGGTGGATTACTCGACCGCCGCATCACGGATGCCCTGAACCCTAGCGTGTAAAACAAGAGCAATTGATCCCAAGCAGTTTTGTTTCGTATATTGGGAGGATTAGCGTTTTAAATTCAGCTCAGCCGTTGTGAGGAATAAGCAGTTGGTTTTGAACAAAGCACGGGACCATGAACTGGCCTTTATGAGTTCTGACCTAGCTTCTTGATCCGGGTCGTTTGTGTGTAGAATCCGTTCCAGTTTTTTTTCGTGATTAGGTTGCGATCAAGGCCTGCTGGGCGGAGCCCTTGCATAGCTAAAGCGAAGCAGGCTGGGTGGCACAGTTGAAATTGGCGTAAACGGCTTGGGCCAGCCCGACAAGAGAAGTGTGTGGTCGCTGCGTGTGCAATTGTTCCTCTAGTTTTCAATGATTTTTCTTGCTTCAGTTAGACTGCCGAACATGTGCTCATTCAGGCATTCATCCGGCAGCATTCCGTAAAATGACTCGACAAAGGCATTTTGCATGGGCTTTCCGGGCGCAATGTTGTGCCGGTTCACGCCAGTGTCCTGGCGCCACCACAGAACAGCGTGAGAGGACATTTTCGTCCCATTGTCAGAGACGACCATATCGGGCTGGCCGCGTCTAAGCGCCTTTCGGGCAACGGCGCACCCAGGGCTCTACGCCAAGAAGGGCTCGAGGCACCTTGGGTGATCGGTGGCGCAATGAACAGCGAGATGTTCAACCTCTATGTCGAAACCCAACTCGTCCCAACGCTGCGCGAAGGGGGCACCGTGATCTTCGACAACCTGTCGAGCCATAATCGCCCGGGCGCGGCGCAAGCCCTGCGCGAGATCGGCACTTGGTTCCTGTTTCTCCCGCCGTACATCCTGGACCTCAATCCGATCGAAATAGCCTTATCCGAAAGACAGCCGCCAGAAGCTATGACTAGCCCTGGCAACTCCGCGAAGAACACCTTGCGCGGAATCGAAACTTTCTGAGCCAACCGGAAAGGTCACTTTCCGAGCAACCCGACTGGAGTTCGCAACGAAATCGCGCTCATAGAAAACCAGTTTTCGAAATCCGTTTGAAAATGGGAAAATTGTTCCAGTTCTTCGGACAATTCAGTTAATGCAACAAAGCCAGCCAAAGCAAGTACCCGAGGGATCTCAACCCGAGGCCGCGACTGTTAGCGAGTGAACACGAAAAGAGCCAACGGAACCGCCTTGGCGGATCGATTATTCTGTTCAAAAGCGCTTGACTGTGCCCCCCCCCATTACCGAATTCCTTTGCTTAAAGTTTGCTGCACAACCGATCAACTTGTGTTGAAGTGGGTAATAAAACGGGATAGAGGGAAAACAATTTTTTGAGCGGATGCCAAGGAGGAAACGATGCAAGATCCAACTCGGGAAGCATCCGAGCAATCGAGCTTGTCGGTCCAAACGCGATATGGCCTGTTTTTTGTCCCAAATAGGGACGATGTTATATCGGACTCGCTGCGCCAGTACGGTGAGTGGGCTCAATCTGAGCTGGATATTCTTTGTGACTTTTTGATGGATGGAGATACAGCTGTAGATGGTGGGGCATGTTATGGCACACATGCACGCGCGTTTTCGAACAGCGTTGGTTCGAACGGCCGTGTCATCAGCTTTGAACCCTTTGCCGAAAACCGCCGGTTCCTGCAGCTGAATGCAGGCGTATCTCCGGTGTCCAACATCGATGTGAGGGCGACCGCTTTGGGCGCTCAACCTGGCAATGGGCAAGTTGTCGAAACTTTCGAGGACAATGCGGGCGGCACCAGAGTAAGGGTTTGCGAAACAGGCGGTACACTTACCGTAGCGCGCCTCGATGATGAGGTTCTGAGACAAGTTTCACTTATTAAACTTGACCTTGAGGGCGCCGAACTGGACGCATTGCAAGGTGCGAACAGAATTCTCTCTCAAGACCGACCTGTTGTGTTTTGCGAAGTATTGGACCTGTCCAGCGGGGCGCAGTTACTCCAATACATGTCAGGGCTAAGGTATGTTTGCTACGGTCTGAACACACCAGCGTTTCGATCTGATAATTTCAAAAATTCGGACGCAGATATCTTTTGTGGTGGTACCGAGAGCGGTTTACTTTTTCTGCCAACAGATAGGTTAGGAGAGTTTTCAGAGCCTATTGAGAAGCACCTACTACCCGAGATCAAAACATTGGATGATCTGGGGTTGCTGCTACTGCAACAGCCTCAGTATTGCCGGACTACGCTCGCCAGCCAAAGCTCTGCTGCCATCCTAGAGGTACCCAAGGCGCGCTATGACGTCTCTCGCCAAGAAGAGGATTTCGAGCAAAGGATTTTAGAACGGGACCTCGAGAAACAGAGATTAGAACGGGACCTCGAGAAACAGAAATTCGAACGGGACCTCGAGAAACAGAAATTCGAACGGGACCTCGAGAAACAGGTATTAAAAAGCAAGAAAGAGGTTTCGGTGGTATTGACGGAGTTGCAAGCCAAGATTCAATCCGAAGTTTCGGAACTGATGCCATTTCTGGAACAGTGGAAGGAAGAAAACGACTACACTGTCAGATTGGCCAAGCGTGTCCGAAAGTTGCCTTTTGCTCTTTATTTTAGGACGAATACTAAACATCGTCGCGCTACCAGAAAGCTGATGAAGTCGGTCGGAGGGCCGCGGGTCGCACTTGCCAAGTTGGAAGGTTTGCAAGGTTTTCTAAGTGGCACACCTTCCTCTACGCCTAAGGTCAATATCCCGTCCGAGGGATATCGAGCAAAAGTTATAAATGCCATAGCTTCAGGTAGTTCAAATGCGGTTCTGGCACCCTTACCCGAGATAACCGAGCCTATGCTTGATGCGCCCGCAATTGCGGACAGGCTGGCGGAAGGACGCAATCAGGTTGTGCTTAGCATAGGCCACGATAACTACCGCGAAGTGACCGGCGGCACTCAAATTTGCATTCAAATCGAAGCAGCCCGCGCCAACGAGGCTGAGATTGACTACCTAAACATTCATCCCGTCCGGACTTGCAACGCATTGTTGCCAGACGCAGAAACAGACGCTGCCGTTTTTCGTCTGATCCTGAATGGCGAATGCATCGGGATCGCGCGCTATGCTGAATTAATTGCCGCAACTTGCGACCGGGTCGCTGCCGGGCAGTTCTTTAATTGCGTTATTCACCATCTACTAGGACACTCGCCGGAAGCGATTGCGCAATTGGTTGAAGCGAGTTGTAACCGAAGAGCGTGCTTTTGGCTACATGATTTCTTTGCTGCGTGCCAAAGCTACACACTACTGCGAAACAACCTAAGCTATTGCAATGCACCGGATGTTGGCTCGCAGGGCTGTAACATTTGCGTCTACGGGGACGACAGAACGCGCCACATGCGGCGTGTTCGAGACTTCTTCGAGCGAGTTGAAGTCACCGCTTTGGCGCCATCTCGGGTGGCGGCTGACATTTGGGTTAAAGCCTGTGGCTATAAGTTGCACGATTTGATCGTGCAATCTCATACCGTACTAAAAAGCGAACCGCGGCCAGCGCCCTTACCTGAAGTTGGCAATGGGGCTCGGGGTACCATTAAAATTGCCTTCGTGGGTGCACCATTACCCCACAAAGGATGGGATCATTTCACTGCACTGACTGAGGCCGAGGCTATTAATCCCGAATTAGAATTCCACTATTTTGGTAAGAGTGATGTGAGCTTGAATGTCATCAAGCATCGCGTGGACACCGTAGCCAGCCAGGTTCCTGATGCAATGACAAGAGCTCTGTCGGCTGCGGGCATTGATCTTGTGGTTCATTTTGCTCCATGGCCGGAAACATTCTCGTTGACGACTTCTGAGGCGCTGGCAAGTTCGGCCTATGTTGTGACGCATGGGCAATCTGGCAACGTTTCTCATTTGGTCAAATCAACGGGCCGTGGAGTTGTGTTGGACAGCAGCCAAAACCTCACGGATTGGGTGAAAAGTGATGCTTGCAAAAAACTTGTTCAGCAAGCACGTCAACGACGTCGCACCGAAGTGTTGACATCCGAATACAGCGACATGGCGATACCTCACCTTCAAAACATGAGCGCAAAATGACAGTGCATGCTTTTACAAGCTTTTCATTCAGTTATCTTAACCGTGCGCGGGTCTTGGCCAGTTCACTCAGGCGGCAGCATCCCGATTGGGTTATTTGGGCGGTTTTGACGGATCATCCTCCTCAGGGATTTGAATATTCTACGGAAGGTGAGGACTTTGATCGATTGGTAACGGCTGATGGTTTATTTGGCGAAACAACCGATCCCTGGCTATTTCGACATGACATCGTAGAGGCGTGTACGGCTGTAAAAGGACAGGCTCTCAAGCACATTATGGATCAACCTGGAGTTGAAAAGATTGTCTATTTTGATCCGGACATTGCCGTTTTCTCAACGATGCAGCCCGTCGTCGAATTGCTGGACGATTGGTCAATTGTCCTTACTCCGCACCAAACCACCCCCGAAACTGAGGAAATCGCTGTACGCGACAACGAGATCACGTCGTTGCACTACGGAACTTATAACCTTGGGTTTCTGGCGGTTCGTAACGACCACGAAGCGCGTGCCTTCGCCAATTGGTGGACTGAACGCCTTAATACATGGTGTTACGACCGACTGGATATCGGGGTTTTTGTAGATCAGAAATGGTGCAATTTGATTCCCTGCTACTTTGACAACGTCAAAGTACTGCGGGATCCTGGTTACAATGTCGCCAGCTGGAACCTGAGCAAAAGGACGATGTCAGTTTCCTCCGAAGGAGGTCTTCTGATCAACGGTGTTCCGCTGCGCTTTTACCATTTTACAAAGCTTGGACCTGTCGGTAACACAATGACTGAGAGGTATGCTCAGGGAAATTCAGAAATCTATGAACTTTGGGCATGGTACGAGCGTGAAGTTGTTCGCTTCACGGATCCTGCGATACCTTCAGGGTGGTGGTATTATGGTGTATTTGAAGATGGCACAAAAATCCCGAAGAAGGCTCGAGAACTATATCGGGACAGAGAAGATCTCCAGCAAAATTACCCTGATCCATTCAAAGATGGCTATCTTCGTTGGCTGCAAGAAAACACTGATCTGATGTGCAAGTGATAGTTGTGCTGAGTTCTTAAATGAAACAATGACCCGACACCTGAGTAATTTCGAAACGCATCCTACTAACGCGATGGTACCCCGATGACGCTTCCACCCCGAAAGATTGTATATTCCGAATCGCACGATGCAGAATTAGTTGACTATCCGATCCGTGATATCGACGAAGATGAGCATTTTACGAATTTGTTCCTCAAGTCTCGTGACTTCACAATGACGGGTAAAGATGCGATGTATTCGCTTCATAATGCTTGTAAATATGTACACTCCGCGGGCATTTCTGGCGACTTCGTTGAATGCGGCACGTGGATGGGTGGAAGTGCAATCCTTGCCGGGCTGACCTTTGAAGCGCTTGGCGCACCGCGTGATCTTTGGCTGTACGATACATTCGAAGGAATGACAGCACCAACTGAGGCAGATGTGGACGTCAATGGTGAGAGTGCTTCTTTATTGATGGAGACGTTCAGCGATGAAGTGGGCTGGTGCTATGCCTCTACCGATCAGGTTTCTCGAAACTTCGTAGCAGCCGGCCTACCAACAAAAAATTCACGCTTTGTAAAAGGCGACGTCATGGAAACGTTGAAAAACAATTTTCCAGAGAAAATCTCTGTATTGCGGCTCGACACCGACTGGTACGAGTCGACCCGTTTTGAGTTGGAGGTACTTTACCCAAGGTTGTCAAAGGGTGGTGTGTTGATAATTGATGACTATGGTCACTGGTCTGGTTCCCGCAAGGCCACTGATGAGTATTTTTCAACAATTCAAGCGCCGCTATTAAACCGCGTAAACGATCAGGTCAGACTGTGTATAAAAATATGAGAAAACAGAGAGGGTCATTCTTTTGGTAGATTCAACCTTGGACCTCAAAACGCAGATTTTGGATTCTGCGAAATTGCTCCCATCCGATGATGATCGTGCCAAATTCTTGTATGTTCCTCAGATTATTGAACAATGGATGACCGATGCAGAAGGGCTCGCAGGAAAGAAAGTTCTTGATTTCGGGTGCGGCGGCGGAACGTCTGCTGCTGGCGTCGCATTGTTGTTCGATGCAAATGTTCACGGGGTTGACATTAACAACGAAGCTGAGGCCTGCGTGCCATTTTTGAAGCAGAATTTTGGGATTGAAATCCCTAGCAGGCTAACCTTCGAGGAGATTGCTCCGGGCGCAGTTCCAAAGGGCGGCCCATTTGATCTCATATACAGTTGGTCCGTCTTCGAGCATGTAAACAACAGAATCTATCACTCTGTGCTCCAAGATCTATATGAGATTCTAAAACCTGGTGGCTATTTTTTTGTTCAGATTTCCCCTTTGTTTTTTTCGCCAGAGGGGAGTCATCTTTGGGCGATCGGATATGAAAGATGGGAACATCTATTAGCACAAACTAGCGATGTACACGCCGACGTTAACAACTCGAATTTGGAAAATGACCACAAAAAAGCGCTGTTGGCCATGTTTGATACTTTGAACAGAATCACAGCTGACGATTTGCTGAGCCGATTTGAGGCGGCTGGATTTCGTTTGATCCGCGAACAGCGGGATCAGGTAGATATTGAACCGCCTGGCGATTTGCTAAGAGCATATCAACGAGACGCGTTGAAGACATTCCAAATTGTTGCAATGTTTCAGAAACCCTCAAGCTGAAGGGCTTTGATGGAATAGACATCCCCTGATCTCTCATCTGGTAGGTTTTAGAGATGGAAACTATCAGGGGTAGAAAATTGGCGGACTTGAAACTTGTCGGCATAGATCTGGCGAAGAATGTCTTTCAACTTCATGGGTACAGTTCCACAGGAGAAGTGGTTTTTCGCAAACAGCTCAGACGCAACCAACTTCTGTCGTTCGTTTCTGAACTGCCAACGTGCGCCATTGCGAAGGAGGGCATTGACACGTTGTTTCAATCTCCTAAGACGTAGTCGGTTCGCGTCGGCTCAAGCGACTAGTTCGATGGCACACTCGTTCCAGCGGCGAAACGCAGCGGCTCGCTTCTGGCGATAGATGGGCGTATTTCGGATGGGCCTGTTGGATTTGCCACACGGAGAATATCATTTTCATTGGGAATCCAGTTTATTGGCTAATCGTCTCTGGTTTAAGCTGGTAATGTTGCGGGACACACTTCGAACGCGTTTTGCAAATCCAAGGCGGCTCGCCGCGACCGGAGAAATTGATTTGATAGAAGAAGCCCACCAAGTAGATGTCCCCGCGCCTGAAAGGCGCGTGAGGTAGCAGAGTAGCAGGCAATTTCCTTGGCCCATATTGTCTTCAGAGCTTTTTGGCACCCTGCATTCCCCAACGTGTCTCGGAGAATACTCACCAATGTCCATTCAGGGCGCGATGCAAGATTTTTCCGGCGCGAGTGCTCAGCCCGTTCCGTTTGGGATCGTAGTCAATCGCTTCCAGAGAGCTTTTTAGAGTGGTGATTGGCTTCGTCTCACTCTTTCTGTGCAAAGGAAACATTGACGGGTGATGGCGGAACGCGACCCACAGATCGGACCCGTCCTCTTTCAGCACATTGTTCACCTTCTCTACCATCTTCATACTGAAGTTCCTGGCACCTGCGGATGCCCAAAGAACATCAGGAAGGGCAGTTTTCACGTGAGGCGGATTGCCGCTCGTATCTTTTATCGCTTGTAGCGAAACATATCCGTCCTGATACAACTTGAGGGCATATCGGGTTTCATACTCGCGCCCAGTCAAATCCCCCGCTCTTGTGTAAAAAATACTACCCTCGTAGCGGTCGTGTTTCCTGAGGAGACCTCTGCGGCCAACGTAGTCCCAATAGGAGGCCTTTATATACTCAAGTGCCTTCTCACAGGACGGAAACCGGTGCTCGTAAGTCGTTCTCATGTGGACTTTCTCTGGAAAAGATTTTGGCGGTAGCCTTGGAGATGATAAATCACAGTCCCTTGGATGGAATGTTACATTGTCAAATCTCGGATTTCTGCAATGGTATAGGGCTTTTTGGCTCTCATATGGGCAATTCGGTGGCAAGTTGGGCACAAGCAGACTAACTCGCTTATCGTCGGTAGGGTCGCTTCAGACAATTCTCCCAATGGATTGAGGTGATGGACCTCAATAACGAATTTACCTGCGGAAATCTCCAAGTGAAAACCGCAGGCTTGGCATGAATAGTCTTCGAGTTTCTTTCGTTCTTCGACTAATTTTGAGTTACGGAAACGAAGAAGATACCGCCGCTCCTGAGCCACTCCCTCAATGCCTTCGAGGTATGCTGGAGAGTTGGCGGGCGGCGTTGAAGCAGTGATGTATTCGGGGAGCAAGGCCCACACTCCCTTTCCATGTCCGCTGACGCTTTAAAAGACGGGATCGCCTCTAAAATTTGAAGAGCTTTCGGCATGGTCTTCAACAGTCCTGCGAATAGTTGCTTCGACATTAGCCGTCCAGCTTGCCCCTCGAGACTTTCTGCGGCGTTCGGCAAGTTCGTAAACGTCGCCGTATGAAGCTTGTCCTCCAAGCTCATTGTAGATCGTGACAAGATCGTGGAGCCACGCTCCAGGCTGTAATGGCTTCATGCTGATACAACTTCCGAAAAGAATGGCTCAAACAGGCAGCAGAAAATAGTGATTGGCTGAGCACAACTTAGACGATTAGTATGTCAAGCGGAAGCATTGCAGTTTAATCTGGGCGACCCCACTGCGGAACAAACTGCAAAGCTCGCTTTATCCCAACAAAAAACAATCGAGTCGATTCCATTCAGCCTGCGAGCATTGCTTCGGAAGAAGGACGTGAGACCAGACTGTCTTGCTTGGAATCGAAGACAGAGATCATGGAACGTTTCGTTCCAAATATCGTTCCGTATCGAAAAACAAGCAAAGTGCGTATCAGGTTATGTCATTGAGTTTATTGGCGACCCCGGCAGGATTCGAACCTGCAACCTGCCCCTTAGGAGGGGGCTGCTCTATCCAGTTGAGCCACGGGGCCGTGCGACGCTCTCTTTAGCCCGGTTTTTCAACCTTGTCATGACCTTTGCGCGACGGTTGTAAAACTTGCGCTGTTCACGCTACCATCAGGCAAAACAACATCGCAGGTGCCTCAGTGACAACAGAAACCAAACGCCCGCTTACCCTTCGTGATGTCTCGGAAGCGTCCGGAGTGTCGGAAATGACGGTCAGTCGGGTTCTGCGCAACAGGGGCGATGTTTCGGACGCCACGCGCACCCGCGTCTTGGCCGCCGCGAAAGAGCTGGGGTATGTGCCCAACAAAATTGCGGGCGCATTGGCCTCCAGCCGGGTGAATTTGGTGGCGGTGATCATTCCCTCGCTGTCGAACATGGTCTTCCCTGAGGTTCTGACCGGCATTAACCAGGTGCTGGAAGACACCGAGCTGCAACCGGTTGTGGGCGTCACCGACTATATGCCGGAAAAAGAAGAAAAAGTGCTGTACGAGATGCTCTCGTGGCGGCCGTCCGGAGTAATCATTGCTGGCCTCGAACACACCGAGGCCGCGCGCGCCATGTTGGATTCATCTGGTATTCCGGTGGTCGAGATCATGGATACCGACGGCAAACCGGTCGACGCGATGGTTGGGATTTCCCATCGTCGTGCCGGGCGCGAAATGGCGCAGGCGATCCTAAAGGCGGGCTATGAGCATATCGGGTTCATGGGAACGAAAATGCCGCTGGATCACCGGGCGCGCAAACGGTTCGAAGGCTTCACCGAAGTTCTGGGCAAACACGGGGTTGAGATCGAGGATCGCGAATTCTACTCTGGTGGATCGGCTCTGGCCAAAGGGCGTGAGATGACCCAGACCATGCTGGAACGGTCCCCCGATCTGGATTTCCTCTATTACTCCAATGACATGATCGGTGCAGGTGGGCTGCTGTATCTGCTGGATCAGGGTATTGATGTGCCGGGACAGATCGGCCTCGCCGGGTTCAACAATGTCGAGCTTCTGCAAGGTCTGCCGCGCAAGCTGGCCACAATGGACGCCTGCAGGTTGGAGATCGGACGCACAGCCGCAGAGATCATCGCGGCGCAATTGGCTGATCCCAATGCCGAGGTCGACACGCGTGTGACCCTGACCCCCAAGATCAGCTTTGGCGACACCCTAAAGCGGCGCTGAACACGTGGCGCTGCAACGGCTGGACAACCGAACAGCTCGCGCGCTGTTCATGGATCGTCATGCATTGGCCGAGCCGCCATCGGGCGGCGCAAAAGGCGCGGAATTGCTGGACCTGATCCATCGTCTTGGCTTTGTGCAATTGGACAGCATCAACACGGTTGCGCGCGCCCATGACATGATCCTGTTTTCGCGCCGTCCATCCTATCGCGCCGGCAATCTCAAACGCCTTTATGAACGCGACCGCGCACTGTTCGAACACTGGACCCACGACGCGGCTGTCATTCCGATGGAATTTTATCCGCACTGGCATTTGCGTTTTCAACGCGATGCAGATTTGCTGAAGTCCCGATGGAAGAATTGGCGCCGCGACGGGTTCGAGCAGCGATTTGCAACCGTTCTGCAACATATCCAGGACCACGGACCGGTCTCTTCGTCCGATGTTGGCAAGGACGAGAAAAAGGGATCCGGCGGATGGTGGGACTGGCACCCGTCAAAAACGGCGCTGGAGTTTCTTTGGCGCTCGGGCGCACTGACGGTCATAGGGCGGCAAGGATTTCAAAAGCGCTATGATCTGACTGAACGGGTGATCGAAACGCATCTTTGCCCAAGCGATATGCCCTGTGACGCCGAGGAGACAGTGGATTGGCTGTGCAACGCGGCGCTTGACCGGTTGGGGTTTGCAACCTCGGGCGAATTGGCTGCGTTTTGGGACACTGTCACGACTAGCGAGGCAAAATCCTGGTGTGAACAGGGTCTAATTCAGCGAAAATTGGAAGAGATCGAGGTGACCTGCGTGGACGGCAAGCTGCGCAAAGTGATCGCCCGACCAACCATTTCCGAGGATGCAGAGGCTGCACCCCGTCCCTCGGGCCGCATTCGGGTCCTTAGCCCATTTGATCCCATGCTGCGCGACCGCAATCGGGCCGAACGGTTGTTCGGCTTTCACTATCGCATCGAGGTTTTTGTACCCGCTGCAAAACGAACCTACGGTTACTATGTGTTCCCGCTGCTTGAGGGCGACCGATTGATCGGGCGGATTGACATGAAAGCCAACCGGGATCGCGGGGTGTTACAAGTCAGCGCCTTATGGCCGGAACGATCCGTGCGCTGGTCCGATGCCAGAACCAAAAGGTTGCAATCAGAGCTCGACCGAGTCCGACGATTCACCGGGTTGGACAACGTAGAATTCGCCCGTGATTGGTTAAAAGACCCTAAATAGGGTCTTTTTTCAGATCAAACTCAGGCTGATAGGCTGTAATCCGTCAATCCCGCCTTCCAGGACATCGCCCGCCAACACCGGGCCAACCCCAGCCGGTGTACCAGTCAAGATCAGATCACCGGCTCGCAGGTGGTAGTATCCGGACAAATGGCAAATGACCTCATCTATCTTCCAGATCAGCTCTTCCAGCGTCGCGTCCTGCCGCGTTTCCCCGTTCACGTTCAGATAAATGCGTTTATTGTCGTCCGGCGACCAATCTACCGCGCGGGTCAACGGGGCCAGCACGGTGCCGTTTTCCAGATCCTTGCCCAGATCCCACGGGCGCTGTTTATTCCGTTCGCGGATTTGCAGGTCACGGCGCGTCATGTCCAGCGCACAACCGTAGCCATAAACCGCATCCAACGCCTCGGCACGCGTTGCACGGAAAACGGGTTTTCCGATCGCAACCGCCAGCTCCATCTCATGGTGAAAATTCTCAGTTCCCGGCGGATAAGGCACGGTTGCACCTGACAGAACCGCGTTCGGGGCAGATTTTGTAAAGTAGAAAGGCGCCTCACGATCGACCTCATTTCCCATTTCGGCCGCATGGGCCGCATAATTGCGGCCGACACAGAATATGCGACCCACGGGATACGTCGACAATTCACCCTCAACCGGGATCGAAATCGGGTCGGGTAAGGAAAACAGGTTGTCCGGCATCAAAGCCCCCTAACTGCAACTGGCAGCTTGTTTCTAAGTTGGCAGGGCCCGTTGAACAAGCCATGCAGGACGACGGGCATCACCATCATGCGAACTGGCCTCGTCGCTGGCTGTTCACAATTCAAAGTTTCGCCTTGGAAAACCTTGGGCACGCGCTACCTTTGGTTGTATCATGGATCACGCCAACATCGTTTAGACACTCATTCCCTGGCGAGAACCGAAATCCACCCGTCGCTGATCAGGCGATTTGCCTGCAGGCGGGTGCTACTGAATCAGAGAGCGATGGCCAAAGACCTGTACCCCCACACGGTCTTTGGGTCCGGATGTCCGCCTATTTTCAGGTGGCTGTTTCTCTGAGGTGTGAGCCGGATAAAGCCATCCGGCCACAGGCCAGACACGCAGTCCAGTCAAAGTCTGGCCACCCCGCCGGAGGATACCCATACTTCTCTGGCGGGGACAAAAGCATTTGCATACGCGACGTGCGATCAGGTCTTCAGATCATGCAGATCGTTCAGCAGGTCCAGCAGCGCTTCGTGCCGATCCGGGCCTAGCTGGGTCTTGATCTCTTCAGCCAGGCGTAGTGTCACCTGCATGTTGTCCTGGATGATCTTTTGGCCTTTGGCCGTGATATCGATGATCTGACGACGCTTATCCTCGGGATGGACCCGGCGCCGGATCAAATCCTTGGCTTCCAGTTTTTGCAGAATGCGCGTCAGACTGGGCAGCAAAAGGCACGATCGATCCGCGATATGCGTTGGCTCTTGGGGGCCTTCTTCTTTCAGAACACGTAGAACGCGCCATTGCTGTTCCGTAACACCCGCATCAGCCAGCATATTTCGAATGGGCCCCATGACCCTTTCGCGCGCCCGCAGCAGTGCAATCGGCAATGAGCGGGACGTATTAGGCAGGTCTCTGGTCATAGTGGAATTTTTGCCCAAATCGGATCAAACTGCAACTGGCCAAGCATTTTATATATGATATCAAAGATTTGACTGTTTAGTATTCGACCTTTTTCGGCACAGCGCAGCATCTAGGCGCATCTCAAAATTAGTAAACAAAGCAATTAATATTGACGTTTTCTTCAGAATGACGATCACTGGACGCGCAAAGAAACTAAGTCCCGGTCCGATCCCGGGGTTGGCAGAAATCTGAGGGTTAAAATGAAGTGGGATGAGTTTTCGGATTGGGGCAAACGAATTGCCGAGTGGACGCAGGATTACCACCTGACTGTAGGTGACAAACCCGTCCGCGCCCGGACTGAGCCGGGGGATATCCTCAACGCCCTGCCCGCGCGGCCACCCGAACACGCGCAGCCACTGGAGGACGTGTTTCAGGATTTCGAACAGATCGTGATGCCGGGGATCACTCATTGGCAACATCCAAGGTTCTTTGCCTATTTCAATTCGAACGCTTCAGCCCCATCGGTCCTGGCCGAATTTCTGGCCAGCGCCATCGCACCGCAATGTATGTTGTGGCAGACCTCACCGGCTGCGACCGAGATGGAAACACGGATGATGGACTGGTTGCGCCACGCGCTGGAACTGCCCGAGGGATTCGCTGGCGTTATTCAAGACTCCGCCTCGTCAGCGACATTGGCTGCTGTACTAACGATGCGCGAGAAGGCGTTGAAGTGGCAGGGAAATCAACAGGGTCTTTTTGGGCAAAAACCCCTGCGCGTCTATTGCTCGGCCGAAGTGCACACGTCAGTCGATCGTGCCATTTGGGTTGCGGGGATCGGGCAAGACAATCTGGTGCGGATTCCGATCAAGGGAGATTGGCGCGGGATGGATCCCGCAGCACTGGAGGCAGCGATCCAGGCCGATTTAGACTCTGGTTTGCATCCGGCGGGCGTCATCCTTTGCGTTGGCGGTACAGGAACGGGGGCTACGGATCCCGTAGATGAATGTTTGAAGATTGCCCAGAAATACGGGCTTTACTCCCACGTAGATGCGGCCTGGGCCGGATCGGCGATGATCTGCCCGGAATACCGCCACTACTGGCCCGGAGTGGATCAGGCCGACAGCATCGTTTTCAACCCGCATAAATGGCTGGGTGTGCAGTTCGATTGCTGTGCGCATTTCCTGAAAGACCCCGATGATCTGGTGCAGACGCTGGCGATCAGCCCCGAATTCCTCAAGACCCACGGCAAGGATGGCATCATCAACTATTCGGAATGGTCTGTGCCACTTGGCCGCCGATTCCGGGCGCTCAAACTGTGGTTCGTGATCCGGGCTTATGGTCTGGAAGGGCTGCGCCAACGCCTGCGCAACCACGTGAACTGGTCTGTGGCGCTGCATGATCGGCTGGCGGCCGAGGGGGATTTCCAAATCGTCACTCAGCCCATGTGGTCATTGTGGACGTTCCGCTATGCGCCGGAAGGTCATGCGGATCTGGACGATTTGAACCTGCGCCTGGTGAACGCCATCAATGACGACGGCCGCATCTATTTGACGCAAACCCGCGTGGATGGCGATCTGGTGATCCGGTTTCAGGCCGGTCAGTTCGAAACCACCGAAGACGATGTTCGAATGGCCTATGACGTCATAACCGAAATCGCCCGCACACTGACATAAACAGGAGGTCCGGCCATGCCAGTCCCAAAAAACAGCTTCAAACGGGCTCTAATACAGGGTGAACTGCAGATCGGCTGCTGGATGAGTTTTGCCGAATCCGTCACTGCAGAAACCATGGGCACCGCCGGGTTTGACTGGCTGGTCATTGACGGTGAACATGCGCCGAACGATATCCGATCAATACGTGATCAGCTGATGGCGTTGGCGGCCTGCGCCTCGCACCCGGTGGTGCGGGTTCCCGTCGGCGACACCGCTTTGATCAAGATGGTGCTGGATGCCGGGGCGCAAACTGTTCTGGTACCGATGGTTGAAACCGCCGATCAGGCGCGACAGTTGGTTCGGGACTGCCGTTATCCCCCAACTGGCGTGCGTGGCGTTGGGGCCGGTGCGGCCCGGGCGACTATGTACGGCTCGATCCCCGAGTACATTCAATCTGCGGACGACCAAATCTGCCTTTTGGTGCAAGTGGAAAACCGCGCCGGAATGGCTGCGCTGGATGATATCTTGAAGGTCGAAGGCGTCGACGGGGTGTTTATCGGCCCAGCGGATCTGTCCACCGACATGGGATATCAAGGAAACAGCGCAGCGCCGGAAGTGCGCGCTGTCATTGCGGATGCCATCACAAGGATCAGGGCCGCGGGCAAAGCGCCCGGCATTCTGGGCACCAATGACGAGGCCAGCCAAGCCTATTATGAAATGGGCGCACAGTTTCTTGCGGTCGGCATTGATGTGATGTTGCTGGCGCAGGCATCCCGGGCGTTGGCGGCGAAATGGAAGGCGAAATAGCGCGTCAGGCGTACATGGTGGCCGCGGCCTGCGCATAACCACCCGATGCCCCATCCACAAAGTGAACATGATCGTCGCGCGTCGCCGAGGGGACGATACAGGTCATCATTGCCTCGTCTTGCGCATGCAGCCCATAGCGGATCTTGCCCTGTCCGCGTGCCTGTTCAAGCATCATCCGGATTTGCGTCAACGTGGCAGCGTCACAATCCAGCGTCATTTTCAACCCATCATCGAATTTACGGTAGTCGGCGTTGCGGCTGACCATGCGCTTGTAATGGCCGGGTTCGAAATTGCCCAACCGTTTGCCCGATGTGAACAACAGGGCGATCAAAAAGTTCTGGCCCAGCAATTTGATCCGCTGCAGCAACAAATTGTTCCCAGCTCGTGATACGCGGGCATCCAGGCCAACATCCGGAGGTGGCCAGCTGATCGGCGGGCCATCTTCTGGTACTGGATGACCCGAACGCTCCAACCCCTCCGAAGCTGACAGAACCGAGCGGGCCAAATCCGCAAAGTCACTCTCGGTCGCATTTGCTGTGGGCTGAACCACGACCGAGACGATCTGACCGTTGCGTGCTTTGCTGTTGGACCACCGACAGGACAATCCGGTCAGGTCGGGCTGCGCACCAGGTTTGGCAGGCGGCACCGTAAAGGTACCAGCCTTCATCTGCGCTTCGGCCCAGGCCAACCCGCCACCCGAAAACATGGCGTAATCCACCCCATCAGACGGCGCATAACGCGCGACCCGCAGGTCCTTTCCTGCCTTACGAATTTCGGCAACCGGAACCAACGCCGCGCGTAGCGAGATCGAGAATTCTTCTTCCGCCCAGCACCTGAGGTCCGCCAATACCGCTTTGGCGGTGTCGATCTCACTTGCGGGCACGGCGAATCCGGCACCGTCGCCGCCAAAAACATAAGGGAACTCCTTGCCGTGAAGCGCGTTGATCATGGCCGAGATCACCGCCGCGCCGACCATGTTGACCGTCTTGTATCGCCCTTTTGCGATCTCACCGGTGGAATCTACGATATCTGCCACGCCCAATGCCCAATCGCCCGGAACAGCAGAGAAACGCGCCGGGTCCACCAAACGGGTAAAGTCCCGCAACAGGGGAAGACTGTCATAGAACGCGGCCTGGGCGTCTTTCATTGGCACCTCGGATATTCGGTAAGGATAAGGATAGCCCGAATGTGATCACTGTCCGGCAAAATCAGTATAGCACACGCGCTTGTGTGTGGCACCGTGACGTGCCAAGCATTTCTTCGCCGGTTTGGGGGAGAGGGTTTTCATGAAGGCAGGTCTGGTGGTGTTGTGCCTGGGCTATGTGCTCAGCCAGTTCTTTCGCGCCTTTCTCGCGGTTCTCAGTGTTGATCTGGGGCGCGATATCGGGGCCACGCCAGAGGATCTGGCCTTTGCGTCAGGTCTTTGGTTTCTGATCTTTGCCGCCATGCAGTTGCCCGTAGGCTGGGCACTGGACCGGGTTGGACCGCGCCTGACGGCGGCGGTCTTGCTGCTGGTCGGTGGTGCCGGCGGAGCGGCATTGTTTGCCCTATCCAGCTCCCCTTTTCACATCGCCATCGCCATGGGGTTGATCGGGGTCGGCTGCTCACCGGTGTTGATGGCATCTTACTATATCTTCGCCCGCGAATTCCCACCTGCCCGCTTCGCCACTTTGGCGGCTGTCATGCTGGGCGTCGGATCGGTCGGCAATCTGGTTGCCTCGTACCCTACTGCGCTGGCGGTCGAGCTGATGGGATGGCGCGCCACGATGGGGACGCTAGCTGTTTTTTCTGCCGCGATCGCGTTGGGCATCTGGTTCAGCGTGCATGATCCCAAACGTGTCGAGACCGAACACAGGGGATCGGTGCTGGACCTGCTGAAAGAACCCGCCCTGTGGGCGATCCTGCCGCTGATGCTGGTGGCCTATGCCCCGTCGGCGGCGACGCGCGGCCTTTGGGCCGGGCCATACCTCAGCGATACCTTCGGCCTTAGCACCACCCAGATCGGGACAGCGACCCTGATTATGGGGGCGGCGATGATTGCAGGTACCTTTGCTTATGGGCCGCTCGATCGAATGCTAGGCACGCGAAAGTGGGTGATCTTTGGCGGCAACGCGCTGGGCACAGTGGGGCTGGTTCTGATGTGCCTTTGGGTGGACAACGCGGTTTGGCTGTCAGTTGTTTTGATGGCAGCGATCGGGTTTCTGGGGGCCAGCTTTCCGGTCATCATGGCTCATGGACGGGCCTTTGTGCCACCGCATCTGGTTGGGCGCGGCATGACCCTGCTGAACCTCTTTGGCATTGGCGGTGTAGGACTGGCGCAATTTGTTACCGGCCGCATCCACGCTGCCACGGTGGACATCAGCCCGACCGCGCCCTACACAGCGATATTCGGCTTTTTTGCGGTCACGCTGGCCATCGGTTGCGTGATCTATCTGTTCAGCCGCGACAGCGTCGACTGACGCTGGAACTGCCAGGAGTGTCCATGTCCGACCCGCGCGTCATTGCCCCCAACCTCAAACGCAGACTTTCGGGTGTGACCGCGACGATTGCCCGGTTGGTGCCGCTGCAGGTGCAATGGATCGACATCGCCGCCACCGGGCCGGGCTTGCCGGAAGACATCCCACATATCCCGCTGGGCCGCCTGCCCTTTTTGTCGCGCAAAACACTGCGCGTCTGGCACGCGCGCCGCAATACCGAGATGCTGCTGGGCCTGATCCTGCGCAATGTGCTGCGGCTGCGGTTGAAGCTGCTGTTCACCAGCGCCTCGCAACGCGCGCATAGCGGCTACACCAAATGGCTGATCGACAAAATGGACGCGGTCGTCGCGACTTCGCGCAAAACCGCCGAGTATCTGGAGAGAGATGCGCAGGTCATCATGCATGGCATCAACTTGCAGGATTTCACACCGCCCGAAGACAAAGCAGCTGTTCGGGCGCGACTGGGTTTGCCAGATGGTCTATTGCTGGGCTGCTACGGCCGCATTCGTCACCAGAAGGGCACCGATGCCTTTGTCGATGCAATGATCGAACTGTGCGGCCGCTTTGACGACGTCCATGGCATCGTCATGGGCCGCGCCACGGAAAAGCACACCAGCTTCCTGACCGAACTGAAAGACAAGGTCGCCGAGGCGGGCCTGTCCGACCGCGTTCTGTTCATGCCCGAGGTGACCGTCGATCAGATCGCCGAATGGTATCAGGTGCTGGACCTGTTCATCGCCCCGCAACGGTGGGAAGGGTTCGGCCTGACGCCGCTGGAAGCAATGGCCTGCGGCGTGCCGGTTGTTGCGACCGACGTAGGCGCGTTCTCCGAGATAGTCACCGACCCGTCGCTGGGCCGAGTGGTCGAACCTGGTGATATCCCCGCGCTGGCCGAAGCCGCCGCCGAGATGTTGTCCGACTGCGAATCCCTTGCCCATTCCGGTATCGCAGCCCGCACCCATGTCGAGCAGAATTTCGACATCAGTGGTGAGGCAAAGACGCTCGTGGCGCTCTATGAACGGCTCCTGAGCGACACCTGACGCGCCGGACTGCGTAAAATCGGCGTCATTACGGGAATAATGCCCCGAAAACTCTTTTTTCTTTGCCGCAACGCAGCTATGAACGCGCGTCCTTAACATTGGAGACATGAAATGGGCTATCGCGTCGTAGTCGTCGGCGCCACGGGTAACGTGGGCCGCGAAATGCTGAACATTCTGGCTGAACGCCAGTTCCCCGTCGATGAGCTTGCTGTTCTGGCAAGCCGTCGTTCGCTGGGCACTGAAGTAAGCTTTGGCGACACGACACTCACTACCAAGGATCTGGACACGTTCGATTTCACAGGCTGGGACATGGCGCTGTTCGCCGTGGGGTCCGAAGCGACCAAGGTCTACGCCCCCAAGGCGGCGGCCGCAGGCTGCGTGGTGATCGATAACTCGTCGCTGTATCGCTATGACCCGGACATTCCGCTGATCGTACCGGAATGTAACCCGCAGGCGATCCACGACTACAAAAACAAGAACATCATCGCCAACCCCAACTGCTCGACCGCGCAGATGGTTGTCGCGCTGAAGCCGCTGCATGACCGCGCGCGCATCAAGCGCGTCGTCGTGTCGACCTATCAGTCGGTGTCTGGCGCCGGTAAGGAAGGTATGGATGAGCTGTGGGATCAGACCAAAGCGGTCTACAACCCAACCACGGACGTGCCGCCGAACAAGTTCCAGAAGCAGATCGCCTTCAACGTCATTCCCCAGATTGACGTCTTCATGGAAGACGGCTCGACCAAGGAAGAGTGGAAGATGGTTGTGGAAACCAAAAAGATCGTCGATCCGTCGATCAAGGTCACAGCCACCTGCGTCCGCGTTCCGGTCTTTGTTGGCCACTCTGAGGCCGTGAACATCGAGTTCGAAGAATTTCTGGACGAAGACGAAGCACGCGACATCCTGCGCGAGGCACCGGGTATCATGGTGATCGACAAGCGCGAACCCGGTGGCTACGTCTCGCCGATCGAATGCGCGGGCGATTTCGCAACATTCATCAGCCGCATTCGTCAGGACTCGACCATTGAGAACGGCATCAACCTGTGGTGCGTTTCGGACAACCTGCGCAAAGGTGCAGCCCTGAACGCAGTACAAATCGCCGAATTGCTGGGCCGTGAGGTTCTGAAAAAGGGCTAAGTTCCTTTTCAGCATTTAGCGAACAGAGAATTTAAGCCTCGCCTTTCCCGGCGGGGCTTTTTTTGTCTGGTGTAGCGCGACAATTGTTTGCCTGCTTTCTGCAGCCTTTTTGCTGTTTTCTTGGCCAAATGTTCAGCCCGCTTTG
The DNA here is from genome assembly GCF_059609785.1 of Ruegeria sp. YTSC003. Taxonomy (NCBI): domain Bacteria; kingdom Pseudomonadati; phylum Pseudomonadota; class Alphaproteobacteria; order Rhodobacterales; family Roseobacteraceae; genus Ruegeria; species Ruegeria sp. YTSC003. The sequence goes on along the minus strand of NZ_JBXWMK010000009.1, from coordinate 120,772 downwards.
CAATCAAACTTGATATGCAGTAAGTTTACTGCATATTGATTTCGATGACAGATGATCACCTCGATCTTATTTTCAAAGCTCTCTCCGACAGCACGCGCCGCCGCATCATCGACCATCTGAGCAAACAAACGGCTCAGTCATTGTTCGAGGTATGCGCGGCATCGGTTGCAGAGGATGGCATCGCTTTGTCCCGCCAGACGGTTTCCCAGCATCTCACCGTTTTGGAGAAGGCTGGTTTGATCGAGACCACATGGAGGGGGCGGACGAAAGCCCATTCGCTAATCGTCAACGAAGATCATATCGCCGCGGCATCATGGCTCATGAAATACAAACAGAAGGGATAGAAAAATGAAAATCTATGTGACCAACGTTTTTGTCGACGACCAAGACAAGGCAGAAAAATTCTATACTGATACTCTCGGCTTCACAGTTAAGAACAATATCCCGTTGGGTGAAAATCGTTGGCTGACAGTGGTGTCAAGCGAAGAACCCGAAGGAAAAGAGTTGTTGCTTGAACCAAGCGACCACCCTGCTGTGAAACCTTATAAAGAAGCACTTGTCTCTGACGGTATCCCTGCACATTCGTTTCAGGTGAAAGACCTGGATGAAGAAAGGAAAAGGCTGGGCGATCTTGGCGTAGGGTTCACTGTTGAGCCAATGGATGCCGGACCGGTTCGCATGGCGATCTTTGACGATACCTGTGGGAACCTCATTCAATTGATCCAGATGATGGACACTGCCCAATAGTAAACGTCAAATTAGTCACCATGATCTCCTTCCGAACGGCATCTAAAAGCCGTTCGGTTAAATCGCAGTATCCGGCAGAATCGACTCGAACAAAAATGAGAGCTTCTGCCAATCACCCCTGCTGCTCAACCAATGCCTTGAGGTTTGTCAGACCGCGCTCGTAATCTCCGCCGACCCACTTATCCATCATCAGGCCCATCCAGCGCGACATGGGGTTCATGCCTAGATCGGATTCGAACCCCCAAGTCACCTGAGTCTGTTCACCCTCGGGCGTCAGATCGAAGGAGGCCGATGCGGACCCCATCGGACCGAAATCAAGCGCCGTTATGACGGTTTGATCCGGAACGCTTTCGACGATTTCCTGTGACCCAGTACCAACCTGCGGGTGTTCAGATGCCCAATTCAAGGTGTTGCCAACGCCCGCCTCGGGGCCGCTGTAGGACAGCTGGGTTTCGGGATCGCGCGTCAACCAAGGTGACCATTTTTCAGTTTCCTGCATCGAATTCACGTAAGGAAAGATAGCGCTGGCGGGTGCGTTGATCGTGATGCTGCGGGACAGTTCGGCCTTGCCCGGCAAAAGGTAAGACACACCAACCAGAACCAGAATAAGAACAAGCAGAGTGATGAAAATACGTTTAATGAATCGCATGACGCGCTCCTGATCGAAAGAGTGTGGTTCCGATCATATCAAAAAATGGCGCGAAATCAGAGACCTGATCCACGCCATTCGAATTCTTCAGATGTCGGGTCGCTTAGACAACCACGAATTTCTTCTCGGCAGGGTCATAACATTGCAACCCACCTTCACCGATGTCAGTCCACAGCCCATGCAAGCTCAGCGAGCCGTCATCTACCGCAGAAGAAACGAAGGGAAAGGTCATCAGGTTCTCCAGCGATGCCACGACTGCCTGCCGTTCAAACTGCCGTGCCTGATCGACGCTGTCTTCAACATCGGCAACCAATTCATATTTCGGTTTCAGGATATCCATCCAGCGGCCAACGAAGCTTTCTTTTGCTTCCAGTTGCGGGGCTTTGCCCTTGCACATGTCGATGCAGCCCTGAACACCTCCGCATTGCGAGTGGCCCAGAACGATCAGGTGCGCAACTTTCAGCGCCGTAACCGCGTATTCGATTGCCGCACTGGTGCCGTGGTGATCGCCATCAGGGGCGTAAGGCGGCACAAGGTTGGCGATGTTGCGGTGAATAAAGAACTCGCCCTGATCAGCGCCGAAGATCGATGTTACGTGAACCCGGCTGTCACAGCATGAAATCACCATCGCGCGCGGGCGCTGTCCCTCGGTCGCCAGGCGGCGATACCAGACCTGATTTTCTGAATAGGTGGTGGCTTTCCATCCGTGATACCGCTTGACCAGGTAGGTCGGCAGAGGTTTGGCTAAGTCCATTCTCATGTCCCCGTTCTTGTATCTGCCGGCTGCTGTAACCTGAATTCGCAGAAAATTCGACCCATTTTCCAGCATCGACGCAAGGTTTTGCAAAGGATTCTACCGTCAATGTCCAGCTATGCCGTGGGGGCGAAGAAAATTGGGGTAGATGTGGTGGATAAAATAGTCACGCTTGAACAAAAAGAAACCGTTTGGCTGGATACGGACCGCTTGAACGGGCTGTATCACCAATTGGGCGACAAGAACGCATTGGATGTTTTGTGCCGTACGGTAGAGGAATTGGCCGTGCGCCTGTCAAACTGCGAGCAGTTTTGGCGTCAACGCGACTGGGCCGGGCTGCGCAAATGTGCGCGGTCACTGGTGGCCATTGCCGAACAGATTGGCATGACGGCGCTGGCCCGAGTCGCCGGTGATGTGGCGCAATCGGTGGATGTTGGGGATGCGGTCGCGACGGGGGCCACCCTGTCGCGCCTGATCCGCGTAGGTGAGAAATCACTGACCGTGATCTGGGATCAGCAGGATCTTTCCCTCTGACGGGGCTTGCGGACGGATCGTGGGCGGCTAGGCTGGGCGCAATTCGAACCAGCCGAGATACACATGACCCTGTCCTTCGCTTCGCCGTCCGAACCCTCTGTTCCGCTGCATGTCATTTCGCAACCCGATCTCGACAATTGGCTGCAAGACCAGCCAAGCCACATCGCATCGTGGGTCGAGGCCAATGGATTCACCGGGGCCATGGGACAGGCTCTGCTGATCCCTCAATCAGATGGTGCGCCCCAAATGGCCTTGGCGGGTTATGGCAATAGCAGCAAGCGCGCGCGCAAACGGTTCCCGTTGGCAGCGGCGGCCGAAGCCTTGCGGAAGGGAACCTATCACATCGCATCAGGTGTGCCCGCTGATGCGATAAGCAACGAGTGCCTTGGTTGGTTGTTCACAGGATATGCCTTTAACCGTTACGCCAATCAATCACCCGCCAAGGCGCGCCTCGTCGCACCGGAAGGTGTTGATGCCGCGCGGATTGAGGCGCTGGCCAGTGCCGAGGCGCTGACCCGCGATTTGGTCAACACACCGGCCTCGGACATGGGACCGGATCAGCTGCAGGCCGCGGCCGAGGATTTGACGCAGGAATTCGGCGCGACATGTTCGACGATTCAAGGCGACGCCCTGCTGGACCAGAATTTCCCACTGATTCACACGGTCGGACGCGCCGCCGCGCAAACACCGCGCCTGATCGAGATGACATGGGGCAACACCGGGCCCAAACTGACCCTTGTCGGCAAAGGTGTGTGCTTTGACACTGGCGGACTGAATCTGAAACCAGGGAATTCGATGTCCCTGATGAAAAAGGACATGGGCGGTGCGGCCAATGTGCTGGGTCTGGCACGGATGATCATGGCACTAAAGCTACCTGTACAACTGCGCGTGCTGATCCCGGCAGTCGAGAACTCGGTCGCAGGGAATGCCTTCCGTCCGGGGGATATCCTGACCTCGCGCAAAGGTCTGACGGTGGAGATCAACAACACCGACGCCGAAGGGCGGTTGGTTCTGGCCGACGCATTGGCGCTGGCGGATGAGGGTGAACCTGACCTGATCATCTCGATGGCGACGTTGACCGGTGCCGCGCGCGTGGCGGTTGGTCCCGATCTGGCGCCCTTTTACACCGATGACGATGGCGCGGCAGACGCGCTGGCCAACGCTGGTCGGCAATCGGCCGACCCTGTCTGGCGGATGCCTTTCCATGAACCCTATGAGGCGATGATCGAACCCGGCATTGCTGATTTGGACAATGCTCCATTAGGTGGGTTCGCAGGCTCGATCACCGCGGCCCTGTTCCTGCGCCGCTTTGTGGGTGACAGCCGCTATATGCATTTCGACATCTATTCCTGGCAGCCCAGCAAAGCCCCCGGACGCAGCAAGGGCGGTCTGGGCCAAGGGCCGCGTGCCGTGCTGACCGCCCTGCCCGAGATTCTGAACCTATGACCCGCCTGCGCGTCATAAAGCCGGTTGTTGATTTGTTGCGCAGCCCGAATGGCCCAAGGGATCGGCAGCTGTTGTTTGGCGACCCGGTAGATGTTGTTGACGATACCGATGGGTGGAGCTGGATCACCTCGGTCAAGGATGGCTATCCCGGTTGGGTCAGGTCCGATCAACTGGGGCCTGAGGCGCAACAGACCCACTGGGTCACCGCGCCCGCGACACATGCCTATCAACGGCCCGACATGAAAAGCCCGGACCGCGTATCGCTGAGTTTTGGCAGCAAATTATGCGTGCTGTCGGAACAGAATAGATTTCTGGAAACTGAACTGGGGTTCATTCCGGCGATTCACGCCAAACTCAGAGCAACGCACCTGACCGACCCCGTAGCGGTGGCCGAGCTATTTCTGGGCACGCCCTATCTTTGGGGGGGAAACAGTTGCTTCGGTATTGATTGTTCTGGGTTGGTTCAGGCCGGTTTACTGGCCTGCGGCATACCCTGCCCCGGTGATAGCAGTGATCAGGAACGCGAACTGGGTACGGCGCTGCCTGCCGGAACTGAACCAAAGCGCGGGGATCTATTGTTCTGGAAAGGTCACGTGGCATGGGTCTATGGTGAGAACATGCTGCTTCACGCCAACGCCTACCACATGGATGTGACGTTCGAGCCGATGGATCAAGCAATCACACGGATTCTGGAGCAGGGCGACGGGCCAGTAACTTCCCACAAAAGGCTCTAATCAAGGTCGACAGACCGGATCAGCTTGCGTTCCAACACGCGCAGCACGTTGCGCAGGTCATGGCCTCGCTTCAGGATCCGCCCGTCCATGCCGATCACTGAATACATCCCCTGTTTGGATCGCAGACGAGGGTGTTTTTCAACCCGGTAGATCGGATGCTCTGCCGTGCGTCTGAAAATGGAAAAAACCGCCATGTCGCGCAGGTTGGAAATACCATAGTCGCGCCATTCTCCGGCGGCGACCATCTTGCCATAGACGGACAGGATATGTGACATCTCGCGCCGGTCGAACGCGACGGGCATCTGGGCCGAGTTTGCAGAAAACCGGCTGGGAGGCTGCATGTTCATACCCTCAGCCTTGCCGGAAAACGCATTTGAATCAAGTCCGGTGCCAACAGGTGTGGTAATTTTGAATCGTTTCGCCTTACCGTCGCCCAACTTGTCGACAGATTAGAATCACCGGCAAAAGCCCAACGGCCAGGATCACAAGCGAGGGTACCGCTGCCCCCTCCAACCGTTCGTCCGAGGCCAGACGATAGGCCTGGACCGCAAGCGTATCAAAGTTGAATGGGCGCATGATCAGGGTCGCGGGCAGCTCTTTCATCACGTCCACAAACACGATCAACAAGGCCGTCAGCAATGAGGGTGTCAGGATTGGCAAATGCACACGGCGCAAGGTGCCCAGCGGCGATTGGCCCAAAGACCGGGACGCAGCATCCATATTGGCGTGCACTGTGCTCTGCCCACCCTCATACGCGCTGAGCGCTGCCGCCAGAAAGCGCACCATGTAAGCTGCCACCAGCAACCAGATCGAACCCGTCACCAGCAGACCTGTCGAGACGTCGAACGTCTGGCGCATCCACGAATCCAGCGCGTTGTCGAATCTGGCGAAGGGTACCATCAGGCCAACAGCGATCACGCCGCCGGGCACCGCATAGCCCAACCGCGCCAGATAGCCTGTGGTCGATGATCCTCGACCCGGACGAAGGCGCTGAAAGAACCCAACACAGATCGCGGCGCAGACCGTAACCACGGCGGCCACTCCTGCAAGTGTCAGCGAGTTTTGAATGAACCCGATATATCGCCGAGACAGCAGGTTTTGTTCCGAGGTCAGGCCCATCTGGATCAAGATAAATACCGGCAGCAAGAACCCCAGTACCACTGGAATAGCGCACAAGGTTATGGCTGCTGCGGATTGCCAGCCCTTAAGCTGCGCCGAAGGCAGGGACGCATGGCTTTTGCCTGCTTGATAGTACTTTGCCTTGCCGCGCTGCGTCCGCTCGGCCACGGCCATGACCAGCGCAAAACCCAGCAGGCACAAAGCCAACTGCGCCGCAGCCGCTCGGTCGCCGATCGAGAACCAGCTTGTGTAGATACCGGTGGCAAAGGTCTGAACACCGAAATAGGCGACCGTGCCGAAATCAGCGATGGTTTCCATGATGGCCAGCAGGACACCCCCGGCAATGGCTGGACGAGCCATCGGCAGCGAGACATGCCAGAATGCCAACCACGGGCTTTTGCCCAGCGCACGGGCGGCCAGAAAAGCGGTGGCGCTTTGTTGCAAAAACGCGGCTCGCGCCAGCAGGTATACATAAGGGTAGAGCACAAGGATCAGCATCGCCGCCGCGCCCTCGGTCGATCGGATTTCCGGGAACCAATAGTCGCGCGGCCCCCAACCCGTCACGTCGCGCAGCGTGGTCTGCACGATACCAGGATGATCCAGAATGAAAGTATAGGCATAAGCCAGAACATAGGCTGGAAAGGCCAGCGGCAAGACCAGTGCAATTTCCAGAAAGCGCACCCCAGGGAAGCGCGTCATCGTGACCAGCCACGCCGCGCCGACCCCGATAGAGAACGTGCCGATAGCCACCAAAACGACAAGGATCACGGTTGTTAGCGCATAACCGGGTAAAACCGTCTCAAACAGATGTGAGACCGTATCCGTACCGCCCGTCACTGCCGCCAGAACAACCGCAACCATGGGCAGAAGACAAGCGGCTGCTACCATATAAGCCACAGTGGCCACCAACCGGGTGCCCAGCGCGCCGCGATTGCGTTTCCCGTGTTCTGAATAGTCGATTTCGGCCATGGACCCGGATTGTGACTGGCGTTGGCTATTGATCAGCCTTTAATCGACCAAAATGCTAAGAAACACCAGTGCAGGAAAAACAAATCTGCGGCACATACTGCCGCAGACATGGCTCGGGGTTATTCGTAAACGCGCTGATCCTCGATCACCAACCCGTCCTTCGGCAGTGATCCGGGGGTTACAACCTCGATTGCGCCTTTCAGTTTCAGCACCTCGACCACGGATTTGGCATAGGCCATGTCGTCTCCGCCTGCGCTTTCGATCTGAACGGTCATCGTGTCCATCTCACCCTGTCGGGCAGCGATGACACGGGCTTTGACGATTTCCTCGTGCTTATCGACCAATGCTGCCACCTGTTCAGGACGCACAAACATGCCCTTGATCTTGGTGGTCTGGTCCGCGCGACCCATCCAACCCTTGATCCGAAGGTTGGTCCGCCCACAGGGTGAAACACCCGGCATGATCGCGGACAGATCACCCGTGGCAAAGCGGATCAGCGGGTAATCGGGGTTCAAAGAGGTCACCACAACCTCACCCACCTCACCCGGCTCTACCGGTGTTCCGGTGCCAGGGGTGACAACCTCGATGATGACATGTTCGTCGATGATCATCCCTTCCATCGCGGCGCTTTCATAGGCGATGTTGCCCAGATCGGCCGTGGCATAGCATTGCAGGCAGGAAATACCCCGATCAGCATAATCCTGACGCAAAGATGGGAACAGCGCGCCGCCGCCCACAACAGCCTTCGAGAAGTTCAGGGCCACGCCCATCTCATCTGCCTTGTCCAGAATGACCTTCAGATAGTCCGGTGTGCCCGCATAGGACGTGCAGCCCACATCGCGCGCTGCTGTCACCTGCAATTCGGTCTGACCGGTACCCGCTGGCAGCACAGCGGCCCCTACCGCGCGCGCGCCGCTCTCAAAAATCATACCAGCTGGCGTGAGGTGATAGCCGAAACAGTTTTGCACGATATCTCCGGGTCCGACGCCGGCGGCGTTCAGGAAACGCCCCATGCGCCACCAGTCATGATCCGTACTGCCGGGCTCATAGATCGGACCGGGAGACTGGAACACATGATGGAAATGTCGGGCTGGTTTGACGGTAAATCCGCCGAATGGCGGACGCGACGCCTGTGCTTGCGCCAGATCGGATTTCCGCAATACCGGCAGTTTCACCAGATCGTCGGCTGAAATCACCGCGCTGGCATCCGCATCCGCCAGATGCGCAGCAAAGCCCGGAGCGGACAGGGCGCGGTCAATCTGAGTACGCAGCGCCTGTGCCTGATCGGCGGAGCGTTCATCGGCTGATCGGGTTTCAAGAGCGTCGTAGTAGGTCATCGCCAGATCCTCCATTCGCTTACAACCACCTCTTGCGGCGGCGGTAAGATCGCACGTCACGGAAGCTTTTGCGGCCTTCGTCGGACATGCCCAGATAGAACTCTTTCACGTCCGGGTTTTCGCGCAAATCTGCTGCCGGACCGTCCATCACGACGCGCCCGGATTCCAGAATATAGCCGTAATGGGCAAACCTTAGAGCCACATTGGTGTTCTGTTCGGCCAACAGGAAAGAAACACCTTCTTTCTCGTTCAGGTCCTTCACGATACCGAAAATCTCTTCGACCAGCTGCGGCGCAAGTCCCATCGAGGGTTCGTCCAGCAGGATCGTTTCGGGTCGGGACATCAAAGCTCGGCCCATTGCAACCATCTGTTGCTCACCACCTGAAGTGTAGCCTGCCTGCGACCGGCGGCGTTCTTTCAGACGGGGAAAATATGTGTAGACCAGTTCAAGGTCCTGCTGGATGGCGGCCTTGCCATCCTTGCGGGTATAGGCGCCCGTCAGCAAGTTTTCCTCGACCGTCAGGTGTTCGAAACAATGGCGGCCTTCCATCACCTGGATGACGCCTTTTTCCACCAGATCGGCAGGGTCGCTTTCATGCACGCTGGTGCCGCGATATTCGATCGTTCCCTTGGTGACTTCACCGCGCTCGGAATGCAGCAGGTTCGACACAGCCTTGAGCGTCGTCGTTTTTCCTGCGCCGTTGCCGCCCAGCAGGGCCGTGATACCGCCCTTGGGCACAGTCAGGCTGACGCCTTTCAGAACGAGGATCACGTGATTGTAGATCACCTCGATATTGTTGACCTCAAGCAGGGTTTCCGACTTGGTGTCAGTGGTTTGTGCCGCATCCAGCATCTGCGCGTGTCCTTAAGCGAGTGTGGGGTTCGGGACGGCGGTCTGCCGCCGCCCCGGTTTGTTCAAAGCGCTGGATCAGCAACGCCCTTCAATGTTGTTTTCTGCTGCATAGGCCGCAGAATCTTCATCGATCAGCGCGCCGATCACTTCACCATCGGTCTGCTTGAAGTCCGAGATCAGCGTCCAGGTCTTGTTTGCTGCATCCCACTGCGTCACACCCACAAGGGCGTCACCGCCGTGGTTTTCGCATGAGACCGAGAAGGTCGGACCAAAGTTCGCCAGGCCCAGTTCGGCCATCTTCTCTTCGGTCATCTCCAACGCTTCCATGCCAGCGCGCATCTCGGCCGGAGTGATTTCCGCATTGCCTGAGATTTCCTGAGCTTTCTTGATGGCTTCGGCAGCCAGAACAGCCGCATAGAGACCACGGTTATACAGAACCGTGCCAACCTGATCACCCGCGCCTGCAGCCTTACCTGCGTCGACAACGTGTTTCTGCAGATCGTCAAAGACCGGGAAGTCCGTGCCAACATTGTGGAAGGTCAGCGCCTTGTACCCGTTGGCGGCTTCGCCCGCTGGCAGCACATCGTTTTCAGAACCGGACCACCAGATGCCGATGAAGTTCTCCATCGGGAACCGGATGTTTGCAGCCTCTTGCACTGCAACCTGGTTCATCACGCCCCAGCCCCACATCAGGACATAGTCAGGACGATCACGACGGATTTGCAGCCACTGCGACTTCTGTTCCTGACCCGGGTGATCGACCGGCAGGGCGACCAGTTCAAAGCCGTGCTTTTTGGACAGCTCTTCCAGGGTGCGGATCGGTTCCTTGCCATAGGCCGAGTTGTGGTAGACCAGCGCGATTTTCTTGCCGCTCAGGTCACCACCGTTTTCCTCAAGCAGGTAATTGACCGCGCCCGAGGCCCCGTCCCAGTAGTTGGCTGGATAGTTGAAGGTATGGCTGAACACGTCGCCGTTCTTGGCCGAGGTCCGGCCATAACCCATCGTGTGCAGCGGAATGTCGTCTGCGGTGACCTTTGGGATCAGCTGATAGGTGATGCCAGTCGACAGCGGTTGATACACCAAAGCACCTTCGCCCTTGGTGGCTTCATAGCATTCCACACCTTTTTCGGTGTTGTAGCCGGTTTCGCATTCGACCATCCGGATCGGAACACCGCCGATGCCGCCATCGCGCTCATTTAGCAGGGTGAAATAGTCGTTATAGCCATCCGAGAACGGAATGCCGCCGGCGGCGTAAGGCCCGGTACGATAGCTCAGATCGGGGATCACAAGATCCGCCAGAGCGGGTCCTGCAGCCATCAGGGCGCTTAGCGCCGCGGTTGCCAGTTTCAATTTCATCGGGTGTCTCCTCCCTTGGTTAGTCCGATGTTGCGTTCAGGCTTGTGCCGCCCGTTTTTTCATTGGGCCGACCCCTTAGTGCGGGAACGGCCATAGTCTGAGTTTCTCTTTCGCCACGCGCCACAGTTGTGCCAGCCCGTGCGGTTCCAAGATCAGGAACATGATGATCAGCGCGCCGACGATCACCAGCTGCAGATGTGCTACGATATCCGTGGGCCAGCCCAGAACGTCGACGCCCACCACTTTCAGGACCACCGGCAGCAGAACAAGGAAAGCGGCACCGGCGAACGATCCGAAAATAGACCCTAACCCTCCGATAATAATCATGAACAGGACTAGGAACGATTTCTGGATACCGAATACTTCGCCGACCTCGACCGCGCCAAGATAGACTGCAAAGAACAGCGCTCCTGCGATGCCGATGAAGAACGAGCTGACGGCAAAGGCGCTCATCTTGGCCTTCAATGGGTTTACCCCGATGATCTCGGCCGCGATGTCCATGTCACGGATCGCCATCCATGTCCGGCCAGTCGTGCCGCGCGTCAGGTTGCGCGCGATAAGGGCGCTGACGGCCAAGAAAATCAGGCAGAACATATAGGTGGCCCATGCCGGTGCATTCGGACCGGTGATGATGATGCCAAACACATCCCGTTCCGGCGCATTGATCTGACCCGAAGCCGAATAGTTGTAGAACCACGGCACCCGGTTAAACAGCCACACAAGGAAGAACTGCGCGGCCAGTGTGGCCACCGCGAGATAAAATCCCTTGATCCGAAGGCTGGGCAGGCCAAACAGCACCCCGACAATGGCCGTTATGCCGCCAGCCAGAATGACATGAATGAACATGCTGACATCAGGGAACGAGGTCATCAGCTTGTAGCAGGCATAGGCGCCCACAGCCATGAAACCACCGGTACCCAAGGATACCTGCCCGCAATAGCCCACAAGGATGTTCAACCCGATTGCCGCAATGGCATAAATCAAAAAGGGCAGTAACAGCGCATTGGCCCAGTAGTCATTGATGACGAGGGGAATTATCCCGAAAGCCACCGCCAGAACCACATAATACCGATACCGGTCGAACTTGATCGGAAAGGTTTGGCTGTCATCTGTGTAGGAGGTTTTGAAATCCCCGGCCTCACGATAAAACATGTCTTACTTTCCCCATTCTTCCTGCGCCCGGTTGCGGGCCTCGGCGTCCAGCTGCTTGGAGCCTTTTGCATATCCGCTCGCCTCTGAGGCGCGCACCAGTTTCATGTAGGCCAAGATGCCCATGGCGAGCCCGGCAAAAGCCAGAATTGCTGCAATCACCAACTGGCCTTCGGTCAAATCCTCCGAAGTGAGCGCGATGTAGCCAAAAGCCCAGAACCCGGCCCATGCGATCACGTTGATGATGGCGATCAGCTTGGTCATGCCGCTAGACCCTCTCGATGATCTTCTCACCGAACAGACCTTGCGGCCGGAACACGAGGAAGATCAGCGCCAGTACGTACGCAAACCAGTTTTCGGTCGCTCCGCCGACCAGCGGGCCAATGGCAAACTCGAACAGTTTCTCGCCCACACCAATGATCAACCCGCCGACGATGGCACCGGGGATCGAGGTGAACCCGCCCAGCATCAGCACCGGCAGCGCCTTGAGCGCAATCAGTGACAGTGAGAACTGCACGCCCGACTTGGTACCCCACATGATGCCTGCAACCAGCGCGACAAAACCCGCAACCGACCACACCATGATCCAGATGAAGTTCAGCGAGATGCCGACCGACAGAGCCGCCTGGTGGTCATCCGCCACGGCGCGCATCGCCCGGCCCTGCTTGGTGTATTGGCTGAACGCGACCAGTGCGGTCACCAGCAGCGCGGCTATCACCGTCGCCACAAGGTCCAGATTGTCGATAAAGAAGCCGTAGCCAAAGATGTTGAACGTGGTCTCATCGATCCACAAGTTGATACCCTGCGGCAGGCCGACATCCAATGTCTTGATCTCGGATCCCCACATCAGGTCAGCCACGCCCTCAAGGAAATAGGCCAGACCGATGGTCGCCATGAACAGGATGATCGGCTCTTGACCGACCAAATGCCGCATCACAAAGCGCTGTACCGCCCAGGCCAGCAGAACCATGACACCCATCGTCAGGATAATCGCCACAAACGCTGGCACATTCCATCCGAACTTGTGGATATGAGTCCCGAAAGTAGCGTTGATCAGGTGGGCAAACGGGACCTGCCCGTTCATGATCCCCACAAGCGTCATGGCGGCAAACAGGGCCATAACCCCTTGGGCGTAGTTGAAGATTCCGGACGCTTTGTAGATCAATACAAAGCCCAGCGCGACCAGAGCGTACAGCACACCGGCCATAAGACCGTTGAGGAAAACCTCCATCGCGAAAATCAGCTGATCAGGCATGTGTGCCCCCTCTCATGTCTGTCAGTTGCTCAGTCATGACTTACCCCCAGATAGGCGTCGATGACTTCCTGATTGCTGCGCACCTCATCCGGGGTGCCGTCGCCGATCTTCTTGCCGTAATCCATCACGACCACCCGATCGCTCAGGTCCATCACAACACCCATGTCATGCTCGATTAGCGCGATGGTGGTGCCAAACTCGTCATTCACGTCGAGGATAAAGCGGCTCATGTCCTCTTTCTCTTCAACGTTCATGCCGGCCATAGGTTCATCCAGCAGCAACAGTTTGGGTTCCGCCGCCAGCGCACGGGCCAGTTCGACCCGCTTTTTCAGACCGTATGGCAGACGGGATACCGGAGTTTTACGGATGTGCTGAATTTCGAGAAAGTCGATGATTTTCTCGACCGCTTCGCGGTTTTCAACCTCTTCCGCCTCAGCCTTGCCCTTCCACAGGGCCTGCTGAAAGAGGTTGGTTTTCATATAGTTCAGCCGCCCGGTCATGACGTTGTCCAGCACGCTCATGCCTTCGAAAAGGGCAATGTTCTGGAACGTCCGGGCAATACCTTGCCGCGCAACTTCATAAGGGCGCATCTGCGGACGCTTGGCCCCATGGAACCAGACCTCGCCCTCCTGCGGGATATAGAACCCTGAAATCACGTTCAGCATCGAGGATTTACCGGCGCCGTTCGGACCGATGATGGCGCGGATCTCGCCTTCACGAATGTCGAATGAGATATCCTTGATCGCCACCACACCGCCAAAACGCAGGGTGATGTTCTTCATCTCCATCACCACGCCGCCGATCTTGCGGCCATCTTCGGTGACATATCCTTCGGAGTTATCCAGCATCAGTCACTCCCTGACTTGCGGAAAAACGGGACGGCGGGCGGGGCGATGACAGCAGGTCGAGCGGCGCATGACCGGCCCTCATTCCGCCGCCACCTTGTGCTGCGCAACCGGTACGACCGGCGCATCCACGATTTCAAGCGTGGCACTGATCGACCCCTTGCGGCCGTCTTCATAGGTCACTTCGGTCGTGGTTGAGACCTGCTTGGACCCGTCATAAAGCGCATCGATGATGTCACTGAACTTGTCCTCGACAAATCCGCGGCGCACCTTCCGCGTACGGGTCATCTCACCGTCATCCGCGTCCAGTTCTTTGTGCAGAACCACAAAGCGATGCACCTGACAGCCCGACAACATCTCATCAGCGGCTACAGACTTGTTCACCTCTTCGACATGGCTACGAATCGTCTCTAACACACGGGGATTTGCAGTCAGTTCCTGATAAGACGCATAGGCTACGTTGTTGCGTTCCGCCCAGTTGCCCACTGCTGTGAGGTCAATATTGATAAAGGCCACGCAGCGGTCTTTGCCGTTTCCGAACAAAACAACCTCAAGGATGTCGGGATAGAATTTCAACTTGTTCTCGACGTATTTCGGCGCAAACATCGACCCGTCGGCCATCTTGCCAACGTCCTTGGCGCGGTCAATTATCCGCAAATGTCCTGAGTTTTCTTCGATGAAACCGGCATCGCCAGTGGCAACCCATCCCTCGGCGTCCTTGGTCGAGGCCGTGGAATCCGGGTTGTTATAGTACTCGACAAACACACCGGGCGAGCGGTAGTGGATTTCGCCCTTGTCGTCGATCTTCAGCTCAACGTCCGGGGCGGGCACACCAACGGTATCGGCGCGCACCTCTCCATCGGGTTGAACCGTGATAAATACGGTCGCTTCGGTCTGACCATAAAGCTGTTTCAGGTTGATGCCCAAAGAGCGGTAGAAATCAAAAATCTCCGGACCGATTGCTTCACCCGCAGTATAACCTACGCGAAAGCGGCCATAACCCAGTGTATCCTTGAGTGGCCCGTAAACCAGCAGGTTGCCCAGCGCGTATTTCACGCGGTCGCCGAACCCAACCGGCTTACCGTCCAGCAGCAGCCCGCCAACTTTCTTGGCATGCGCCATGAAGTGATGAAACATACGCTGCTTCAGCTTGCCAGCGTCCTCCATCCGGATCATCACATTGGTCAGCTGAGTTTCAAACACTCGTGGTGGGGCGAAGAAATAAGTCGGCCCGATCTCGCGCAGGTCCGTCATCATCGTGTCGGCGCTTTCAGGGCAGTTCACGCAGAAGCCGCACCAATAGGCCTGACCGATGGAAAAGATGAAATCGCCTACCCAAGCCATCGGCAGGTAAGACAGGATGTCTTCGTTCCGGTTCAAATGATCGAACTCGGCGGAATTCTTGGCGCTTTCGATCACATTCCGGTTCGACAGCACCACGCCCTTGGGTTTACCCGTGGTGCCCGACGTATACAGCATGACGCAGGTGCCGTCGTAATCGATCTCGGCAATCCGACGATCCAGTTCCGCATCAAAACGCGCGTGACCGGCACTGCCTTCGGCCATCAGATCGTCCAATGCGTTCATCTGGCTGTGATCGTATTTCCGCATCCCCCGTTTGTCGGTGTAGAGGATGTGTTTGACCTGATGCAGGTTCTCCTGAATCTCGATGACCTTGTCGACCTGCTCCTGATCACCGCAGACGACGTATTTTGCGCCGCAATGATCCAGCACATAGGCCATCTCCTCAGCGACTGCATCCTGATACAGCGGAACTGGCACAGCACCCACCATCTGAGCCGCAACCATCGACCAGTAATGCGCCGGACGATTGCGCCCGATCACTGCGATGTGGTCGCCTTTTTCAACGCCAAGTTCCAGAAAGCCCAGGGCAATCGAACGGATTTCCCTGGCCGTTTCGGCCCAGGTCCAGCATTGCCAGATTCCGAATTCCTTTTCCCGGTAGGCCGGGGCGTCCCCGAACTGGGTCGCATTGCGGTGTAGCAGCGCCGGAAGAGAGTGCATCCCTTCAGCGCCCGACTGCGTCTGAGCCAATCTCTTTCTCCTCCCCATCCGACCCCTCCTCCGGGCCGGAAACGACGGACCAGGGATCAACCCCGGACGCCAACGCCCCAATAAGGGACGCAGGAAAGATCAGCGTCAACTTTTTCCTGATGTTTTCTCAATTCTTACGAATTGTAACAGTGGTAGTACAGAAATCGGACCGCCTGACAGACGTAAGTCAAAAGAGCTTCTTGGCTGGAGAATTTTTCAAGTGGGGATAAACTCAAGATACCCGAGCTTATCCGCAACCAATAAGTACCCAAAAAATAGCGCATTTGCGACCATCCAGTGGAACAGAGCTTTGAGCCGCCGCTTTTCTTTGGGGAACCACTCAAATTTCCTAAGCCAACCAATACCCACGTCCATGACCATTAGAACAAACATAAAGTGTCTAAAGAACAAATAGATAAACAGTACAAACAGCAAGATAACTGCAATAGTGTTTGCAGGGGCGATTTCCCATTCACTGCTTCCAACAGAGGTCGTTATCGTACTTTCCATTAAAGTCTCTTTTTCAAGACGGAAAATCAGCAAGTTACAACCAATCCCGCAAAATCGGAATCAAAGGCACATCCGCCGCAGGCATCGGATAGTTCCGCAACTCATTCGCACGCACCCATTTCAACGCCTGACCTTCTTTCGACTGCGGAATACCTTCCCACTTGCGACAAGCAAACAACGGCATCAGCAGGTGAAAATCGTCATAGCTGTGGCTGGCAAAGGTCAGCGGGGCGAGGCATGAGGCCCAGGTGTCGATGCCCAGTTCCTCGTGCAATTCGCGGATCAGGGCAGCCTCGGGGGTTTCGCCGGGTTCGATTTTGCCACCGGGGAACTCCCAGAGACCGGCCATGGATTTGCCCTCGGGTCGTTGGGCCAGTAGCACCCGGCCCTCAATGTCGATCAGGGCGACAGCAGACACCAGTAAGGTCTTCACGAGCGATAATCCGCGTTGATCTCGATATAGCCGTGGGTCAGATCGCAGGTCCAAACGGTGGATTTGCCTTCGCCCAGCCCAAGATCGACCGCAATCACAAGGTCTTGACCTTTCATATAGGCGGCGGCGTCATCCTCACGGTAATCCGGGCTGACCCAGCCCTTTTCGGCAACCAGAATATCGCCGAAGGAAATGCTCAGCAGGTCGCGGTCAGCGGCGGCACCGGATTTACCGATAGCCATGACGATCCGGCCCCAGTTCGGGTCTTCACCAGCAATAGCCGTTTTAACCAGCGGTGAGTTGGCAATCGCCAGCCCATGCACCTTGGCGTCCGTATCCGACGCGGCACCGGTTACACGAATTTCCACAAATTTCGTAGCACCTTCACCGTCGCGCACCACCTGTTGCGCCAAGTCAAGCATCACGCCTTCCAGTGCCTCGGCAAACGCCGCATCGCCGGTTGCGTCCACACCCGAGGCCCCGGTTGCACAGAGCAACAGGCTGTCCGAGGTCGAGGTGTCACTGTCCACGGTGATGCAGTTGAATGTCCGGTCGGTCTGCGCGCCCAGCATGGCCTGCAAGGCGGGCTGTTCGACCTGTGCATCGGTAAAGATGTAGACCAGCATCGTCGCCATATCCGGCGCGATCATGCCTGACCCCTTGGCAATCCCTGCAATAGAGACTGTTTTTCCGTCAATCTCGACCTGCACACTGGCCCCTTTGGGGAACGTATCCGTGGTCATGATCGCCCGCGCCGCATCCTCGATGGCATGACGGCTGAGGCCCATCTTCAACGCCTCAAGCTGTGCTACGATGCGGTCATGGGGCAGCGGCTCACCAATCACGCCGGTTGATGAGGTAAAGACCCGCTCTACCGCGACACCGGTGGCTTTGGAGACGGCCTGCGTCACCTCGGCCACCGAGGTTTGGCCATAGTGACCGGTAAAGGCATTGGCATTGCCCGAGTTCACTAATATCGCCGCAGGCCCATCGCTAGCCCCGCCGATCTTGTCCTGACAGTCCAGCACGGGGGCTGCGCGTGTGGCGGACCGGGTAAACACCCCAGCCACAGATGTGCCCGGATCCAGAACCGCCAACATCACGTCGGTACGGCCCTGATAACGCACGCCAGCCTCGACGGTGGCAAAACGCACACCGTCAATCGCAGGCAATTCGGGGAAGGCCGCTGGAGCCAGCGGCGAAACCTTGGTGATCGCGGCCACTGGGGTTACTCCTGAATCAGGTCGATCTGACGGATGACCTCGGGGCCAACACCGTCCAAAGCAGGGCGTTCGATCTGCGACTGCTGCGTCAGCTCGTCGATTTTGGCTTGAATCGCGTCCTGCTGAAGGGACTGTGCCAGCTGTTCACGGACGGCATCAAGTTCCGGCGCTTCGGATTTTCGCGTGTCGTTGAGAATGATCAGGTGCCAGCCGAACTGTGTTTGCACCGGATCCGAAATCTGACCCTTTTCCAACGCAACAACGGCGTTTTCGAATTCCGGCACCATCTGGCCCTTGCCAAACCATCCCAATGACCCGCCATTCGGACCCGATGGGCCGGTCGACTTTTCCTTGGCCGTTTCGGCAAAATCGCCGCCGTCATCCAGCAGAGTTTTAATTTCCTTGGCTTCTTCTTCGGTGGCTACAAGAATATGGCTGGCGTCGAACTCATCTTCGCCTTCGAAGTTGCCAAATTCCGCATCATAGGCTGCCTGAATTGACTCTTCGGTCACGACATCGCCCAGCAACGCATTTACTGTCTGCACCGCCCGCATGGAACGGCCTTCGTTTTCCAATCCCAACTGGTTCAGCCGGTTCAGATCGTCCTGCTGCTGCGCCAGCAATTGCTGCTGGATCAATTGCTCGATTACGAATTCGTACAGAACATCATCTTCGACCTCGGCGTAATTCGGCGGCAGGGCTGCAACGGATGCGATAACGTGACCCAATGTGATTTCATCCCCGTTCACATTGGCGACAACCGTATCCGCGTCCGGCTTGGTTTCGGCGGCAAGCGGCATCGCCATCACGGCAGCCAGAGCCAGCGATGGCAGAAAAGTGAGGCCTTTGGGCATGGAATCATCCTATTTCTTTGCCGCGACGGGGCGTGGCGTTGACACTCTGGGACCTGCCGCTTACATCGCTTTGAAGCCTTGGACAGGGCCGCCTTTCATCCCCCGTATCTATGGGTTGCAAGCAAGGTGGGCAAGCCTGTCGCAACCAAGACAAGAACAGATCCGCTGGAGTGAACATGCTGGGACTCGGAACGCTCGCCAAAAAGGTGTTCGGAACACCGAACGACCGCAAGATCAAGGCGACCCGTCCGCTGGTCGAAAAGATCAATGCGCTGGAACCTGAGTTCGAAAAGCTGTCCGATGAGGGCCTGATCGAAAAGACCGCCGAACTGCGCAAACGCGCACTTGATGGTGAGGCGCTGGACGACTTGCTGCCAGAAGCCTTTGCCAACGTTCGCGAAGGTGCCAGACGCGCGCTGGGTCTGCGCGCCTTTGACGTACAGCTGATGGGCGGCGCGTTCCTGCATCAGGGCAATATCTCGGAAATGAAGACGGGTGAGGGCAAGACGCTGGTTGCCACCTTCCCCGCCTACCTGAACGCATTGACCGGCAAGGGCGTGCACGTGGTTACGGTAAACGAATACCTGGCCAAGCGTGACGCCGAGTGGATGGGCAAAGTCTTTGGTGCCCTTGGCATGACCACCGGCGTAATCTGGTCGGGTCAGCCGGATGCCGACAAAAAAGCCGCGTACGCCTGTGACGTCACCTATGCCACCAACAACGAGTTGGGTTTTGACTATCTGCGCGATAACATGAAGGCGGAGCTGGATCAGATTTACCAAAAGTACCACAATTTCGCGATTGTGGACGAGGTCGACTCGATCCTGATCGACGAAGCGCGGACGCCATTGATCATCTCGGGCCCGTCCGAGGACCGCTCGGACCTGTATACCAGCATCGACGCCCTGATCCCCTCGCTAAGCGATGATCACTTTACGTTGGATGAAAAGTCCCGGAACGTGACCTTCACCGATGAGGGCAACGAGTTCCTGGAACAACAGCTGATTGCCAACGGTCTGATCCCCGAAGGCCATTCTCTGTATGACCCCGAAAGCACCACGGTGGTACACCACGTCAACCAGGGTCTGCGCGCACACAAGCTGTTTACACGTGACAAAGACTACATCGTCCGTGACGGAAACGTCGTTCTGATTGACGAGTTTACAGGCCGGATGATGCCAGGTCGCCGTCTGTCCGAAGGTCTGCATCAGGCCATCGAAGCCAAGGAAGGCGTCCAAATTCAGCCTGAAAACGTGACGCTGGCCAGTGTGACCTTCCAGAACTACTTCCGTCTGTATGACAAGCTGGGTGGCATGACCGGCACCGCGCTGACCGAAGCCGAAGAATTCGCCGAAATCTACGGTCTGGGCGTGGTCGAGGTTCCGACCAACAGGCCGATTGCCCGTCTTGACGAAGACGATCAGGTCTATCGCACCGCCGGTGAGAAATACGGCGCGATGATTGACGAGACCAAGGAAGCGCAGGAAAAGGGCCAGCCGGTTCTTTTGGGCACAACCTCGATCGAGAAATCCGAACTGCTAAGCCAGCTGCTGCAAAAGGAAGGCATCGAACATAACGTTCTGAACGCCCGCCAGCACGAGCAAGAGGCACAAATCGTGGCCGATGCTGGCCGATATGGTGCGGTGACCATTGCCACCAACATGGCTGGCCGCGGCACCGACATTCAGCTGGGCGGCAATGTCGAGATGAATGTGCTCCAGGCGCTGGCCGAAAACCCCGAGGCCGATCCTGCCGAGTTGCGCGCCAAGGAAGAGGCCCGCCACGCCGAGGAAAAGGAAAAGGTTCTGGCGGCCGGTGGTCTTTACGTCATGGCATCCGAACGTCACGAAAGCCGTCGGATCGACAACCAGCTGCGCGGTCGTTCGGGCCGTCAGGGTGACCCGGGCCGCACCGTGTTCTACCTGAGCCTCGAAGACGACCTGATGCGCATCTTTGGCTCGGAACGGCTCGACAAGGTTCTGACTACGCTGGGCATGAAAGAGGGCGAGGCAATTGTTCATCCTTGGGTGAACAAGTCGCTGGAACGCGCACAGTCCAAGGTCGAAGGCCGAAACTTTGACATGCGCAAGAACGTTCTGAAATTCGACGACGTGATGAATGATCAGCGTAAAGTGGTGTTCAGCCAGCGGCGCGAAATCATGTCGACCGATGACCTGTCCGAGATCGTCTCGGACATGCGCGAACAGGTGATTGACGATTTGATCGACGAATACATGCCGCCAAAAACCTATGCCGATCAGTGGGATACCGATGGCCTGCACGCGGCAATCAAGGAAAAGCTGACCATCGACGCGCCTGTACAGGACTGGGCCGCCGAGGAAGGCGTCGATGATGAACAGGTGCGCGAGCGTCTGGTCAATGCTGCCGATGAGATGATGGCGCAAAAGGCGGCAGCCTTCGGTCCCGAAAATATGCGCAACATCGAAAAGCAGGTTCTGCTGCAGACGATCGACAGCAAATGGCGCGAGCACTTGCTGACGCTGGAACATCTGCGCTCGGTCGTTGGATTCCGCGGTTACGCCCAGCGCGACCCGCTGAAT
Organism: Ruegeria sp. YTSC003; assembly: GCF_059609785.1. Classification (NCBI taxonomy): domain Bacteria; kingdom Pseudomonadati; phylum Pseudomonadota; class Alphaproteobacteria; order Rhodobacterales; family Roseobacteraceae; genus Ruegeria; species Ruegeria sp. YTSC003. Next base: position 99,389 of record NZ_JBXWMK010000009.1, on the reverse strand, counting down.
GAATACAAGAACGAAAGCTTCCAGCTGTTCGAAGGGATGCTGGACAGTCTGCGCGAAACAGTGACTCAGCAATTGTCGCGCGTCCGTCCGCTGACCGAAGAGGAACAGCGCGAAATGCTGGCCCAGATGCAAGCTCAGCAAGCTCAGGCACAACGGGCGGTGGATCAAGCCACCGACAAGGCGGAAGCACTGGCCGAAGCCCAGGCTTCAGGCGATGCGCGCCCTGGCTTTGTCGAAGACGATCCCTCGACTTGGGGGAACCCGTCGCGCAACGATCTCTGCCCTTGTGGATCTGGCAAGAAATTCAAACACTGCCACGGCCGGCTGACCTAACGTCACCTTGATCAAAACACATTGAGTCCGTTTCACGGCCACATATTGGCCGTGATTCAACTTCAGGATGCGACTCGCTCCTTCAACTGGGGAGGGTGTTTTGTTTGTAATAAAGAATTACGTGACCACTGGCGGCACCTTCGCTTGTGCCTTAGCCATTGGTTACCTGATGCAAAATGGATCGCCAGCGCAATCGGATGGCGCGCAGGCTCCTGTAACTGTGGCTGCCGCCAATCAGTCCTCGGTGATTGCCGGGCTGGAAGGAATTGTTCTGACCTCCTCGCTTCCGGCCGCTGATGCAACCACCGACATCAAGGCATCGCGGCGCGCCCTGCAACCCACTCGATCGACCCCCTCTGATCAGGAAAACTGCACTCTCAATGCCCGTGCCAAAGCCGTTCCCGGCGCTGCGGCGCGCCTGACCGTCAAAGCCCCCTGCCACGGCAATGAACGGATCGAAATCCACCACAGCGGACTAACAGTTACCCAACGAACGGACAAAAACGGCGCTTTGGATCTGACGATCCCGGCCCTGTCGGAATATGCGATCTTTCTGATCTCGGTAGATGATCAGACCGGGACCGTAGCCACCACTCACATCCCCGACCTGGCCAACTACAACCGCATCGCACTGCAATGGCAGGGTGAGACAGATCTGCAGATCCATGCGCTGGAATTTGGGGCCAGCTATGGCGCAACTGGACATGTATCGTCGGACCCTGACGCGAAAGGTGCGGGCAAAGTCATGCATTTAGGCCAACAGGCGTTCGGTGACGCGCAGAATATCGAAATCTATTCCTTCCCTGCAGGCGAAACCAGCCAGACCGGTTCGATCGAACTGACGGTCGAGGCCGAAGTGACCGAGGCAAATTGCGGCCGGGATTTGGCCGTGCAATCGCTCGAGTTGCGTGGCGATCGCCGCCTGCGGTCGCGCGATTTGACGCTGCCCATGCCGGATTGCGCACAAGCCGGTGATTTTCTGGTGTTGAATAATCTGCTCCAAGACCTGACAATCGCGGCAAATTAAACCGCAGGCAGGCTCGACTTTCTTATGACATTTTTTCGTGTGGCAGTGGCCACACTGATTTCGGTGACTCTGGCGCCATATGTGCACGCACAGGATATCACGCTGACCTCGCAAGACGGCAAGGTCGAGGTCACAGGCAACCTGATGAGCTTTGATGGCGAGTTCTATCGCGTGGATACGCAGTTCGGTGAGCTGACCGTGGATGGGTCGGGTGTTACCTGCGAAGGACCCGCCTGCCCCAGCCTTACGGATTTCGTGGCCGAGGTTCGGTTCTCTGGTTCCTCCGTCATGGCGGAAAAGGTACTGCCGGCCCTGATCGTTGGATTCGCCCAGCAAGAGGGGATGTCGGCGACGCCGCAGCGTTTGGATTCCGGCGCATTCACCTATGAGCTTCACCAGACCGGGCGCAATGCCCCTTTGGGGCGGTTCTATTTCGCCCCTAACAACACAGGTGGCGGCTTTGCGGATCTGATCGCCGATGAGACCGATATCGTCATGGCATTGCGTGAAATTCGCCCATCGGAACAGGAGGCTGCGCAGACCGCTGGTCTGGGTGATCTGGCAGATGCAAGGCGATCCCGGGTCATCGCGCTGGACGCGCTGGTCCCAATTGTGGCCCGGGAAAACCCGGCGCGGCAAATTTCGCCAGCAGAACTGGTGCGCGTGTTTTCCGGCGAGATCAAGAACTGGTCTGAGCTTGGAGGACCTGATGCGCCCGTTTCCCTGCACTTACCAGACGCCGGTTCCGGTTTGGCGCAAGGGGTTGAGGATCGGTTGCTGACCCCTGCTCAGCCAACGCTGGCCGAGGGAATTATACGTCACACCCGTAGCAGCGATCTGGTGCGCGCTGTCGCTGATGACCCCTTTGCCATCGGTATCGCCAGCCATGCCGAGGTCGGGCCTGCCCGGGGCCTGCCTTTGACCGGCGGTTGCGGTCACGCGCTGACCGCCACGCGGCAATCCATCAAGACCGAAGATTATCCGCTGACATCGCCGATGTTCTTGTATCTGCCGGAAATCCGCCTGCCCCGCATCGCGCGGCAATTCCTGGCCTATTCGCAAAGCGCCGAGGCACAGATGGCGATCCGCGATGCCGGATTTGTGGATCAAGAACCCGAAACCATGCGGATCGGGTTGCAAGGGGATCGTCTGGCCAACGCAGTGGTTTCAGGTGGTGCCGAGGTCGGGTTGGAAGAGTTACAGCACATGATCGACACGCTGCGCCCACAATCGCGCCTGTCTCTGTCGTTCCGGTTCGAGGCAGGTTCCTCCAGACCCGACGCGCAGTCACGTTCCAACATCCGGCAGTTGGCCCACGCCCTCGAAACCGGGACCATCGACGCTCGTAAACTGACCTTTGTGGGCTTTAGCGACGGCGAAGGCGCGGCCACAGCCAATGCAAGGATCGCATTGCTGCGGGCAAAGACCGTGCGCAACGCAGTGCTGTCGGCGGTAGAAACAGCCATTCCGGAGAGTGTCGAGATCGCCGTGGACGCATTTGGCGAAGCAATGCCCATGGCCTGTGATGACACGGACTGGGGCCGCAAAGTCAATCGCAGGGTCGAGGTCTGGGTTCAGTAACCCTTACAAATAGCCCTCGGACCGAAAGCTCAACTCATTCGATTTGCCAATAATCAGATGGTCATGCAGCGTCAGGCCCAGCGCGACGCAGGCATCCTGAATTCGGTTGGTCATATCGATATCCGATTGCGAAGGTGTCGGATCGCCCGATGGGTGATTGTGTACCAAGATTAGCGCCGAGGCATTCAGCTCCAGCGCGCGTTTGGCTACCTCACGCGGATAGACGGGAACGTGGTCGACAGTGCCTTTGGCCTGTTCTTCATCCGCGATAAGTACGTTCTTGCGGTCAAGGTAGAACACGCGAAACTGCTCAGTCTCGCGATGGGCCATCGTCGTATGGCAATAATCCAGCAGCGCGTCCCAGCCAGATACGACGTGCCGTTGCATGACCCGCGCGCGGGTCATCCGATGTGCACAAGCCTCAAGGATTTTCAGGTCGGTGATCACCGTATCGCCTACGCCTTTGATTTGCCGCAGCCGTTCTTCGGGTGCGGTCAGCACGCGGTTAAAGTCGCCAAACGTATCCATCAGCGCACGGGCCAGGGGTTTGACATCCTGCCGGGGGATTGAGCGGAACAGGGCAAGTTCCAACAATTCGTAATCCGGCATTGCCGCCGACCCACCAGACATGAACCGTTCGCGCAATCGTTTGCGGTGATCTTTGATATACGACGGCAAGCGACCAGACGGCAGCGGTTGCACCGGGGCTTCGTCGGTTTCAAACAGCATCGGGGCTTCGGCAAAGGCGTCCTGAGTCATTGGACCACCGTGCCGCAGAATCGGTTTCTGAATGGTTAACGCATCTCACCCGCAATGCCTGCAGTTGCCCGTCGGACAACCATGTGCAACAGGATCGAAAACACCCCCAACGTCAGCATCGCCGCAAACATCAAATCGGTTTTGGCCCGCCCATTGGCTAGCAGCATTAGGTACCCCAATCCTTGCGACGACCCGACCCATTCGCCGATCACCGCTCCGATCGGGGCATAGACGGCCGCCAGCCGCATGCCCGAAGCCAATGAGGGCAAAGCTGCGGGGATACGAATGTGCCACAACAAGGCGCGCCGGCTGGCCTGCATGGTCCGCGCCAGATCAAGAAATCCGGGCGGCGTGCGCATCAACCCGTCGAAAAAGGAAGAGGTGATCGGGAAATAGATGATCAGCACTGCCATCGCGACCTTGGACCACAGTCCATAGCCCAGCCAAAGCGTCAGCAACGGCGCCAGCGCGAAGACCGGCAACGCCTGCGTGAACACCAGCATCGGCTGCACCAGCACCCGCGCGGCGCGGGAATTCGCCAGTTGGAGCGCGGTAACGACCCCCAATACCGTCCCGCAGGCCAGGCCAATTATGACCTCAACGGCCGTGACCCATGTGTGTTCAGCAATGATCCAGCGGTTTTGCCACCAGGTCTCAGCCACCAAAGCGGGGCCCGGAAGGATGAATTTCGGAAGGCCGGTTGCCGAGACGATTGCCTGCCAGATTGCCAACGCGAACAGAGTGGCGGCAAGGCCCGACAGCAGTTTCATGCCGCCTCCTCCCGCAACAGCCGCAGTAGCGCGCCTTGCGTTTCCAGCGTTTCCAGATCGTCCACCTTGCGCGGGGCCGGTGCATGAGGGGGCTGGCAGGGCGTTATCCCATTCTGCGTCATGACCACGATGGATTGACCCAACCGCGCAGCCTCGCCCGGATCATGGGTGACCAGCAGAACAGTTCGGCCCTGTAACGCTTCGGCCGCAAGGTCCTGCATATCCGCGCGGGTGCGGGCGTCCAGGGCCGAGAACGGCTCGTCCAGTAGAACGATGGGCCGATCTTCCATCAACGTGCGGGCCAAGGCCACGCGTTGACGTTGCCCACCAGAGAGTTCGCCGGGCTTCTTTGCCATATGATCCTGCAGGCGCATCCGTTCGATCAGCAGATCACAGCGGCGCAAATCTGGCTTTTCTCCACGCAACCACGCACCCAGCAGGACGTTCTGCGCCACATTCGCCCAAGGCAACAACAGATCGTCCTGCGCCATGTAGGCTACCCGCTCCCGCACAGATTGCCCGTCACTGGCGGTAATCTGACCGGTGAACTCTGCGCCAGTGTCCAAGCCAGCAATCAGGCGCAGAATGGTGGTTTTGCCGACCCCCGATCCACCCAGCAGACACGTCCACCGCCCTGCTGCAAGCGTCAGGGTCAACGGCGCGAACAATAACGAGTCGCCAATCGCAGCCGAACCACGGACGGTCAGATCGGGGGCTGGGGTCATGGGGTCAGGCCCATTTGCCAGAAATTGACCTCTAACTCGGTCGCGGTACGGAAGGTGTGGCACAGACGAGTCCAACGCGGGGATGCTTCGAAATTCTCTCCAATACGCCTCGTTAGAGCCATATCCAACAATTCCCCAACCGCCACGCAGGCATCTTGGTAGTCATCGCTGGCATAGGTGGCGATCCAATCGCGATAGGTGTCAGACGTCGCCTCGGTCGCCAGTCTTGTGCCAATCTCACCATAGCCCATCACACAAGGTACCAAAGCCGCCAGCAGATCAAGTAGATCGCCGCTGTACCCAGCCTCTAGCACGAAACGCGTATATGCCAAGTTCCCGGCACGTTCCGGCGTGGCAAACAGCTGGTCCTGCGGGATGCCTTCGGCCTCGCAGATCCCGATATGCAGCTTCATCTCTTCGCTGATCAGCCCATTCACGGTGCGCGAGGCTGCCAACATTTCCGCATGTGTTTCCGATTTCACGACTGCCAGCGCCCAGGCGCGCGAGAAATGAATCAGGAACACATAATCTTGCCGCAAGTAATGCAGAAACGCCGCACGCGGCAGAGTTCCGTCCTTCATCCCTTCGACAAAAGCGTGGCAGGTGTAATCCTGCCACGGCCCCTGCGCCGCCTCACGCATCAGCGCAAATGCTTTGCCATAGTCGCTCATTGCACGGTCACATCTACTGAGATGTCGCTGACCGGATTGATGCTATCGATCATACCGCTGTCTTTGAGGAAGGCCTCGAAACGGGCATAGCGACCTGCATCAAAACCCGCCGGGCGCAGCGCGAAACGGGGCAGTGTATCCACCCAAGCGCGCGCGTTCAGTTCATCCTGCAGTTCGGGTGAGGTGGCGGCGAAGATTTCCCAGCTTTTTTCCGGGTTGTTGACGATGAACTGGGTCGCTTTTTCGGTCGCAGACAGGAAGCGGGCGACCTTGTCTGCATCCATCGTGTCGGGGTTGGCGACATAGATCAACTCATCATAAGACGGCACGCCTTCTTCCTCGATGTAGAAACAGCGGCCCGCGACGCCTTCGATATCCATCTGGTTCAGTTCAAAGTTCCGGAAGGCCCCGATCACCGCATCCACCTGCCCCGTCATCAGCGAGGGCGACAGCGAGAAGTTGACGTTGACCATCTCAATATCGTCCAGCGCGACATCATGGGCGTTCAGCATGGCGCCCAGCACCGCCTCTTCCACACCCGCGACCGAGAAGCCGATTTTTTTGCCCTTGAGGTCGGCGAGCGTTTTGATCGGACCGTCCTGTAGCACCAGCAGGCAGTTCAAGGGCGTCGCGACCAAGGTGCCGACGCGCTTCAGCGGCAGGCCTTCATGGATTTGCAGGTGAAGTTGCGGCTGGTAGGACACCGCCAGATCAGCTTGCCCGGCGGCAACCAGACGCGGAGGGGCCGATGGGTCGGCGGGTGGCACAATCTCAATCTCCAGCCCCTCGTCAGCAAAGTATCCATTCTCTTGCGCCACGATGATAGGCCCGTGGTCGGGGTTAACGAACCAGTCCAGCAGAACGGTCATCTTGTCTTCGGCCCAGGCCGGCGCGGCGGCCAGCAGGGCAATTGCTGTCATCAGCTTTTTCATATCTCGCGTATCCTTTTCGTTCACGAGGTTGAGGCCGCGACGAGAACGATCTCGCCCGGCCAATCCGGTTGCAATTTTTCGGCAGCACACCACGCACGCAGGCCGGTGGAACAGCAAAATGCCAGTCTTTTGCTTTTGTTAGGCTCTATTTTTACCAATTCAGAAGACCCGCGGAGCGCGTTGGGATGAATGAGTTCAGGGGCCTCATCCGGGCTGCGCAACTCGATGATCAGATCATCCGTGGTCAGTTGGCAGGCCGACACAAACGGGAAGTGATGGCTGGGCTCAGGCGCGCCGTCAAAGCGGAACGTGCTGCTTCGCATCGTGCGGGCATCGAACTGAATCATCTGCCCGAGTGGCGAAGGGTCCAGCCCGAGAATAACGCTCAGTGCCATTTGCGCTTGCATCGCGCCAATCATTCCGACGACCGGACCCAACACACCAGCCGTGGCACAGCTTGCACCGCTGCCCGGCGCGTCGGGAAAAACCGCCCGCAAAGATGGGGCACCACCGCAGAAACCGCCGACATAGCCGGACAACCCTAGGACCGAGGCGCTTATCAGCGGTTTGCCAAGCGCGCGACACGTATCCGACAGCGTATAGCTTGCCGCATAACTGTCTGCGCAATCGAGGATGACATCGACTTGTGAGGCAAATCGTTGCGAATTTAGATTGGTTAGAGCCTGATTTTTCGTGGAGATCGTAATTTCAGAGTTTAAGGCCTGACACCGCTCAGCCGCGACTTCGGTTTTGGGACGGCCACAGTCCCCCTCGCCAAACAAGGTCTGGCGAGGGAGGTTCGACAGGGCGACTTCATCGGGGTCTACGATGGTCAAATATCCAACCCCAGCACCAGCCAGCAAAGGCAAAACCGGCGCTGCCAACCCCCCGGCCCCCACCACAAGAACCCGCGCGCCGGATAGGCGGGCCTGTCCACGGGCGCCGACCTCCGGCAGGATCATCTGACGGGCGTAGCGGCTCATTTAGTGACCTCGATCCACGCACGTACGCGGGCTTCTGGGTCTGCATTCAAGGTGATGTCTGTCACGACTGAGACAATGTCCGCCCCGGCCTGCAACACCCCCGGCGCGCGCTCCACACTCATCCCGCCTATACCGACCAAAGGGACTTCCCCCACGCGCGCTTTCCATTCAGTGACACGCGGCAGGCCTTGTTGTTCCCATTTCATCTTTTTCAGGATCGTTGGGTAGACGGGACCAAGCGCGACATAATCGGGGGTCATGGCCAGAACACGCTCAAGCTCGTCATCGTCATGGGTCGAGACACCCAGTTTCAGCCCTGCGCGTCGGATCGCCTTCAGATCTGCGTCATCCAGATCCTCTTGTCCCAAATGAATCCAGTCGCAGCCTGCGTCGATGGCAACCTGCCAATGGTCATTCACCACCAGAACAGCCCCATGCGCACGGCACAGATCCCGCGAAACCGCGATCTGTTCACGCACGACCGCATCCGGTTGGTCCTTGATCCGCAACTGCACCAGTTTCACGCCCAGAGGCAGCATCCGGCGCAGCCAGTCGGAATGGTCGAAGATTGGGTAAAACCGGTCGAGTTTCATGACAAAAACGCCTTTCCGATAACGGGGGTCGAGGGTTCGGCCATATCGCGCGCTTCGATCGGGTCGGCCTGATAGGCCAATTGCCCGGCCTCGATGCCCAGCTTCATCGCCTTGGCCATTGCTGCGGGATCACCGGCCCGTGCCACCGCAGTGTTCAGCAGAACAGCATCATACCCAAGCTCCATCGCATGAGCGGCGTGGCTGGGCAGGCCGATACCTGCGTCAATCACCAGTGGTACTTCGGGAAACTCAGCCCGCATTGCGCGCAAGGCGTATTCGTTGTTCAAACCACGGCCCGAGCCTATCGGAGCGCCCCAAGGCATCAGAACCTCACACCCTACCGCCAAAAGGCGCTCACCCACGATCAGGTCGTCCGTGGTATAGGGAAACACCTCGAACCCGTCTTCGGTCAGAATGCGCGCGGCCTCGACCAGTTGGAACACGTCGGGCTGGAGGCTGTCGGTATGCCCGATTAGTTCCAGCTTGATCCATTTGGTGTCAAACACCTCACGTGCCATATGGGCGGTGGTCACAGCCTCTTTCACCGTATGGCAACCCGCTGTGTTGGGCAGGATAAGAACGCTCAGATCGCGGATCATCTGCCAAAAGGTTTGTCCTGCGCCTGCTTCGCGTCGCAAAGATACGGTGGCCACCCCGGCCCCGCTGTCCCGAAATGCCTGTTCCAAGATTGCAGGGCTTGGATATTGCGCGGTGCCCAGCATCAGCGGGTTCGGCAGTGATGTGCCGTAGACGGTCTTCATCGCTCACCCCCCCTGCATCGGGGCGACGACTTCGATCCGATCGCCATCCTTGATTTTACGGGCCTTGCGCAGGCTCGAAGGCACAAAACCCTCGTTCACAGCCGTCGCCACCCGGCCCGAAAACCCGCATTCCTGCAAAAGGCCGGAAAGAGTTTCGGCCTGCACGTCGCGCATCTCGCCGTTAAGTACGATCTTCATCGACCATCTCCGAATGTTTGTTGTCCAACGCTAGGTCAGCCACGCCCTTGGCCAGTGCAGGGGCCAGCAAGTAGCCGTGGCGGTAGAGGCCGTTGGCATAGATTGTCGGTCCCAGCCGCCGAATACGCGGCAGGTTGTCGGGGAAAGCGGGGCGCAGATCGACGCCGGTTTCCAACACTTCAGCCTCACCAAAGGCGGGGTTCAGGGCGTAGGCTGCGCTCAGCAACTCAAGCATCGAGCGTGCGGTAATTCGGCTGCTATCCTCGGATTCGATCATTGTCGCGCCCAGCATGTAGACGCCGTCGCCGCGTGGAACGATATACAGCGGCACGCGTGGATGAAGCAGGCGTATAGGCCGGGTCAGTGTCACGTCTGGGCACCGTATCACCAGCATCTCACCCTTCACGCCGCGCAAGTCCTGCAGGTATTCGCGCGCGTGCAGACCTCTGCAATCAATGGCGTTGTCCAATCCCGTCGGAGCGCACGCATGATGGAATTCAACACCGTGATCCTGAAGCTGGTGCGACAGATCCAGCAAGGCCTGACGCGGATCCAAATGGGCTTCCGCAGCAAAGTAGAGACCTTTTTTGAAACCATACAGATCAGGCTCTAATAAGGTTATTTCTCTGTCATCAACTTCAGAAAACCCCTCAGTTCTGCGGGCGAAACGACGCAGATCCGGCAGATCCCGTGGGTTAGCAACAACCAGTGTGCCGCGCCTGTGGACCTGAGTGCGTTTGGCCCACCAGTCGATTGCCAATTGCCCCAGACGCAGGACAGGTTCCTCGGCGTTTTCATACTCGCACCAAGGTGCCAACATTCCGCCCGCCCACCAGGAGCAGCCATGCGGCCCAGGTGCACCACCGGGATCAAACACCTGAACCTTGGCCCCGCGCGCGACAAGTTCGGAAGCAACGGCCAACCCGGCCACACCTGCCCCTATGATCGACCAGACGGTCACGCGGGCCAAACCTGATGGAAGTGATGAACAGGCCCGTGACCTTGTCCGATTTTTAGAGCATCAGCCTGAGCGATGGCGCCTTGCAGATAGTCATGTGCTTGCGCCACGGCCTGGGGCAGCGAAAGGCCCTTAGCCAACCCGGCCGCTATGGATGAGGACAGCGTGCACCCGGTTCCGTGGGTGTTGCGGGTCTGTTGGCGCGGCGCTTGAAACTGAGCAATCACGCCCGAATGTGAGATCAATATGTCATGGCAGATGTCACCCTTGCCGTGACCGCCCTTCATCAGAACCGCACCAGCGCCAAGTGCACACAGATCTTGCCCTTGTGCGATCATCTGTTCGAGGCTGTCCTCAGACTCAGAGCCCAGCAGGCAGGCTGCTTCGGGCAGGTTTGGCGTTAACACCGTCGCGCGCGGCAACAATACGTCGCGCAGGGTTTGCACCGCCTCTTCTGCCAGCAAGGCATCGCCGGATTTCGCGATCATGACCGGATCCAAAACTACCGGCCCATCAAATTCGGCGATACTATCTGCGACACGTTGGATGATCTGAGGGGTCGCCAGCATTCCGATCTTGATCGCACCAACATCCAGGTCGGTCAGAACAGCCTCGATCTGGGCTACAATTACGTCCAGAGGGATGCCATGCACCGCCGTAACTGCGCGAGTATTCTGCGCCGTCACTGCGGTAATCACGCTGGCCCCGTAAACGCCAAGCGCGGACATCGCCTTGAGGTCAGCCTGAATTCCAGCCCCTCCGCCGCTGTCAGATCCTGCGATTGTTAAGGCAATGGGTGCCATGTCGTTGCTCCGGTTCAAAATGGGCAACGGGCATGGAAAACGTCTAAACACTAAAAGACCGTTCCCTACGCCGGTATTGCCCGGATCAGGTTCGATGGGTTAGCGCATTCACGCCTCTCAGCCCCCAAACAGGGCACCCCAACGGTTGGGGCGACACTCTCAGGGGATGGCGGGGGAATCAAGGGCCAATTTTGGTGCAGATTACGGTCAATCTGGACTTATGAAATGCAAAAGCCGGCCTCAACGGACCGGCTTCTGTTTGATGTTCAGGTGTGCAGGTTCAGCCCTTCATACCGTCCCAAAATGACTTGACGGACGAGAAAAAGCTTTTTGATTCCGGATGGTTATCTTCGCCCAGATCGTCGAACTCACGCAGCAGCTCTTTTTGACGGCTGGTCAGATTGACCGGGGTTTCGACGGCCAGTTCGATGAACATATCGCCAACGCCACCGCCGCGAAGGGCGGGCATGCCTTTGCTGCGCAAGCGCATCTGACGTCCTGACTGGCTGCCAGCCGGAATTTGCACGCGACCCCGGCCACCGTCGATAGTGGGCACTTCGATCGAACCGCCCAGCGCTGCCTTGGCCATGCTGACCGGAACACGGCAATACAGGTTTACGCTGTCGCGCTCGAACAGCTTGTGGTCCGAAACTTCGACAAAAATATACAGGTCGCCCGGGGGGCCACCGCGCATCCCGGCCTCACCTTCGCCCGCAAGACGGATGCGTGTGCCGGTTTCGACACCGGCCGGAATGTTGACCGACAGCGCGCGTTCTTTTTCGACGCGCCCGGCGCCGCCGCATGATTTACAGGGGTTCTTGATAATTTGACCCAGACCCGAACAAGTCGGGCACGACCGTTCAACTGTGAAAAAGCCCTGTTGCGCCCGCACTTTCCCCATGCCCGAACAGGTCGGGCAGGTTGTGGGCTCAACCCCGCCTTCCGCACCCGAGCCGTCACAGGCCGAGCAGGCCACGGCAGCAGGCACGTTGATCGTCTTTTGCAGGCCAGAGAATGCTTCTTCCAGGCTTACACGCAGGTTGTAACGCAGGTCTGACCCGCGCGCGGCCCGTCGACCACCCCCGGTAGCACCGCGCTGACCACCCATAAAATCGCCGAACAGGTCATCGAACACGTCCGAGAAGGCACTGGAGAAATCGCCCTGTCCGCCAAATCCGCCGCCGGGACGGCCACCGCCGCCCATACCGTTTTCAAACGCGGCATGACCAAAACGGTCATACGCGGCCTTTTTTTCGGCATCGCGCAAGACGTCGTAAGCTTCGTTCGCTTCTTTGAACTGAGCCTCGGAATCCGGGTTGTCCTTGTTGCGGTCGGGATGCAATTCCTTGGCTTTCGTGCGAAAGCCCTTCTTGATCTCGTCCGCTGATGCGCCCTTGGACACGCCGAGCACATCATAGTAGTCGCGTTTTGACATCAGTATTTCCTTCTGCCGCAACGTAATCGGGCCGGCCCGGTGACCGGACCGGCCCGAATTGGCCCGGTTTCCCGTTACTTACGCTTTTCGTCGTCAAGATCTTCGAATTCGGCATCGACGATATCGTCTTCACCAGCCGGAGCGGCATCCGCCGCCGCAGGCTCATCCTCGGTCTCTTCAGACTGCGCCTTGTAGATGGCTTCGCCCAGCTTCATGGCGGCTTCGGTCACGTTCTGAATGCCTGACTTGATCTTGTCGGCATTCTCGGTTTCCAGCTCGTCCTTCAGCGCGACAATCGCCAGCTCGATAGCTTCGATGGTGGTCGGGTCGACCTTGTCGGCATGCTCTTCCATCGACTTCTCGGTCGAGTGGATGAGGCTTTCCGCCTGGTTCTTCGCCTCGATCAGCTCGCGGCGTTCCTTGTCCGCCTCGGCGTTCTCTTCGGCGTCCTTGACCATCTTGTCGATATCTTCATCCGACAGACCACCCGATGCCTGGATGGTGATCTTCTGCTCTTTGCCGGTGCCTTTGTCTTTGGCCGAAACCGAGACAATGCCGTTGGCGTCGATGTCAAAAGTCACCTCGATCTGAGGCATGCCACGCGGTGCGGGCGGAATATCTTCAAGATTGAACTGACCCAGGATCTTGTTGTCCGCAGCCATTTCGCGTTCCCCCTGGAAGCAGCGGATGGTCACAGCGTTCTGGTTGTCCTCGGCAGTCGAGAAGACCTGAGACTTTTTGGTCGGGATCGTGGTGTTGCGGTCGATCAGACGGGTGAACACGCCACCCAGCGTCTCAATCCCCAGCGAAAGCGGGGTTACGTCCAGCAGAACCACATCTTTGACGTCACCCTGCAGAACACCGGCCTGAATGGCGGCGCCCATGGCAACAACTTCGTCCGGGTTCACACCCTTGTGCGGTTCTTTACCGAAGAATTTGGTGACCTCTTCGATCACCTTCGGCATGCGGGTCATACCACCGACCAGAACAACCTCGTCAATGTCGCCCGCCGACAAACCGGCGTCTTTCAATGCGGCCTGACAGGGTTTCATCGACTTCTTGATCAGGTCACCAACCAGCGATTCCAGCTTGGCACGGGTCAGTTTCATGACCATGTGCAGCGGCTGACCATTAGCGCCCATCGAGATGAACGGCTGGTTAATTTCGGTCTGCGAGGTCGAGGACAGCTCGATCTTGGCTTTTTCAGCAGCTTCTTTCAGGCGCTGAAGGGCCATCTTGTCTTGCGACAGGTCGACACCGTGTTCCTTTTTGAACTCGTCCGCCAGGTAGTTGACGATGCGCATGTCAAAGTCTTCACCACCCAGGAAGGTGTCACCATTGGTCGATTTGACCTCGAACAGCCCGTCGTCGATTTCCAGAATGGTCACGTCGAACGTACCACCACCAAGGTCATAAACCGCGATGGTTTGGGTTTCTTCTTTGTCCAGGCCATAGGCCAGCGCGGCGGCTGTCGGTTCGTTGATGATCCGCAGCACTTCCAGACCGGCGATTTTGCCTGCGTCTTTGGTGGCCTGACGCTGTGCGTCATTGAAATACGCGGGAACGGTGATGACCGCCTGCGTGACTTCTTCACCCAGATAGCTCTCGGCAGTTTCCTTCATCTTGCCCAGAGTGAAGGCCGAAATCTGGCTTGGGGAGTATTTTTCACCGCGGGCTTCCACCCACGCGTCACCGTTGCCGCCATCCACGATGGCGTACGGCACCATTTTCTTGTCCTTCTGGACTTCTGCATCATCCACACGACGACCGATCAGACGCTTGACGCCAAAGATCGTGTTGTCGGGGTTGGTGACCGCCTGACGTTTTGCAGGCTGACCAACCAGACGCTCATCTTCGGTGAAGGCGACGATCGAGGGCGTGGTCCGCGCCCCTTCTGCGTTTTCGATGACCTTCGGCTGAGAGCCGTCCATGATGGCCACACACGAGTTGGTGGTCCCGAGGTCAATACCGATTACTTTTCCCATATGTTCAATCCCTTTCTCTTCAAGGCGATGTCTCGAGGTCCGGACCCGTTATGGCATCCGGCCCCGATCTGGTTTGCGCAACAGCACTACACCATCGCGCGTCCCGGCGTATATAAGGGCGAGATCAGAGGCCTGCAAGCGGTGTAAAAGGCAGGTTTTCGGGAATCTGCGGCCTTTTTGGCAAGGTTTTGGCAAGGATTGGGGAATCTTCAATGGCGCGGCTGCTTTTGCGCGGATTTGACATCAGAAAAACCTATCTGGACGTTGCGGCACAAACGCAACTGATTGAGGCATTGCGCCCGATTCTGAAATCTGCGCCGCTGTTCCGGCCGGTTACGCCTTCGGGCAAGGAAATGTCGGTGCGTATGACCTCGGCCGGGGCGCTTGGCTGGGTCACCGACAAAGGGGGTTACCGATATCAGGCGCAACACCCTAAAGGAACGGTGTGGCCTGACATTCCCGATACGATACTGAGCATATGGCGCAAGCTTGCCAGCACCCAACGCGATCCGGATTGCTGTCTGATCAACTATTACGGCGAAGGTGCGCGTATGGGGCTGCATCAAGACAAGGACGAGGCAGATTTTTCATGGCCTGTCCTGTCCATTTCGCTGGGCGACGATGCCCTTTTTCGCATCGGAAACGAAACCCGGGGCGGCAAGACCGAGTCGATCTGGCTGAACTCCGGCGACGTCGTAGTCATGGGCGGCCCCGCCCGCCTGACCTATCACGGGGTAGACCGCATCCGTTTCGGTTCATCCAAACTGTTGCCCAAAGGTGGACGGATCAACCTGACCTTACGGGTGGCAAACTAGCGGCGCGCGCCCCAACTGGCCGACACATGCTGACGGGTGAAAAAGATACCCAGCAACCCAATCATCAACAAGGCCATTCCAACCCAAATCGCATATTCCCAACTGGTGTTTCGCGGAAAGTAATTGCGAAAGACAAAGCCGCGGCACTGGTCGATTATGTGAAACAACGGGTTCCAGGCAAAGAAGCTCAGCATGAAGCCACCCAGCGCGTTCCCTACAACCATTTTGCCAGAAAAAATCATGTTCAGGCGTCGATAGATTGTACTGAGAATTCCCGTGGTGGTGGGAAACCATGGCGAGATTGCCATAAACACGACGCCCACCGCGCATCCGGTAAACCAGGCCAATATCAACATATAGAACGCGCCACCCGGTTCTTGGATCTCCAATGGCTCAACTGCGACAGTGTAGATGAAAAGGATCACAAGGATCGAGACCAACTGCGTGTAAAGCGACCCAAATGCGGTTGCCAACAGCGCAACCATCATGTTCATCGGAGAGTGCAGCATCATCGGGTTGTTTCCTGTTGCCACGCCAGAGACGGACGAGACGGCTTTGATATGGGTCAGGAACAGAAAGACACCTGACAACAGAAATAGGATAATGTTACCCCTGATCTTGGCGACCCGCGTGCCCAGCATCGACATGATCAGGTAAAACACGGTCACAAGTGCGAGAATTTGCAAGATATTCACAATGATCGCGATCACAGCATTCGAATGTCTGGACCGTATTCCATGCGCCACCGCATGGAAGATAAGCTCGGAAGTCGTGAAAGCGCCGCCCAGAAGGGTCTGATTCCGCTTAAAATAAAACACTCAGTGCACTCTTTCCCGCTGAATTACCTGCAAACTGCCACGAAATTCTTGCCGTTCCGTAACCGGCACAGCATAAGACCCACAAGGATTTCGATCAACAAACTACAGCAACGGAGCATTTTTGTGACCTATGACGCCCTTATTCCCGTAATCAGACGTCTGGCGCTGGAAGCCGGGGACACAATCATGCAGATTTACGAGGCGGATGATTTCGACGTCAAAGTCAAATCCGACGCCAGCCCGGTGACCGAGGCTGATGAGGCAGCCGATGCCTTGATTTCGGCGGGCTTGCGCGCGGCATTCCCGGATATTCTGCTGGTGACCGAAGAACAGGCCGCATCACATTCCGAAAAAGGCGACACATTTCTGATCGTCGATCCGCTGGACGGCACCAAGGAATTCATCAACCGGCGCGGTGATTTCACGGTGAACATCGCATTGGTCGAAAACGGAGTGCCAACTCGGGGCGTTGTGTATGCACCGGCCAAGGGGCGCATGTTCTACACGCAAGCTGACGGTCAATCGGTTGAGGAAACCGGCGCGCTGAACAAGGCACAGGCCGGCGACGTGACCCCGATTTCGGTGTCAGAACCGGACAATTCGGCACTTATGATCGTCGCGTCAAAATCACACCGCGATCAGGCGACCGAAGATTACATCAACAAATATCAGGTCAAGGACAGCAAAAGCGCGGGCTCGTCCCTGAAATTCTGTCTGGTCGCAACAGGGGAAGCGGACCTCTATCCCCGCGTCGGGCGCACGATGGAGTGGGACACCGCCGCAGGTCATGCCGTGTTGGCTGGCGCGGGCGGCAAGGTTGTTCGTTTCGATGATCACTCGTCATTGACCTATGGCAAGGACGGCTATGCAAACCCGTTCTTTATCGCCTACGCTCCGGGCGTTGACCTGAAGGAGGCCTGATGTCTGTTCTGATTGCCATCCCCGCCCGCTATGCCTCAACCCGCTACCCCGGCAAGCCGCTGGTTTTGCTGACCGGGGCAAGCGGCAATGCGATGACCCTGATCGAACGATCCTGGCGCGCTGCATGTTCTGTGTCGGGCGTGGACAAGGTGGTTGTCGCCACCGATGACGACCGCATCCGCGACGTGGCCGAAGGGTTCGGGGCTGAGGTGGTGATGACATCCGAGACCTGCGGCAATGGCACTGAGCGATGCGCCGAGGCCCATACTGCTCTGGGCGCAGGCTATGAGATCGTGGTCAACCTGCAAGGGGATGCACCACTGACACCACATTGGTTTGTCGAAGACCTGATCGCCGGTCTGCGCGCCGCGCCCTACGCCGGGGTCGCGACGCCGGTTCTGCGCTGTGACGGAGATGCTTTGAACAGCTTGCTGAACGATCGCAAAAACGGGCGGGTCGGCGGCACAACTGCCGTATTTGCGACCGATCACAGCGCAATGTACTTCTCGAAAGAGGTTGTGCCTTTTACCGCCGAAACTTTTGCCGGCACCGAACCGACACCGGTGTTCCACCATGTCGGCGTCTACGCCTATCGCCCCGATGCGCTGTCAGCCTATCCAACCTGGCCAGTAGGACCTTTGGAGCAATTGGAAGGGCTGGAACAGCTACGCTTTATGGAAAATGGCCGCAAGGTTCTGTGCGTTGAGGTTGAGGCCAAGGGCCGCCAATTCTGGGAATTGAATAACCCGCAAGATGTGCCGAAGCTCGAAGAGATGATGGCCGCTATGGGGTTGGATTGACCTATTTTCACCTGAACTCCTGTCGAGACGACGTCTAACCGGGCGTCACACCGCAATTTGGAACGAATATGAAGAACATTCTTGTCACTGGCGGTGCCGGGTACATTGGATCGCATGCCTGTAAGGCGCTTTCTCAAGCTGGTTACACGCCTGTGACCTTCGACAATCTGGTCACTGGCTGGCAGGATGCGGTGAAGTTCGGTCCGTTCGAACAGGGCGATCTGTTGGATCGTGCCCGGCTGGATGAGGTCTTCGCCAAATACGAACCCTTGGCCGTGATGCATTTTGCCGCCCTCAGCCAAGTGGGTGAGGCCATGTCCGAGCCTGGCAAATACTGGTCCAACAACGTGACCGGTTCGCTGAATTTGATCGAAGCCACGGTGGCCGCCGGATGTGAGAACTTTGTATTCTCGTCCACCTGCGCCACCTATGGCGAGCATGACAATGTGGTGCTGGACGAAGACACGCCGCAACTGCCGCTGAACGCATACGGCGCCTCAAAACGTGCCATCGAAGATATCCTGCGCGATTTCGAGACCGCGCACGGGCTGAACCACGTGATCTTCCGGTATTTCAACGTGGCCGGTGCCGACCCTGATGGCGAGGTGGGTGAGTTCCACCGCCCGGAAACCCACCTTGTGCCTCTGATGCTGGATGCCATCGACGGCAAGCGCGACGGATTGACGGTATTCGGGACGGACTACGACACACCAGACGGCACCTGCATCCGCGATTATGTACACGTTTGCGATCTGGTCGACGCCCATGTCTTGGGGCTGAACTGGCTGGAGCAAGACAAGGGCAGCCGCGTGTTCAACCTTGGCACCGGGTCGGGGTTTTCGGTGATGGATGTGATCAGCCATTCCAAGGCCGTCACCAACCGCGACGTGCCTTTCGCGATCGGACCGCGTCGAGCGGGCGATTGCACCAAGCTGGTATCCGGTTCTGTTCGTGCGGGTAACGAGCTTGGCTGGTCCCCGGAAAGATCAACGTTAGAGACAATGATTGCCGATGCATGGCGCTGGCATCAGAACGGCCATTACGAAAAATGAGCTTATTGTGACTGGTACAGGGGAAGATACGCTTCCGTCCATCTCATGGGTGCAAATGTACAAGTTGCGGCTAAAACGACAGCGGTTGTTGTGGCGGTCCTTTCGCAGCCGCCATCAATTGTCCTGTCTGAGCGATCGCACGGCGAACATCATACCCGGTGGTATTCTGGCCTTCACCACGCTGCGCAATGAAATCACCCGCCTGCCCTGGTTCCTGCGCCATTATCGCGCATTGGGCGTCAATCACTTTCTGATCGTCGACAACGACAGCGACGATGGCTCGGTGCCCTTTCTCAAGGAACAGCCGGACGTTTCTCTGTGGCAGACCCGGGACAGCTATCGCATGTCGCGCTATGGGCTGGATTGGCTGACCTGGCTGCAAATGCGCTATGGGCACGACCACTGGACCCTGATGGTCGACGCGGATGAGTTGCTGATCTACCCCGATCATGGCACCCGGCCCCTACCCGACCTGACGAAATGGCTGGATGATCAGGGACGTGTGGCATTCGGCGCGCTGATGCTGGATCTTTATCCCAATGGCCCGCTGGGGGAACAAGGCTACGATCCTGAAACCGACCCGACCGACGTGGTGAGGTGGTTTGATGCCGCCCCCTACCGGGCACAAAGGCAAAGCCCGCTGGGCAACCTTTGGGTACAGGGCGGCGCGCGCGAGCGCATGTTTTTTGCCGACACCCCGCGCCGATCTCCGACGTTGAACAAAATCCCACTGGTCCGGTGGTCGCGGCGCTACGCCTATGTGAATTCGTGCCATTCCGCATTGCCACGCTACTTGAACGCCAGTTACGGAGGGCCCGGCGACACAGCGTCATCTGGTGTCTTGTTACACACAAAATTCCTGCCCGAAGTTGTGGAAAAATCAAAGATCGAGAAAGAGCGCCGGCAACACTTTCACGATCCTGAACAGTTTGCAGACTACTATGACGGCATCATGGAACACCCTGTCATGTGGACGCCTGATTCCAAGCGATACACTGGTTGGGAATCTTTGCAGCAGCTGGGCCTGATGGGAATAATTGACTGGTAAAGTCACAACTCGAACTAACGGTTTTTAAAGTCGTTGCTTCGAAAGATGGAAAAATGGCATAAAACGGCAATTGTCCGGTACCACTCTGGCTTGTACAGCCTCCGGGCACGCTCGCGTAAATAACAAAGGTTGGGCAGTCGCGTGGGCCTATTGGATTCATACCGAATGAGATTGCGGCGCAAGCGCCGTATCCTGCGCTGTCTTCGAAAGCGGCGCGACCTTATTCCCGTTTCCGTAAATACAAATTCGATAAAACGGAAAGACGTCCTGCTGGTCAGCGTCATACGGAATGAGAAAATCCGCCTGCCATATTTTCTGGCCTACTACCGGCAGCTGGGCATCAACCATTTTCTGTTCGTTGATAACGCCAGCAATGACGGGTCACTTGAATATCTGGCGGGTCAACCCGACGTCTCGGTCTGGCGAGCCGATGCAAGCTATAAGCGTGCGTCGTTTGGGGTGGACTGGACAAACTACCTGCTGCGCAAATATGCACACCGCCACTGGGTTCTGACCGTCGATCCGGACGAATTCTTCATCTATCCATTCTGCGATACCCGGCCGATCCGTGCCCTGACCGACTGGCTGGACGGCTGCGCCGTGCGCAGCTTCAGTGCAATGCTGATCGACATGTATCCCGAAGGACCAGTCGAAGACGCCATCTATTCTGAGGGACAAAACCCGTTCGAAATCGCCAAATGGTTTGATGCAGGCAATTATACGATCACAAAGAACCCGACCTACGGGAATCTCTGGATTCAAGGCGGACCCCGCGCGCGTGTGTTCTTTAAGGACACGCCGAAAAAAGCGCCTGCGCTAAACAAGATACCATTGGTGAAATGGGACAAGCGCTATGTCTATGTCAGCTCGACCCATGCGCTGCTGCCACGCGGGTTGAACCAGGTGTTTGATGAATGGGGTGGCGAAAAAGCAAGCGGCGCGTTGTTGCACGCCAAACTCATCAGCACACTGGGCGAGAAGGCCCAGGAAGAGATGGAGCGCGGCCAGCATTACCGCAGCTCTGACGAATATCGCGCCTATGCCGAACATTTGGCGGATATGCCCGAGTTGTGGTGCGATAAGTCCGAAGCCTACATCAACTGGCGACAACTTGAGATTCTGGGCCTCATGTCTAAAGGAAACTGGGCATGAGCGACCTGGGCATCATTATGCTGGTTCACACCGCGCTGAACCGGGCCGGCCAAGTGGCTCGACACTGGACCTCTTCGGGGTGCCCGGTGGTGATCCATGTGGATCGCAAGGTGCCAAACAAGGTCTATGCGGAATTCGTTGCCGCCTGTGCGAATGACCCGCTGATCCGGTTCTCTGACCGTCATGTCTGCAACTGGGGAGGGTGGGGCATCGTTGCCGCCTCGCAATCTGCTGCCACGCTGATGCTTGAGACGTTTCCAGATGTCCGCCATGTTTTCCTGACTTCGGGCTCCTGTCTTCCGTTGCGGCCAGTGGATGAACTGGTCAATTACCTCGCGGACCGGCCGCGCGTGGATTTCATCGAAAGCGCCACAACCTCTGATGTAAGCTGGACTATGGGGGGCTTGGATCAGGAACGCTTTACCCTGAGATTTCCGTTCTCGTGGCGCAAGAACCGCAAACTGTTCGATGCCTATGTGAAACTGCAACGCGCATTGCGCATTCGACGCTACATACCCGAAGGGTTGGTGCCGCATATGGGTAGTCAGTGGTGGTGCCTGACCCGCCAAACCCTGTCAGCCATATTGCAGGATCCAAAACGCGAGACCTATGACCGGTATTTCCGGCGCGTCTGGATTCCCGACGAAAGTTACTTCCAGACGCTGGCGCGCCTGTATTCGACCCATATCGAAAGTCGGTCTCTGACCCTGTCCAAATTCGACTATCAGGGTCGTCCGCATATTTTCTATGACGATCACCTGCAGCTGCTGCGCAGATCCGACTGTTTTGTTGCCCGTAAAGCCTGGCCCAACGCGGATCGCTTGTATCAGGCCTTTCTGACCGATCAGGCCGGCGCCATGAAACCCACAGAGCCCAACCCGAGCAAAATTGACCGGGTGTTTTCCAAAGCAGTCGAACGGCGCACACGTGGGCGTGACGGGTTGTACATGCAAAGCCGGTTTCCACGCCACGGCAACGAAAACGGGCTGACGTCCTCTCCGTATTCAGTTTTTCAGGGCTTTACTGAAGTGTTCGAAGATTTTGAACCCTGGTTGACCAACATCACGGGCGCGCGTGTCCACGGGCACCTGTTTGACCCGAAGCGCGCTGAATTCGCCGGCGGAGAAACCATCGTCAACGGCGGCCTCAGCGACTGCGCAAAGCTGCGGGACTACAACCCAACGGCTTTCCTTTCGAACCTGATCTGGAACACACGCGGCGAAAAACAGTGTTTTCAGTTCGGCCCCGCCGACACGCAAGAGATCAACTGGCTCTTGGCCCGGGACAAGAATGCGCTGATTTCAGTCATAACCGGGGCCTGGGCTATCCCGCTGTTTCGATCCAATTTGAACTTTGCCGATATCCGGGCTGAAGCCGCACGGCTGCAGCAGATCGAAACCAAGCAATTGGAAATCCTGTCTTCTGTCTGGACCAAGGCGCGGGTTCGCAGGTGGACACTGGCAGAATTCGTTGAATCTCCGGTCGAGCCTTTGCAGACGGCGGTCGAGGATACCGGAACCACCCAAGCCAGCCACCTGACCGAAGCACCGAAAATGGTGGATCTGTCCGGGTTCGGCCAGTTCCTGCAAAACCTAAAGAACCAGGGCATGCACCCTTATCTGATGGGCGATTTCCCACCGGATGACAGTTTTACCGACCGGGTCCGGCCATATCGAAAACCCTATCTGGTGCAGTAAAGATAAATGACGCCCCAATTTGACTACTTTATCATTCTTGCAGCCATGCGGACCGGTTCCAACCTGCTTGAGGCGAACCTGAACGCCATCGAAGGAGTCACCAGCCATGGCGAGGCGTTCAATCCCCATTTCATCGGGCGCCTGAAATCCGACACTCTGCTGGGCATCACGGTGGAAGAGCGGGATCGTGACCCTTCCACATTGCTCGAGGCGATCCGGCAGGCACCAGGGGAACTGAACGGGTTTCGCCTTTTTCAGGGACATGATCCGCGTGTGTTAGAGCCTGTTTTGGGCGATCCGCGTTGCGCCAAGATCATTCTGACCCGAAACCCTCTGGACAGTTTCATCTCGTTGAAAATCGCGCGCGAAACCAAGCAGTGGCAGCTGAAAAACATCAAGCGTCGTCGCGAAGCACAGGTTGAGTTCGATGCCGAAGCGTTCATGAAATACCTGAACCGGCAGCATGAATACCACCTGATGCTGTCGCAGCGTTTGCAGCAAAGCGGCCAGACCCCATTTTACATTGCCTATGAAGACCTGAACCAGGTGCACCTGTTGAATGGTCTTGCCGCCTGGCTGGGTGTGTCCGGCAGGCTGTCGGCGATCGACGAAACACTCAAACCGCAAAACCCCGAGCCGGCGCTAGCAAAGGTGACGAACCCCGACGAAATGGAGCAGGCGTTGTCACAGATCGACAGCTTCAACCTGCACAGCTCTCCGAATTTCGAACCACGCCGACGCCCCTTGGTGGCGAACTACGTTGCCGCACCAAAGACTCCACTGATGTACATGCCCATCCGCGGGGGAATGGAAAGCCCGGTAACAAGGTGGATGGCCGCGCTGGACCATGTTGATGTCGAACAATTGCTCACCAATCAGAACAGGAAACAGACGCGTCAGTGGTTTTTATCCAATCCCGGGCATCGAAAGTTCGCCGTACTGCAACACCCAATGGCCCGCGCGCACCGCGCTTTTTGCAGACATATCCTCAACACAGGTTCCGGCGCCTATCCGAAAATCCGACACGTCCTGCGCAACCGACTAAAGATTCCGATCCCCGGAAAATTGCGCGATGGCAATTACCCGGTTGAGCAGCACTACGAGGCGTTTTCGGCGTTCCTGACATTCCTGCGTCAGAACCTTGCCCTACAGACCGCCATACGCGTGGATGCAGCATGGTGCAGTCAGTCGCAGGCCCTTGAGGGGATGGCGCCCTTCGCATTGCCCGACCTGATCCTGAGGGAGGATGAGGTCACGACAGCCCTGCCCGACCTGGCGCGCCGGATGGGGCACAGCACACCGCCCCTACCCGAACTCAGCGAACCGGATACACCGTTTACCTTGGCCGAGATTTATGACGACAAACTGGAAACGCTGGCCGCCCAGGCGTACCAGCGTGACTATATGCAGTTCGGATTTGGGCCCTGGAAACCGATTAGGGACGCAGAGTAATCAGCGTGCCCCGGTTTACCATCGAATAGATCTCTTCGATCTCGTCATTCTTGACGGCGATGCAGCCCGCGGTCCAATCCGACGTCTTTTTAGCGCGCTTACGCTCTTTGCGACGGTTCGGTTGTCCGTGGATGAAGATATCGCCGCCCGGATCGACACCCATGGCCTTCGCTTTCGCGACATCTTCAGAATTCGGGTACGAGATCCCCAGCGACAGATGATAGCGGCTATTTGGATTGTGCCGATCAATCAGGTAGCTGCCTTCCGGCGTACGCCCATCACCGCGCTTGGCTTTGGTGCCGTTGGGCGCAAATCCAAGATCAACATTGTATTCTTTCAGGATCTTATCATTGTGCAGAAGATATAGTTTCCGCGAGCCCTTGTTGATGACCAGAGAGGTCACTTCGGGTCCGTTGTAAGTTAGAATTCTGGGGTTGGCCGAGGCACAAGCTGAGAGGCTCAGCGTTGCCATTGCACCCAATCCAAATGCTCGACGATCCATGTTCACTGCCTGCTGCTTTTTTTTCTGTATTATGCCAGAAAATGTGAAAACTGAAATCACTTTTTGATGTTTTGCTGCTCTGTCAGGCGACGCTCGATGCTTTCAAGCCGCTCTAGCACTTCGTCACGATAGGCATCGGTTTTGACTTCGTCCTCGGCATGGTGCGCATCCTGCATCGAATTCACGATCAGACCGACCAGCAGGTTTACCACCGCAAAAGTGGTCACCATGATGAACGGCACAAAGAACAGCCAAGCGTAAGGATAGATCTCCATCACCGGGCGCACGATCCCCATGGACCAGCTTTCCAGCGTCATGATCTGGAACAGCGTATAGGCTGAAAGGCCCAGATCGCCGAACCAGTCTGGGAAGGTCTGTGAGAACAGTTTGGTTGAAATCACCGCACCGATGTAAAACAGGATCGCCATAAGAAGGAACACGCTGGCCATGCCGGGCAAGGCCGAAATAAAACCCTCAACCACGCGGCGCAGGCGTGGCGCGACCGAGATAACGCGCAGCACCCGCAAAATCCGCAATGCCCGCAGCACCGAAAGGCCGGACCCACCCGGTACAAGAGCGATGCCGACAATCACAAAGTCAAAGACATTCCAGCCGTTGGTGAAAAACCTGCGCCCAGTGGCCAGAAGTTTAATCGAAATTTCAACAACGAAAATGGTCAGGCAAAGGCTGTCCAGTGTTACGATCAATGGACCTGCAACTTCCATAAGGGTGGGTGATGTCTCCATCCCCAGCAGCACGGCGTTGAAGATTATGACACCGGTAATGAACTTCCCGAAAGCTGGTGCTTCGACAAGGGTCAGCAGGCGTTGGGTGATCCCCATTCGGGTAGTCTCCTGTAAGTCTTAAGGGTTCAGGGTGAACCGTGCCGCGAGTTCGGTGTGTGACGACCATCGAAATTGGTCAACAACCTGTACCCATTCAAGGGTGTAGCCAGCATTAACAAGAATTTTCGCATCACGGGCGAAGGTCACAGGGTTGCAGGACACATAGGCAATCACCGGGCGCAGGGCCTGCGCCAGTTCGGTCACTTGCGCCTCGGCCCCGGCGCGTGGCGGGTCGATCACCACAGCATCAAAAGACTTTAGCTCATCCGGCATCAGCGGTCGCCGAAACAGGTCCCGTGCCTCGGTCGTTATCCGTTTGAGGCCCTGCGCCCTGCGCCACCCCTGATCCAGCGCTTGCGTCATCGCTGCTTCGCCCTCGACGGCGTGAACCTCAGCCCCCTCGGCTAGCGGCAAAGAGAATGTGCCGCTGCCAGCAAACAGATCCACAATGCGTTTGGAACCACACACAGCTTCGGAAACGGCCTTTAACAGAGCCTGTTCTCCGTCCTTTGTCGCCTGCAGAAACGCACCGGGCGGCGGAACAACATTTGCCTGACCAAAACGCTGAACGGGTGGCTGGCGCATGGCAATTACTTCACCATCCCAGCTGAGCCGGGCAAGACCGTGTTTCTCGGTCGCTTGTGCCAAAGCCAACTCAAGCGGGCCGTCTAGCGGTTTGCCGCCTTTGACCGCCACATCAAGCCCGGCTTCGGACAAGGTTAGCGTCACCGCCAACACGCCTTTACGGCTGCCACCCAGAATCGCCAGTGCTTCGGCCACCGGAATGGCCGCGATCAGGGCCGGGTCGAGCAAATGGCAATCCGGGATCTCGGTGATCGTGTCTGACGCGCGGCCATGGAACCCGGCCAGAGTGCCCTTTTTGGTCCGTCGTACCGCGATCGTCGCGCGACGGCGGGACCGTTCTGGTGACGTATGGATCGGGCGCATCGACGCCTCCAACCCCTGAGCGGCCAGCGCGGTGCGCACCACTTCGACCTTCCAATCCGCAACGAATCTATCTGCCGCGTGCTGCAACTGGCATCCACCACAGGATTTGTAGTGACGACACGGTGCCTTGACCCGCTGATCCGAGGGCGTCTCGACACGGATATCTGTCAGAAATTGATCCAGCAGCGTGCCGCTGACGACCTCACCCGGCAAGGTACGCGGAGCGTAAACGGGGCCATCAGCGATGCCGTCGCCTTGATGACCAAGGCGGGTAATGGTGTAGGTTTGCGTCATGAGGGCCTGATACCGGGGCTTGGCCGGCAACAAAACCCTTATTCCGCAGCCTCGGCCTGAATGAACCCGCCTGACTGACGATGCCAGAACCGGGCATATAGCCCACCCTGGTCCAACAACGCGTCATGTGTGCCGGTTTCCACGATACGCCCTTGGTCCAGGACAATAATCCGGTCCATCTCGCTGAGTGTGGACAACCGATGCGCGATAGCCAGAACCGTCTTGCCTTGCATCACCCGATGCAACGCCGTCTGAATCGAGGCCTCAACCTCGGAATCCAGCGCCGAGGTTGCCTCATCCAGCACCAATATAGGCGCATCCTTCAAAATGGCGCGCGCCAGCGCAATCCGCTGTCGCTGGCCACCGCTAAGTTTCACTCCGCGCTCGCCCAGATGTGCTTCATAGCCGGTGCGTCCGTGGGCATCCTGAAGGCTGAGGATGAATTCATGCGCCTCGGCCTTTTTGGCCGCCTCGATCATTTCCTCTTCCGAGGCGTCAGGGCGGCCGTAAAGAATATTCTCCCGCGCCGACCGATTGAACATCGCGGTTTCCTGCGTGACCATGCCGATCTGACGGCGCAAGCTGTTCTGCGTTATTCCGGATACGTCCTGACCATCTATCAAGATCGTGCCCTTTTCACCGTCGTACAGGCGCAACAGCAGCGAAACCAAGGTTGATTTCCCTGCCCCCGAAGCGCCGACAATGCCCAGTTTCTCGCCGGGGTGCACGGTCATGTTCAGGCCTGATACACCACCGACATCCCGACCATAGGCAAAGCTGACATGGTCAAAGGTGATCTGGCCTTCGGGTACGGACAACTCCGCCGCGCCCGTTTGATCCTCAACCCGTTCACGCTTGGCCAGCGTATTCATGCCGTTCTCGATCTCGCCAACATTTGCGTAAAGACCCATGAGGGTGAAACTTACCCAGCCGGTCATCTGGGCAATGCGGATGGAAATGGCACCTGCGGCCACAATGTCACCGGCTGTCGCAGACCCCGCTTGCCACAGCCACAGCGTTGCACCTATCAGCAAAACCGGCAGAACCCCGGCCAACAGCATCAAGATAAAGCGGAAACTGGCCGACAGGCTTCCGAACGCCAACATCTTTTCACGCAGATCAACCATGGAATTTCGCGCGGCGTGATCTTCGAATTCCGAATGGGCGAACAGTTTAACGGTCTTGATATTGGTGATCGTGTCGACAACTTGCCCGGACACCATCGCGCGAGCGCCTGCCCGCGCCGCTGAGCGTTTACGGATGCGCGGCAGATACCAACGGACAAGCAAGAAATACACGACCAGCCAAGCCGCAAATGGCAGCATAACCAGCGGATGAATAGACCCTAACAAAAGTAATGAGCCCGCCAGCGAGGCCAAGGCAAACACGATCGCACTGATCGTCTCGGACACCACCGACGCCATCGCGTTGGATGTTTGCATCTGCTTCTGCGCGATCCGCCCGGCAAAATCGTCGTCGAAATATGTGACCGACTGGCCCAACGTCCACCGGTTCAGCTTGGCCAGAACCAACGGCGTGATATTGGGCATGACGATATAGTTGTTGGTCAGCGACGAAAGTCCGAACAGTGCCGGGCGCAGTAGCATGAAAAACGCAACGACCCCAAGGATCATCCAGACGTTGTTGGCGGTCAGAAAGTTCTCAGGCCCGCTTGTGGTTGCTGCGTCAATGACCAGGCCCAGCATCCACGCAGTGCCCGCCTCCATCGCACCCGCGGTAGCCGAGAAAAACGCTGCAACGAAGATCATTGGCCATGCGCCGGACAGGCACCAGCGAATGAACGCCCCCAGCATTTGCGGCGGGGGCGTTTCGGTGTTCTTGAACGGGTTTATGAGGTCGGCAATCCTCATTCAGCGGCCTCCGGATTCAGGAAGCCCCCAGATTGCCGTGCCCAGAACTGCGCGTAAAGCCCACCTTGCGCCAACAGTTCGGAATGGCCGCCTTCTTCGACGATCCGACCGCCATCCATGACCAGAATACGGTCCATCTGCGCGATGGTGCTCAGCCGGTGGGCAATTGCGATCACGGTTTTACCTTGCATCATGCCGTAAAGAGTTTCCTGAATTGACGCTTCGACCTCGGAATCTAGAGCGGATGTCGCCTCGTCCAACAGCAAGATTGGTGCATCTTTCAGGATCACCCGCGCCAGTGTTACGCGCTGCCGCTGACCGCCAGACAGCTTCACGCCCCGCTCACCCACATGCGCGTCGTAGCCGGTGCGCCCCTCGGGATCTTGCAGATCAAGAATGAACTCATGGGCTTCGGCCTGCTTGGCGGCAGCAATCATCTGCTCTTCTGTGGCTTCGGGACGGCCATAGAGGATGTTGTCGCGCACCGAACGATGCAGCAGAGCGCTGTCCTGTTGAACCATACCGATATGGCTGCGCAAACTGTCCTGCGTGACGCTGGCGATATCTTGATCGTCAATCAGGATCGCGCCCTGTTCAACGTCGTAAAACCGCAAAAGCAGCTTAACTAGGGTCGATTTCCCCGCACCAGACCGCCCGATTAGGCCAATCTTTTCGCCTGGATGGAGGGTCAGATTGATGTGATCCAGCCCACCGGTTTTACGGCCATAATGGTGCGACAGATCGCGAATTTCGATCTGGCCCTTGTTCAGCTGCAAGGACTTAGCGTCCGGCATATCCAGCAGGTCAACGGGCTGGGCAATTGTTTGCATGCCCTCTGCCACGACACCAAGCTGGCGGAAGAAGCTGGTCAACGCCCACATGATCCATCCAGTCATCGCGTTCAGTCGCAGGGTCAAGGCAGTCGCCGCCGCAACGACACCCACAGATGCGCTCCCTTGCATCCAAAGGGAAATGGCCCAACCAACCACGCCGACGATCAGCAAACCGTTCAGAGCGACCAGTACCGCATCCATTATGGTGAAAATCCGCATTTCGACCTGAAAGGTACGACGCGTTTCTTCAATGGCTTCGCGGGCATAGTCCAACTCTTGTTCGTTATGGGCGAACATCTTGACCGAATGGATGTTGGTATAGCTGTCCACCACCCGACCCGTCACAGCCGAGCGCGCATCGGACGCAGCCTGCGAAGCCGGACCGACCCTTTTCACCGTCCAGCGCACCAGAATGGCGTAAAGCGCAAACCAGATCAGCAGCGGCAACAGCAACCGTGGATCCGCCGCCATCAACAGGATCGCCGCGCCAATCAGATAGGCGATCGAAAATGAGATGGCGTCAAACACCTGAAACACGGCCTCGCCTGCGGCAGGTGGCGTCTGCATGATCCGATTGGCAATGCGTCCGGCAAAGTCATTTTCGAACCACCCCACCGATTGTCGCAGAACATGTTTGTGGGCACGCCAGCGGATCAGGGTGCCAAAGTTCGGCAGGATCGTGTTGTTTAACAACAGCACATCCACGACATGCAGCATCGGGCGCAGCAGCAGCACAAACGCCGCGACCAGGATAAATTCGGTGCCGTGGTTCTGCCAGACCTCGGCCGGAGAGCCCGACAGCAGGTCAACCACTCGGCCCATGTAGTAAATCAGGCCAACTTCAACTGCCGCAACAACGACAGAGATTAAACCAGCCCAGAAGAACACCCGCATGAACGGCTGCGAGTAGTCCAGCATGAATGGCCACAACCGCGTCGGCGGCGTGTCGGTTTCTTTGTAGGCAATAAAAGGGTCAACGAGGTTTTCGAAATAGCGAAACATGGAGGGTGCTCCGGTTGAGCAAAAAGTAAGTCATGCGAAGAAAGATGGCGTCAGAACACCACCCTTACGGGTCAAAGTGTTCCAGCCTTAGCTGTCCCAGATCCCGTAATACATTCGCATCCCTCCATTCATGTGACAGGGGCAAGTAACCATAAACTTATTTGCTTGTCATCCCCTTTTGAGACTTCCTTCATTCACCCAGCAGGTCTTCGCGACGCAGCGTGAAGCCCGAAGCAATCCACTGCGCCTCAAGCTCAGCCAGTTTCTTGCCCAGCGCAGGGCCGGTGAATTCAGGGATCAGATCGGTTGCCTTGATTGGAAAGATCGCAGCGGCACCTGCGTGAAGATCGCGTTTGATAGTGTCTGACCAGGGCTGTTCCAGAAAGGCACAGCGCAAAAGCGATTCATGCAGCCCGTCTGTTTCACCGTACCGAAATCCCAATTCGGCAAAGCTGGCCGGGCTGGATGCCTCATCCCGCATACGGGTCAGGCGCTGCAATTGTGCACGACTCAGACGCAACGATTTCGCGACCTCGGGTGGCGCAATGGCCGCCAGTCGCCGCACCGGTTCCGGATCGGCGCCAGCCTGCTGTTCCAACGCGATCAACGGTGCCAATGCACGATCATCTGCGCCCGGCAATAGCTGCACCATAACTCCGGCACTGCGCATCGCGGCAACGGAGGGCGCGGGATCAGGTGCCCCCAACAGTTTCAATAGCTCGGCCCCCACGCGTTCGCGGGATAATCCCGCCAGACCATCCAGGTTGGACGCAATGGCCGCCAGAGCGTCGGGATCAAACCCAGCCTCGGCATCCCCATACCAGGCGTGAAAGCGGAAATAGCGTAGCGACCGCAGGTAATCCTCACGAATTCGGTTCGCAGCAGTGCCGATAAACCGGACGCGACGCGCCTTCAGATCAGGCAAGCCATTCAAAGGGTCCAGAACGATACCGTCAGGCCTCGCGTAGATCGCATTCATCGTGAAATCGCGACGTGCGGCATCCTCTTCGACTTTGTCTGAAAAAGCGACGACGGCGCGCCGGCCATCCGTTTCAACATCACGGCGAAAGGTAGTGATCTCATGCGGGATACCCTGGCTAACCACGGTGATTGTGCCGTGATCAATCCCGGTGGGAATGGCCTTAAGCCCTGCTTTCTGCGCCAGCTCGACCACTTTTTCAGGCCGCGCGTCGGTGGCGATGTCGATATCTGATACCGGAGATCCTAATAGCGCGTTGCGCACGCATCCGCCGACAAACAGAGCCTGGAAACCGGCATCGGTCAGGGCGGCGCAGAACCTTTGCGTTGCAGGTTCGGACACCCAGTCTTCTATGATGTGTGTCATTCGTTAATCCGTGCTGCCAATCCCCGCAAAATTCGGGCGGTTGCACCCCAGATGTAGTAGGGGCCGAAAGGTACCGTGAAATAATACCGCCTTTGTCCGCGCCAGCGACGCGATTCAACGATATAATTCGCGGGGTTGAGCACATGTGCAAGCGGAACCGGAAACACTTCTGCCACTTCGCCCGGTTCCGGTACCGGTTGGAAGGGTTCCCGCAGGATCGCCACCACAGGTGTGACCGTGAAGGAGGTCACCGTTTCATGTGTCGGTAAGTGGCCAAGAATTTCCGGCAACTCCTGTGGCAGCCCGATTTCTTCCTGGGCTTCGCGCAAAGCGGTGGCGGTTACATCCGCATCGCCTTTATCCTGTTTGCCACCCGGAAAAGCAATCTGACCGGGGTGATGTTTAAGAGCCGAAGATCGTTTTGTAAGGATCAGGCGGGGCACACCACCCACCAGTGAAATCGGAACCAAAACTCCGGCGGGACGGAGTTTACGACCTTCGGGAAGAACAAAATCAGGGTTCAGGTCGAAATCGCTTGAACCTTCGCCGGGGCGGCGCAAGGCCGCCCGCAGCTGATCAGTTGGATCAGGCGTTGTCCGCATCAAAACCAACCGTGGAAGGATCAAGCACGTAATGCGCACCGCAGAACTGGCAATCGGCGGTCACGTCACCCTCGGGCGTAGTCATCTTCTCGATGTCCTTAGCCGAATAAATCGACAGACTTTGCCGCACACGATCTTCGGAACATGTGCACCCAAATTGCACCGACTGCGCATCGTAGACCCGCGGCTGTTCCTCATGAAACAGACGGATCAACAAATCCGTCGGTGCAATTGACGGGCCGATCAGCTCCAGGTCATCAACCGTGTCCAACAACACGTTGACGCGACCCCAGTTTTCGCCTTCTTCACCATCAACAAGATCATTTGCAGTCAGGATGTTCCCTTCGCCCTCACCGGAGGCCACAAAAGGCGAGGCTTTGGGCATGTGCTGCAACATGACCCCACCTGCACGCCAATGTTCGCCAACGCCCGGCTCGGTCGATTTGCCAAAGCTCAGCGAAAACCGCGTCGGTAACTGCTCCGACTGGGCGAAATATGCCTCGGCACAAGCGCTAAGCGATCCACCGTCCAGGGGTGTGATGCCTTGATAAGGTTGGGTTCCCTCACCCTGATCAATCATGATGGCAAAATACCCCTCGCCCACCTGATCGAACGGCGCACCATCGGTCAGGCGATCACGGTCAAAGCTGGCATAGGCGCGAATGCGGGCCGGCTCCCCCTCATGCTGAGGCGCATAATAGTCGGTCGCAATCATGCGCACCGGACCTTTGGATTGAACCTGCAGCGACAGCTTCCAGCGCAGCGCAACAGTCTGGCCGATCAATGCGGTCAGCAGGGCCATCTCGGCCACCAGCGCCTCGACCTTTTCGGGATAGTCATGCTGGCTCAGGATGCCATCAAGCACACCATCCAGACGGGCCACACGGCCGCGGATATCCGATACATCGAGTTGAAAGGGCAGGACGGTATCGTCCCACGCGATTTTTGTTCCAAGAGACATGGGGTTTCCTTACACGCCACAGGTTGGCATACCGCCAGCATATAGGTCGAACTATTCGGGTTTTAAGGGGCCATACATGATCAGACGGTTTGGTGAAACCCCTCAAGCTGGGCGAACATATACACGCCGGGTGGGTGTTTATGCATTGCTGCCCCGAGGTCGAAGCCTTTTACTGACCTGTCAGACAGAACCCGGGCCCGATCTGCAATTGCCCGGCGGCGGAATTGATCCGGGCGAATCACCCATCACAGCCCTGCACCGAGAAGTGTTCGAAGAAACCGGCTGGTTGATCGCGTCGCCCCGCCGCATCGGCGCTTTTCGTCGGTTCACTTATATGCCCGAATACGATTTGTGGGCCGAAAAGCTGTGCCATATCTATCGCGCGCGTCCCATCCAGCGCATGGGTCCACCGTCTGAGCCGTTCCATGAAGCCATGTGGATGGACACCGCCGATGCGGTCCAATTGCTGGGCAATGACGGAGATCGCCACTTTGCCGCGCTGCATGAAAAGCGGCTTTAGTGACCGTTGTATTCAAAGAAAACAGCCGAAACATCATCATCCATACCCCGGCCAGGTGCCATCGCCTGTGTCAGCCGCCAGAACATATCGTCAAGGAACTCCGTTCCGTTTCGATCGGGCCCGCAATCCAGCGCCATCTGTCGTAAGCCATCCTCGTCCAGCAGGCCACCGTCGGCGAGACTGCATTCTGTGAACCCATCGGAATAAAGCAGTAGCCGGTCGCCGGGTTGCATGTAGGATTCGGTCCGCTGAAAGGTGACGTCCGGCAGCAATCCGATAGGCAACCCGCCCTCGCCCAGAAATTCAGTTCTGCCGTCCTGACATAGCAACAGCGGATGAGGGTGCCCGGCCTGCACCATTTTCACATGCCCATTGCGCAGGTCTACGATGGCATAGACCATTGTGAAATACTCTTCGATTCCCGTATCCGCCATCAGCCGCGAGTTCAGGGTTTCGGCAACTTCTTCCGGCGGCAGCAGAGCATAAAACTTGTCGAAACGCCGCGCCATCGCCACGTTCTGATCAAAATGATTGCTGGACAGATAGCCCCCCAAACGCGCGGTCATCATCGCAGATGTGATGCCGTGCCCGGACACATCGATACTGTAAAACCCAAGCCTGTTCACACCCGGAGAGAACATCCCCACCAGATCGCCGCCGATATGGCCGCAGGGTTTCAGCAACATGCTGACTCGGGACTTACCGAATTCGCGCGTCAATTCGGGCACTAGCGATTCCTGTATCTTGCGTGCCTGGATCAGATCCTTGTCGATCGCGTCATGGGCGACGCGCAGCTCCTCAAGCGCGGATTCGATCATCTGATTTTTCTTGGACAATTCGCGCTGCATATCCAAAATACGCGCACCAGCTGATATACGCGCGCGCAGCTCATCTGCCTCAAGCGGTTTGATCAGAAAATCATCCGCGCCGGCATCCAGACCGCGCGCCACCTCTTGCTTTTCGCTTTTGGACGTCAGCAGGATGAAATAGCTATACTGCCTGTTGTCCAAGGCGCGGAACGCCTTGCAGAAATCCAGCCCGCTCATCCCCGGCATTACCCAATCGCTGAGGACAAGATCCGGCGGGTCCGTTGCGCACATTTCAATCGCAACATCACCACTATCGGCCTCAAGCACGTCAAATCCCCATTTCTTGAGCGATGCGACCAGAATACGACGCTGCAGGCGGCTGTCATCGACGACAAGCACCTTTTGGATCACACCAAAATCCAGATCTGATCCACTGTCTGCCTGACTGACCCTTGTCACCTTAACCCTCTGCCCAGCGGCTCTTATCAGAATAGGAAGACCCTATCGCGCCGCAGTTTAACAATGGGTGAAAGCCGAAGTTCATTCCGCTTAACCTGCTCTTTACCGGTTCTGCGGTACCAAATCCCCTGGCAGACAAAGCGAGGATGGCATGATCAACTGCTCCAGGGTCCGGCAACTAAGGGACGAGGTTGGCGCCAGCGAATTTGAAGAGGTGGTGAACATCTTTCTTGATGAGGTGAACGAAGCCCTTACCCGGCTTCGGAACGACACCGCCCGCACAGAGTTTGAACAAAACCTGCATTTCGTAAAAGGCAGCGCACTGAGCCTTGGGTTCGAAGCTTTGGCCAAGCTGTGTCAGGATGGGGAACGACAATCGGCGCAAGGGAACAGCCAGGTGGTCGACCTTGCCAATATCCTCAGTGTATTCGAACGCTCTGCCAGTGAATTCAAGACTGGGTTGGGCGATCTTTAACGCCCAAGGCCATTTTCGGAACATTCAGGCGCAAGATTTTCAGGGCAAACCCGTCCAAAGAAGGGGATTTCTTGAAGCTGAACTCCAATCCTCAATCCTGAGTGAAATACCCAACGCCCATCTTTTTCAGGATCCGCAGCGCGCCCTGTCGGCACAACTCCACGCCGTCCTTCATACCGCAGTCCTCTGCATGTGTGTCCTAGTTGGCGCGAACCGTGGCGTTCATTCCTGCGCGCGACTGTTCATTTTCTGCCGGGTATTAATACTTTGATCAGTGTCGAACAAAGAAAGAAACCCAGCTGAAGGTTTTCAAATAATGCATGTCAGTTCCGGTTAGGGTTTCTGCGGTAACCCTAGGCTAGCAGCGATAGTTTTTGCCGCCGCCAGAAAACTGTACTCCTGCACAACATAGTGCGCGAAGTCTGCGCGCTTGCGGCGTTTCGCAGCCGATTCCGTTTTTGCCTGTGTGATTAAGTCCGCCAGCGGTAAATCATCATCAAACATATAAATAAATTCCTCGAACCCATCAGGCAGGCCTTTTATTCTATCTGAAATCAGCGGGACTGCGCAGGCAAGCACATCGAAGACCCGGTTGGAAATCAGACCATTCTCACGCATCGGGGGGCGGTGATCGTTCAGGACGACGCCCGCAGATCGATATAGTTGACCCAACTGGAGGTTCGGAACGCTTGCAGCACGAAGGCGATCCGAGGTTAATTTCCTGTCCCACCTGTCTCCGTAGACTTCGACAGGCAATGCCTCGGTTAATGCTTTTTGAATGACCGGCCGAACTTCCCATCTTCGGTAATTGTTTCCGACAAACAGCGTAGGACCACCATAGTCACGCTCGCCCGGGTAGAAAATGCGATGATCCGTTGCCTGAAAAAGAACGGAATCCTGAGGGCGAGTTTTGATTCCCTCGAAAAAGAGACGCGATGCAAAGAAGTTGGCTGTATGATTGTCGGCCTCTTTTGAAACCTCGCCCTGAATCATCTCGCTGATTAGCCAACTGGCAGAGCCCTGTTTTGCTTCATACGGATACTTCAACTTACCGCGAATCAAAACGGCCGCTTCGTCGGCGTCAGATTTTGATGACCACTCGTTGTGGTCATCTACCCGCGCAGGAAGACCAATGTCGGAAAATGCGTCAGCAAGGCTGTGTGCATATATTTTTTCCCCCCAACTGTGCTGCTTGCCTTCTTGATAGGGTGATTTTACAGCAATCAGGACTGGGTCAGTTCTGCGCGATGTAGAGGATCTTTTTTTTTTGCCGGGGCAGATTTGACGGCACGCATGAAAGAACGCTCAAGCTGTGTGAAACGATCATATTCGTCATTCGTCAGCGTCAAACCAATGCCTTCCAAAACCATTCTTGCGGTGCCAAAAATTCTTGCTTGATTGTATGAAATCTTGGGCGATCCATGCATCATGACCTGCCTGACACCGCGCGCGATCACCCACCCCAATGGAATGTCTTGTTCTGCCCGCCATTCGACATCAATTTGCTTTAGCCCGCTGGGGGTTCTGATGAAATTGAATGGTGTAGCGTCGACATAAGAACCGTCGATGGTCCAGTCTTCACTTGAGTTGCTGTCCGCTGCTTGCGTGCACTGGGCTTTCAGATGCTCTGCCCAAGGCACAAAACTCTGCCAAAGACGGACGGGACGTGGGGTTCGGTGCATCTGGCGGATAATCTGGCCACCCTCACTGACGCCTGAAACGTATGGCGCGGAAGAGGTGTCGTGACAAATGGTGTAGGGGCCGACGTCAATTCTCCTGTCCGGCTCTGAGATTGCTGTCGTTTTTTGAACGGATATCTGACCTCTGCGGGGCACAAATGCGGTCTCGCAGGTAAATGCCAGGTGCCGTTTTCCGATGTTATGCGTGAACGCAAGTTTCGTGGCGTGTTTGAATTTCCGAGAGCTTGCAACGATCAGAAACGAGTTGGCGAACTCACCAAGAAGCCCGGCCTTGTTCAGAGTAGAGATGGCAAGACCGTCTGTGAATGCTGGCTCCCACTTTCGGCTGTAGTCGCGTGAGCGGGTGCCCAGAAGCAGATCAGAGGAATTGAAGCCAGGAGCAATAAGGCCGGCCTCGGTAAGCAAAGTCTCACAAACTTTGTAATCTGGAAAAGCGTATTGGAATTCTTGATGTTCAAAACCTTTGTCAGACAGTAGGTTCGCTATTTCCCGCTTACTGAATGTTTCAGCTGAGCCCCCATCATACAAATCGTGGATTCCGTAGTAAGGGCTTCCCACGTGATCTTCTGACGCCCCGTTCCAGTACTTCAAACCAAGCTTGTTCTCGATCGCGATGACCATTTTACCGCCGGGCTTTAGGTGCCGCTTGGCCACTTCCAAATAAGAACCGAACGGGTCATTCTGGTCACCAAACAACGGCGCATACTCCAGCACGCCAATAAAGAGGACCCAATCGAATTTTTTGTCGGACTGAAACTTGGTGAAATTGTCGACATAAAACTCGGCGTTCGGCAGGTCTTCGCATCGTTTTGATGCGGTTCGTGCACGCGAGACCGTTCCTTCGACGGATGTTAGATCCACGCCCTGCTCTGCCAGATACCTGGAAATGGCACCACAACCGCAACCTAGTTCCAGTACCGACTGGTTTTTCTTGAAGTCCAAGCCTTTCAGAACAAAGTGGCGCTTGGCCGAGAAATGGTATTCGGAAGCCCAATCCGTGATCAATGCGTCGATCTCGGATGAATTTACGGATCGGTCCTTACAGCTTGATACACCATTAAAGAGTCTATCCTCCTTCGCGACACCATCCGAATAGAGGATGTCTGCGGAATCGTTGCGAACCCAAATGTTGTGTTCGGCATCTTGTACGTATGTCATTTTGATCAAGCTATCTGAGGGTGTTGGTGGCTGCACACTATCCGGCAACCGGAGTTGTCTCTAGAGGGAATTTGGACAGAAGCGTTCCCATTCGGTTGACCTGCACCCACGCTGCCAAGCGAACGACGACACCACAATCCGGCCCGTGATCCAGCCGCCGTGGCGTTTGCGCCCGTCAGATCACGAACTGCGCCAGCGTTTCGTCTTCGGTAATGTCGGTATAGGTAAAGCCCGCATCATCAAGATGCGCGAACAGGCGCACAAAATTCTCAGGCTTTCGCGTTTCGATCCCGATCAGGACAGATCCGAAATTGCGGGCCGATTTTTTCATGTACTCAAAGCGGGCAATATCGTCCTCAGGACCTAGAATGCCCAGAAATTCCTTCAACGCGCCTGGACGTTGTGGCAGGCGGAGGATGAAGTATTTTTTGACGCCCGAATACCTCTGCGCCCGTTCCTTAACCTCGGGCAAGCGTTCGAAATCGAAATTGCCGCCCGAGGTGACGCACACCACGGTCTTACCACGAATGAAACTTTGCACGTCACCGACGGCTTCGACCGCCAGAGCACCCGCAGGTTCCAGTACGATGCCCTCGACGTTCAGCATTTCGATCATGGTGGTACAGATGCGATCTTCGGACAGCACGAGAACGTCAGACAGGTGGCGGGATTTCAACAGCTCAAATGGCTTTTCCCCAATCCGACCCACGGCCGCACCGTCGACAAACGTGTCCACGTGATCAAGAGCCACCGGATGACCCGCCGCCAATGCAGCACGCAGACAGGCGCCACCCGCCGGCTCCACAAATAGACAATGGGTGCGATCCCCGAACCACGTGGCCACGCCAGACGACATGCCACCACCACCCACTGGCAAGATGACATGATCGGGAACCTGTCCAAGCTGTTCCTCAATCTCAACCGCTAAGGAAGCCTGCCCTTCGATCACATCTTCATCGTCGAACGGC
This sequence comes from Ruegeria sp. YTSC003, assembly GCF_059609785.1. Lineage (NCBI taxonomy): Bacteria > Pseudomonadati > Pseudomonadota > Alphaproteobacteria > Rhodobacterales > Roseobacteraceae > Ruegeria > Ruegeria sp. YTSC003. Next base: position 59,828 of record NZ_JBXWMK010000009.1, on the reverse strand, counting down.
GACAGGAAATATCCACCTTGCTGGGCACACCAGTCCTGCGCCGCAGACAGAGTATCGTCAAAATAGTCTCCGGTCAGGTGGATCTCGATATTGTCGCCGCCGAAAATCCGGGTCTTCTGGATTTTCTGCTGCGGCGTCGTCACCGGCATAAAGATCACCCCCTTCACACCCAGATGCTTGCACATATAGGCTACACCCTGCGCGTGATTGCCCGCGCTGGCACAGACGAACAGGTCCTGCCCCTGCTGCTTGCGCATGGCATTGAATGCGCCACGGATCTTGTAGGACCGCACCGGGCTTAGGTCTTCGCGCTTGAGCCAGATGTCCGCACCGTAGCGGTCGGACAGATGGGCATTCCGTTGCAGCGGCGTCGCTGGAAACACAGAGCGCATCGCCTGTTCGGCAGCGCGGGCGCGGGTCACGAAATCACACATGACCCGTTCAGTGGCCTATCCCGACCAAAAGGGCAAGGAATACATATGTGTACGGCTCACGAGAGCTGGCGTCTTTCGATAAAGACGCCGTAGATCGTGGTCAGGATGCTGACATTGATCAATGGGACAACCAGCATGCTGGCAAACAACACGATCAGGACGCCGACTACCGGAACAAAGAGCAACAGCGACGCCAGCAGTTGAAGCAACAACTGGAGGAGAATGGATAAAATGACCAGAAGCACAATTGCACCGTTGGCACCCGAAGTTGCCTGCCAAGCCTCAGAAAGTTTTAGTGGTTTTCCGATGGCTGCGCCGGGCAAAATAGGGGATGCCCGATAAAACCCGATGGTGAGAAAGATTACCAAAGCCACCCAGACCAAAATTCCCAACGCTGCTGAAGCTTGCGCCATCATACCCATGATCAGCACCGCCGGTATCATGATTACAAAAGCTATGAGGCAAAGCATGAGAAGACGCCCGAAATAGGCGAGAACTCGGTCGAACCGGAAAGGTGGAACCAACCCGGTCGGGTATTCTTCAAGCAGAACAAACCGGTGCCACGACACGACAATCCAGAGCATAACCCCAAAGATAACCACCACTAAACACAACAGAAACCCCGCGAAGGAAACCGCTGTTACGCCTTCAGGGAAGCCGTTCGTTTCACTGTCGAATTCTTCAAAAGGGATGCCGAACAGAAAAAACAATCCGATGACCAGAAGCCCGCCGATGAGCGCAGGCACAACTGAAATCTGCAGCGCTTGTTTAAGGTTCCTTAGAACCATCTTCACCGAATGCACCAAAATCTCTAGTCCCAACACAAAAACCGCCCTCTCAACCAATCCTTGTTCTCTATCCGACCGTTTCACCCCAATTCCGGGCCTGCGTCAATCCACACAGCTTGCCCCCGCGTCCAAAACCCGCTAGGGGCCAGTCGTTCTACGCATAAAGGGAAGTCAGATGTCCGCGCCCAAGAAAGTTGTTCTGGCCTATTCCGGTGGCCTTGATACCTCGATCATTCTGAAATGGCTGCAGACCGAGTATGGCTGTGAGGTTGTGACCTTCACCGCCGATCTGGGTCAAGGTGAGGAACTGGAACCCGCCCGCCAAAAGGCCGAGCTGCTGGGGATCAAGCCCGAAAACATCTATATCGAAGACATTCGCGAAGAGTTTGTCCGCGACTTTGTCTTCCCGATGTTCCGCGCCAATGCGCAATACGAAGGTCTTTACCTGCTGGGCACCTCAATCGCGCGTCCGCTAATCTCGAAACGTCTGGTTGAGATTGCCGAGGCAACCGGTGCCGATGCCGTCGCCCACGGCGCGACAGGCAAGGGCAACGATCAGGTGCGCTTTGAACTGGCGGCCTATGCGCTGAACCCCGACATCAAGGTGATCGCGCCTTGGCGTGAGTGGGATCTGACCAGCCGGACCAAACTGCTGGAGTTTGCCGAGGCGAACCAGATCCCGATTGCCAAGGACAAACGTGGCGAGGCGCCCTTCTCGGTCGATGCCAACCTGCTGCACACCTCGTCCGAAGGTAAGGTTCTGGAAGACCCCGCCGATATGGCGCCCGATTACGTCTATCAGCGCACCGTCCACCCCGAGGATGCGCCGAATGAACCCGAATTCATCGAGATCGGCTTTGAAAAAGGCGACGCGGTCAGCATAAATGGCGAGGCGATGAGCCCCGCGACCATCCTGACCAAGCTGAACGAATACGGCGGCAAGCACGGCATTGGGCGTCTTGACCTGGTCGAAGGCCGGTTTGTGGGCATGAAGTCGCGTGGCATCTACGAAACGCCCGGCGGCACCGTCCTGCTGGAAGCACATCGTGGTATCGAATCCATCACCATGGACCGTGGCGCAATGCACCTGAAGGACCAGTTGATGCCGCAATATGCGGAGCTGATCTATAATGGCTTCTGGTACTCGCCTGAGCGTGAGATGTTGCAGGCTGCAATCGACAAGTCGCAGGAACACGTCACCGGCACCGTCCGCGTGAAACTTTACAAAGGTTTGGCTTCAACCGTTGGTCGCTGGTCGGATCACTCGCTTTACTCCGAGGAACACGTGACCTTTGAAGACGATGCCGGGGCATACGATCAGAAAGACGCAGCCGGATTTATCCAGTTGAACGCGTTGCGTCTGAAACTGCTGGCCTCGCGCGAGAAGCGTCTGTCCAAGTAATTTTTGCCATCGCTGCAACGACGAACCCGGTGCCCGAAAGGATGCCGGGTTTTTCTTTGTCTTCGCTGACAAGTCAGTTCCAGTAGCGTCACCCTTGCCTGCTTTGCCTGTTTGTCTTTACGCAAAGGTCAACAGGAAAGGGTACACCATGCTTCAGGACATCGCTGACGGAATTCAAAAAGGCCTGAATGGCAAGTCATTTGACGGCTCTCTTAAGTTCGATTGCGGTGATGACGGGGTGATCGTGCTGATCGACAATCAAGCGACGACGCAAGATCAGGATGCAGACTGTACAATACGAATTTCACAGGAAAATCTGGCCAAACTGCTGACCGGCAAGCTGAACCCGATGACCGGTGTGGCATTGGGCAAGCTCAAGATCTCGGGCAATATGGGTGTGGCGATGAAACTTGGACAGTTGCTGGGGTAAGCGCCGATAAACTCGTCTCACCAGCGCGTGACAAACCATGTCAGCGGATTGCAACCGTAGAAAAGTCGGGGCAGCCTGATCTCAGAAGGAGATCTGCCATGACCCGGACCGCATACCTCTGTTTCGTTAAACCGTCGCTTCTGTTTGTCCTGATCACACTGGCTGCGATGTTGCGCGCCCTGCCCGCACCAGCTGCCGGCACCGAAACCCTGACCGTCGCCGGAGGGTGTTTTTGGTGTGTTGAATCCGATTTTGAATCGGTTCCCGGCGTGATTGGCGCCGTATCCGGCTTTACCGGCGGCAAGACAGCCAATCCGACTTATGACCAAGTAACCAAAGGCGGTACTGGCCATTACGAGGCTGTTCAGATCACCTTCGACCCTGCGCGGGTTTCCCGTGAAACGTTGCTGAGCATGTTTTTCCGTTCCGTTGATCCAACCGACGCAGGCGGCCAGTTCTGTGATCGCGGCAACAGCTATCGCACTGCTGTTTTTGTCTCTAACACAGGCGAAAAGGCATTGGCGCAGAGAGCCAAAGCCAATGCGCAGCAAGCGTTGGGTCAAACCGTAGTCACGCCCATCTTGAACGCGGGCGCCTTTTACCCAGCCGAAGCCTACCATCAGGATTACTACAAGGGCGACAAGCTGGTGTTCACCCGCTTTGGTCCGAAACGCCAGAAAAACGCATACAAAGCCTACCGCAAAGCCTGCGGTCGGGACGCCCGGGTCAAACAGCTGTGGGGCGGCAACGCGCCATTCGCCGGATCCTAACCGAACCGGGCCTCAAGCACCTCTTTGAGGTCGGGAATAACATCAGCCGTACCGTGCCGCGTGACCATCAGGGCCGCGGCACGATTTGCTTGTGCAATCGCCTGCGGCATCGGCAACCCGCGGTCCATTCCGGCCAGAACGTAACCGGTGAAGGTATCCCCTGCGCCGGTCGTGTCCACGGCTTTCACCTTGTGTGCCGAAATCTCAAGCACGTCGCCATCTTTGGGTAGATAGCGCGCGCCCTTGGACCCCAACGTGACCAGAACATGCTTGACGGGCAATTCAGCGACGGATTGCCCCGTACTTTCACGCAGCTGTTCTGCTTCGACCTCATTCAGGATCAGGAAGCCCAGATAGGGCAGCACCGCCTGTACGGCATCAGCCTGAAACGGCGCTGCGGCATAGCAGACGGTCAGTCCCAGATCACGGCCCATGCGGGCGGCCTCGACCTGGGCGTTGGTTTCGTTCTGCATGACCAGCAGATCGCCGGGAACAGCCTGCGATAACGCCTGTGCTAGCTGATCCTGCTCGATGGCGTGGTTCGCGCCGGGATACAGAATGATCTGGTTCTCACCCTGCTCGTCCACCGCAATGATCGCGTGACCTGTGGGCACCTCAGCCTCGGCGATGAACCGGGTGTCGACGCCGTATTCAGTCATACGGTCCCGCGCCCAGCGCCCGTCAGATCCCACGCCGCCGATATGCGCCACACGCGATCCGGCACGCGCTGCTGCAACGGACATGTTAGCCCCTTTGCCGCCCAGAAACCGCTCCAAGTTCGAAGCGGCCAGGGTTTCACCGGCTGTGGGCAGATGCGGCAGGGCATAGACCATGTCCGCATTAATTGAGCCAAGGTTCCAGATCGTCATGGCTTATCCAATATCGCACGAGGCCAGAATGGCCATGTTCAGAATGTCATTTGCTGTCGAGCCAGTCGAACAGATCTGAATCGGCTTATCGACACCAGTCAGGATCGGGCCAATGACGTTCGCGCCGCCCATCTCTTGCATCAGCTTGGTCGAGATTGAGGCCGAATGCCGTGCGGGTACAATCAAGATGTTGGCCGGGCCCGTAAGACGCGAGAAGGGATAAGCCTCTTGCTGTTCCACGTTCAGCGCCACATCCACGGTCATCTCGCCATCATATTCGAAATCGACGCCGCGCTTATCCAGAATCTCGGGCGCTACGTGCATTTTCTCAGCCCGCTCAGATACCGGATAGCCGAAGGTGGAAAAGCTGACAAAGGCAACGCGTGGGTCCAGCCCCAAATGCCGCGCGACCGAGGCCGAGCGTTCGGCGATATTGGCCAGATCATGCTCATCCGGCCATTCATGGACCAGCGTGTCACCAATCAAAACGATCTTACCCTTGTGCAACAGCGCCGTTACACCAACGGCCCCATGTTCGGCATCAGCGTCAAACACATGATTGATGCGTTCCAGCACATGTGCCGATTTCCGCGTTGCACCGGTGACCATGCCATCGGCGTGGCCATGCGCCAGCATCAAGCAAGAGAACACATGGCGATCCCGCGCGGCCAGACGATGGATATCCTTGCGATCAAAGCCACTGCGCTGCAGACGCTTGTAAAGGAAATCCTTATAGGCTTCGAGATGCGTGGTTGTGGAGGCGTTAATCACCTCCAACTCGCGCACCGCGTCCTCCAGACCGGCGGCTTCCAGCTTTTCCTTCACATCGTCTGGACGACCAACAACCAGCGCCTTGCCAAAGCCCGATCGCTGATACATCACCGCCGCGCGCAAGACGCGTGGATCATCGCCTTCGGCAAAGATCATCCGGCTTTGCGCCTGACGTGCACGGGCGTTCAGGCCACGCAGGATGCTGGCGGTCGGGTCCATGCGGGATTTCAGGCTCAGCTCATAGGCGTCCATATCAATGATCGGGCGGCGGGCTGCCCCAGTGTCCATCCCGGCCCTTGCCACGGCAGGTGGAATACGGTGGATCAGGCGCGGGTCAAACGGCGTCGGAATAATGTAGTCCCGGCCAAAGGTCAGAGATTTGCCATAGGCCATGGCAACCTCATCCGGCACATCCTCGCGCGCCAGATTGGCCAGTGCATGGGCGCAAGCGATCTTCATCTCGTCATTGATAGCGCGGGCGTGAATGTCCAGCGCGCCGCGAAACAGGTAAGGGAAACCCAGAACGTTGTTCACCTGGTTCGGGTAATCGCTGCGCCCGGTGGCGACGATGGCATCAACACGAACCTCATGCGCCTCTTCTGGCGTAATCTCCGGGTCCGGGTTCGCCATGGCGAAAATCACCGGGTTGTCTGCCATGCTGGCAACCATATCCTGCGTCACTGCCCCTTTGACCGACACACCAAGGAATACGTCCGCGCCCTTCATCGCCTCTTCCAATGTGCGCAACTCGGTGGTGATCGCGTGGGCCGATTTCCACTGGTTCATGCCCTCGGTTCGGCCTTGGTAGATCACGCCCTTGGTGTCGCAGACGATGCAGTTTTCGTGTTTTGCGCCCATCGACTTGAGAAGCTCGATACAGGCGATACCCGCCGCACCCGCGCCGTTCAGCACGATTTTCACGTCTTCGATCTTTTTGCCCGAGATACGCAGCGCGTTCAGCAGACCCGCCGCACAGATCACCGCCGTGCCGTGTTGGTCGTCGTGGAAGACGGGGATGTCCATCTCTTCCTTCAGGCGCTGTTCGATGATGAAACACTCGGGCGCCTTGATGTCTTCCAGGTTGATACCGCCAAAGGTCGGTCCCATCAGACGCACGGCGCGGCAGAATTCGTCCGGGTCTTCGGTATCCAGTTCGATATCGATCGAGTTCACATCGGCGAACCGTTTGAACAGGACTGATTTCCCCTCCATCACCGGCTTCGAACCCAGCGCGCCAAGATTTCCAAGGCCCAGAACCGCCGTGCCGTTCGAGATCACCGCAACCAGATTGCCCTTGTTGGTGTAGTCGTAAGCAGTCTCTGGGTTTTCGGCGATAGCTTCACATGGAACAGCGACACCGGGGCTATAAGCCAGCGACAGATCGCGTTGCGTCGTCATGGGAACGGTGGCCTGAACCTCCCACTTGCCGGGTGTCGGGTCGAGGTGAAAGGCCAGCGCCTCTTCTTTGGTGATCTTCGCTTTGGGCATGTGATGGGTCGTTTCTTTACATCTGCGGGACTTTTGCCTCATAGCGCAGGCAGGCGCGCGCCTCAACGAGAATACTTTTCACCTTTCGTCGAGATGGGTGGATTTGTAAGGTCGCGACCGGAATACGCCAAAAGGGGTCAGCCTTGTCCACAGTCACGCCGATGATGGCGCAATATCTCGAAATCAAAGAGGCGCATGCCGATGCCTTGCTGTTTTACCGCATGGGCGACTTTTACGAGATGTTCTTTCAGGACGCCGTCAACGCCGCCGAAGCGCTGGACATCGCCTTGACCAAACGCGGAAAGCATAACGACACCGACATTCCGATGTGCGGCGTACCGGTCCAAGCGGCTGAAGGGTATCTGCTGACGCTGATCCGGAAAGGGTTTCGCGTGGCCGTCTGCGAACAGATGGAAAGCCCGGCTGAAGCGAAAAAAAGAGGCTCTAAATCGGTCGTAAAGCGCGATGTTGTGCGCCTCGTAACGCCTGGCACTTTGACCGAAGATGCCCTGCTTGAGGCTCGCCGCCACAACTTCTTGGCCGCCTATGCCGAGGTTCGCGATGAGGCCGCGCTGGCTTGGGCCGATATCTCAACTGGCGCATTTCACGTGATGCCTTTGACCTCAGTGCGCCTCAGTCCCGAACTGGCCCGGCTGGCTCCTTCCGAGTTGATCGTGGCCGATGGTGTGCAGGACAAACTGAACGAACCCGTTATGGATCTGGGTATCTCGCTGACTCCGATCGGGCGTGCCAGCTTCGACAGCACTGCGGCGGAAAAGCGCATATGCGGGCTGTTTCACGTGGGCGCACTGGACGCATTTGGCAGTTTCGGCCGGGCTGAGATTTCCGCCATGGGCGCACTGATCGACTATCTGGAAATCACGCAAAAAGGCAAACTGCCGCTTCTGCAAACCCCATTGAAAGAATCCGAGGACCGCGTCGTTCAGATCGACGCCGCCACACGGCGCAATCTAGAACTGACCCGATCCCTGTCCGGCGGCCGCGCTGGTTCGCTGCTATCTGTGATGGATCGCACCGTCACACCGGGTGGTGCACGACTGTTGGACCAACGGCTTTCGAGCCCATCCCGCAATCTGGACGTCATCCACGGGCGGCTGGATGCTGTAACTTTTGCGGCCGACGACAGCCTGATCACATCAGACCTGCGCGAGGCTTTGCGCAAAACCCCGGATCTGGACCGGGCGCTGTCCCGCCTGTCACTGGATCGGGGTGGCCCGCGGGATCTGACCGCCATTCGCAACGGTCTGACACAGGCCGCCGCAATCGCTGAGCTCTGCGCAGGTCGAGACCTGCCGGTTCTTTTAGCCACCGCCCTGCAAAATCTGGTCGGATTTGACGACCTGCTGAGCCTGCTTGACCAAGCGCTTGTGGCCGAACCTCCATTGCTGGCCCGGGACGGCGGGTTCATCGCCCCGGGTTATGATGCCGAACTGGACGAAGCCCGCACCCTACGCGACGAAGGTCGTTCCGTCATTGCCGGGTTTCAGCAGAAATATGCGGAACACACCGGCATCACGTCACTGAAGATCAAGCATAATAATGTGCTGGGCTATTTCATCGAAACTACGGCCACCCATGCCGAGAAAATGCTGAACCCACCATTTTCTGAGACCTATATCCACCGTCAAACAACCGCCAACCAGGTCCGGTTCACGACCGTGGAGCTGTCCGAGATCGAGACCCGCATTCTAAACGCCGGAAACTTGGCGCTTGAGATCGAAAAACGGCTCTATGCAACGCTTTCTGGCGAAATTCTGGATAAGGCCGCACGTCTCAACCAAGCAGCGCGCGGTTTGGCTGAACTGGATCTGACCACTGCTCTGGCCGATCTGGCGCGTGGTGAAAACTGGTGTCGCCCGCAAGTTGATGCCTCACGCGCGTTCGATGTTCAGGGCGGAAGACACCCGGTGGTCGAACAGGCATTGCGCCAGCAAAACGGCGACGCCTTCATCGCCAATGATTGCGATCTCAGTGCTGACAAAGGCGCGGCGATCTGGCTGCTGACAGGTCCCAACATGGCCGGTAAATCGACCTTCCTACGCCAGAATGCCCTGATTGCCCTGCTTGCCCAGATGGGCAGTTACGTGCCTGCGGAACAGGCGCATGTCGGGCTAGTCAGCCAACTGTTCAGCCGCGTCGGAGCGTCGGATGATTTGGCTCGCGGACGCTCGACCTTTATGGTCGAAATGGTCGAAACCGCCGCCATCCTCAATCAGGCTGATGACCGCGCTCTTGTTATTCTTGATGAAATCGGTCGCGGTACGGCCACCTATGATGGCCTCTCCATCGCCTGGGCCACGCTGGAACATCTGCACGCCTCCAACAAATGTCGCGCCCTGTTCGCAACCCATTACCATGAACTCACCGCACTTGCCGGCAAACTGGAAGGCGTGGAAAACGCCACCGTTGCTGTCAAAGAATGGGAAGGCGAAGTGATCTTCCTGCACGAAGTTCACAAAGGCGCGGCTGACAGGTCCTACGGTGTGCAGGTCGCCCAATTGGCAGGACTGCCCGCCTCGGTCGTTGAACGTGCCCGTATCGTTCTGGATCAACTTGAAAAAACCGAACGCGAAGGGGGGAAGCAAAAGACCCTGATCGACGATCTGCCTTTGTTTTCGGCCGCCCCGCCACCGCCACCACCAGCGCCCAAAGCTTCTCCAGTAACCGACATGCTGAACGATATTCTGCCGGATGAGCTTACCCCGCGCGAAGCACTCGACCTGATCTACAAACTGAAAGAGGCGGCCAAAACCTGACCGCCCCTTCACCTTTTCAAAAATACTCTCGCCCAAGGCTTGGCTTCAACGAAGCCAATTAACTTGCCGGAGTAGACGACACCCCAACCTGCGCCGGCCGCAGCAGGCGATCATGCAACATGAAGCCTTCTGCGGACACCTGTATTATGTCACCTGCACGGGTACCCGGCACCGGGGCCTCGAACATCGCTTCATGCACGTTGGGATCAAACCGGTCGCCAACTTCGGGCGTGATCACTTCCATCCCATGCTTTTGGAACACGTCCTTCAGCGCACGCATGGTCAGTTCCACGCCTTCCAGAAGGGGTCCTGCCACTTCTTTCTGCTCATCGGTCGCGGCTTCAAGCGCACGTTTCATGTTGTCGTAAACCGGCAGCATGTCGCGGGCCAGTTTCGATCCGCCATATTGTTCCGCATCGCGGCGCGCCCGGTCACCCCGCTTGCGCGCGTTTTCCGCATCCGCCAGCGCGCGCATGAACTTGTCTTTGAAATCATCCCGCTCAGCACGCAGCGCATCAAGTTCCAGCGCTTCTTGACTGATCTCGGCAAATTCCTCGGCCAGCTCTTCCGCCTCGGCGGCTGCGATATCGTCCAGAAATTCTTCGTTTTTGGGCTCTGCCATCTCTTACCCTCTAGCTCCGGTCGGAAATCAGTTTGCCGACCAGTTGCGCCGTATAATCCACGATCGGCACGATCCGCCCATAATTCAGACGAGTGGGTCCGATGACCCCAACCGCACCAATTATCTTTCGATCAGCGTTCATATATGGAGACACCACCAAAGAGGAACCCGAAAGTGAGAAAAGTTTGTTCTCTGAGCCGATAAAAATGCGCACACCCTCGCCTTCTTCGGTCAATTCGAGGAATTCAGCAATGTCTTGCTTTCGCTCCAGGTCGTCAAACAACGTTCGGATTCGGTCCAATTCCTCGGCTTCGCCTGGCTCCCCCAGCAGATTCGCCCGCCCGCGCACGATCAAACGGGCCGAGTCTGTCCCGTCCCCATCCCAGGCCGCCATGCCGCTTTCGACCATCTCGCGCGCCAATACATCAATTTCCTGCCTGCGCGCGGTAATCTGGGTCTGCATCTGACGCAGCACTTCGCTGAGCGTTCGTCCTTCGATCAGAGAGTTCAGAAAGTTCGCCGCCTCGCGCATCGAACTGGGTGTCTGTCCCGGCGGAGGCGTAAATAGCCGGTTTTCCACATGCCCGTCCGCAAAAACCAGAACCACCAAAGCGCGGTCATGGGCCAGCGAGACGAACTCAATATGCTTGATCTCGGACTCTTGCTTGGGGGTAAGAACCAGCGATGCGCCATGTGTCACGTGTGACAAGGCCGAACCAACTCGGTCCAGCATCCCGCCCACATCACCCGCGTTAGAGCCTAGTGTTTCATCCAACTTCTGCCGATCGTCTACACCAAGATCACCCACTTCCAGCAACCCATCGACGAACATCCGCAGACCCATCTGCGTGGGCACCCGGCCTGCACTGACATGCGGGCTGTCGAGAAGACCCAAAAATTCGAGATCCTGCATTACATTGCGTACGGTGGCGGCGCTGACCTTTTCCGACAATGTGCGGGTCAGCGAGCGGCTTCCGACCGGTTCGCCGCTGTCCAGATAGCTCTCGACGATCAACCGGAACACCTCGCGTGACCGGTCATTCATTTCGTCCAGAACTCTACTTGCTTTGCTCATCGGCAATCCTCTGCTGGATCGGCATTAAATCGCAGACATCTGAAAGGTCAATCGGGGTTGCATCCTAAGGCACGGGGACGTTATCCCCAACCCAGCAAACAAAGGATTTTCCATGCGACCCTCAGGACGAGATTTAAGCGAAATGCGCGCCGTTTCAATCGAAACGGGGTTTACCAAACATGCCGAAGGTTCCTGCCTGATCAAAATAGGCGATACCCATGTCCTGTGCACCGCCACGATTGAGGATCGCGTGCCACCGTTCATCAAAGGCTCGGGCCTGGGATGGGTTACTGCCGAATACGGTATGTTGCCCCGCGCAACAAACACCCGCATGCGGCGCGAGGCGGCCAGTGGCAAGCAAGGCGGCCGTACAGTAGAAATTCAACGCCTGATCGGTCGTTCGCTACGCGCAGGCGTGGATCGGGTTGCGTTAGGTGAGCGTCAGATCACCGTGGACTGCGATGTTATCCAGGCTGATGGCGGCACCCGCTGCGCCTCGATCACAGGTGGTTGGGTGGCGCTGCGTCTAGCCGTGAACAAACTGATGAAAACCGGTGACGTCATTTCCGACCCGCTGGTCGATCCCGTCGCGGCCGTATCCTGCGGCATCTACGCGGGCCAACCTGTCCTGGACCTGGACTATCCCGAAGACAGCGAAGCTGGTGTTGACGGTAACTTCATCATGACCGGATCAGGCAAACTGATCGAAGTGCAGATGAGCGCCGAAGGCTCTGTTTTCAGCCGTGATCAAATGAACCAGCTGATGGATCTGGCAGAAAAAGGCGTGGGTGAGCTGGTTGCGGCCCAAAAGGCAGCCACCGCATGACCCGCAAGTTCGACGGCGACAGGCTGCTGGTGGCCACGCACAACAAAGGCAAGCTTGAGGAGATGACCCATCTCCTTGAGGCCTTCGGCGTGAAGGTTGTTGGCGCGGCAGAGATGAACCTGCCGGAACCGGAAGAAACCGAAGATACATTCGTCGGTAACGCCCGGATCAAGGCCCATGCGGCGGCACAAGCTACCGGCCTGCCTGCCCTGTCGGACGATTCCGGAATCACGATCGACGCGCTGGACGGCGCGCCCGGTGTCTACACCGCCGATTGGGCAGAAACCGGCAATGGCCGCGATTTCCTGATGGCGATGACCCGCGCACATGATGAGCTCGAGGCCGCACAGGCGCCTCATCCCCGCACTGCACAATTTCGCTGCACGCTGGTCCTGGCCTGGCCTGATGGTCATGACGAAGTGTTTGAAGGCGTCATGCCCGGTCAGCTTGTCTGGCCCATCCGTGGGGAAAACGGCTTCGGTTATGACCCGATGTTCCAACCGGACGGGCACGATGTGACCTGTGCGGAAATGGTTCCGGCGGAAAAACACAAAATCAGCCATCGCGGACGCGCCGTAAATGCCTTTGTTCAAGGCTGTTTCGGTGGATGACTGGCGGCATGGAGGTTTCGGCCTCTATGTGCACTGGCCTTTTTGCGAGGCTAAGTGCCCCTATTGCGATTTCAACAGCCATGTTTCAAAAAATATTGATCAAAAACAATGGCTTAAAGCTTATTTAGCTGAACTGCACCGCTCGGCATCTGAAACCCCAGATCGGGTTTTAAGCACGATCTTCTTTGGTGGCGGCACGCCGTCCCTTATGGCACCAGAAACGGTGGCAGCCATTATCGACGAGGCGCGCAAGCTTTGGCGCCCTGCAAATGACATGGAAGTCACGCTTGAGGCCAACCCCGGATCGGTCGAGGCAGGCCGGTTTGCCGCCTATCGCGATGCAGGCGTGAACCGAGTTTCCATGGGCGTTCAGGCCCTGAATGACGAGGACCTGCGCCGATTGGGTCGTATCCACACGGTCGCCGAGGCCCGCGCCGCATTTGATATCGCCCGCGACTGCTTTGACCGCGTCAGCTTTGACATGATTTACGCACGTCAGCATCAAACCCCGAAGGCCTGGCAAGCAGAACTGACCGAGGCGCTGTCGATGGCCATCGATCACCTCTCGCTCTATCAATTGACGATTGAGGAAGGCACCGCCTTTGGGGACCGGTATGCAGTTGGTAAGCTGCGTGGACTGCCCAAGGATGACCACGCCGCCGACATGTATCTGGCCACACAAGAGATCTGCGAAGCCCACGGCCTGCCCGCCTATGAGGTTTCCAACCATGCCCGTCCGGGGGCAGAATCCCGGCACAACTTGATCTATTGGCGTTACGGAGATTACGTCGGTGTCGGACCCGGCGCGCACGGGCGTATTACGCTGGACGGCCAGAAGATAGCGACAGAGACCTATCTGTCACCCAACGCCTGGCTCAGTGCTGTTGAAAAAGGAAACGGCGAGAAAGAAAGATCATTGCTATCTACGCAAGATCAGGCAAGTGAATACCTTATGATGGGTATGAGAATTTCTGAAGGACTAGATGTTGATCGTTTCAATGCACTTTCCGATCTCACACTGCCAGAAAACAAACTGAGAGACCTGGAAGAGCTGGGTATGATACACCGATCAAACGGCCGATTGATCGCCACCAAAGATGGTCGCGCAGTCCTGAATGCGGTCATTCGAGAGTTATTGGGATAAACGATGCAGTACCTCTGGGCCGCAATGGGATTGATCTGCGTCGGGTTGGCTGTTGTCGGCATTGTGTTGCCGCTGCTGCCGACGGTCCCGTTTCTTTTGCTGGCCGCGTTCTTTTTTGCCCGATCTTCCTCCCGACTGCACACTTGGCTGGTCAGTCATGGAACCTTCGGGCCGATGATCTTGGATTGGCAACGCTCGGGCGCCATTCGTCCGGCCGCAAAAAAGGCGGCCACCCTGTCGGTTGCCGCCGTTTTTGGATTGTCTGTCGTTCTTGCGCTTCCAAGCCACGTCCTGATCATTCAGGCAGTTGTCCTTAGCGGGGTTATGATTTTTATCTGGACCCGCCCTAACGGCTGAGCTTGGCGCAAAGATCGTCCAATTGATCAAGGTTTTCGTAGGTCAGCACGACCTGCCCCGTTTCCGATCCCGCTTTGTGGTTGATGGCTACTTTCATCGCCAGAATGGCCGAAAGATCCTTCTCCAACGCGCGCGTATCCGCATCCTTGCCAGCATTCAGATTTCTGGACCGCGGCGCCGCCTGAGGAGCATCCCCCTGCTGTTGTTTTTTCACCAGCGCTTCAGTCGCACGCACGCTCAGCCCGTCCTTGACGACGATCTTCGCCAGCTCAGAGGGGTCTTCAGCTGTGATCAGCGCCCGGGCATGACCGGCAGACAGTTTTCCTTCAACAACAAGCTTCTGAACGTCCATCGGCAACGACAGCAAACGCAAAAGGTTCGCAATATGGCTGCGGCTTTTACCCAACGCTTCGGCCAGCTTTTCCTGTGTATGGCCAAAACGATCCATCAACTGCTTGTAACCCGCAGCCTCTTCGACAGCATTCAGGTCTGCGCGTTGAATATTCTCGATAATGGCGACTTCCAGAACTTCGGTGTCGTCAAAATCCCGCACGATAACCGGGATATCATGCAGCTGCGCCATCTGAGCCGCACGCCAGCGGCGTTCGCCTGCCACGATTTCATAGTCGCCGCCGCGAACCTCACGCACGATCAGCGGCTGAATGATGCCCTTTTCCTTGACCGAGGCCGCAAGTTCATCCAATCGCTCTTGCTGAAAGGTTCTGCGTGGCTGGTTCGGGTTCGCGCGCAGTTTTTCAATCGGGACTTTCATATCCGGACGGCGCGGGTCTGTGGGCATAAGCCCCCCGCTATCCTGCGTCACATCCGCCATCAAAGCGGAAAGTCCCCGGCCCAAACCTCTGGGTTTTGTTTTTTTGGCGGCCACGGTGCCCTCCTCACTGTCGCTTAGGCGGCGACTTTCTTGTTCTTGTGCATGACTTCCCGGGCCAGGTGCCGGTAAGCCATCGCCCCCAGTGATCCCGAGTCGTATTGCAAAACGGGCAACGCGTAAGACGGAGCCTCGCTGACCCGCACATTTCTGGGTATCTTGGTTTTAAATACCATCTCGCCCAGATTGTCACGCGCGTCTTTTTCGACCTGGCGGGACAAGTTGTTGCGGTTGTCATACATGGTCAACACAACACCTTCGATTCTAAGGTCCGGATTCGCGGTTTGGCGCACCTCTCGGATGGTCAGCATTAGTTGCGACAATCCTTCCAACGCAAAGAACTCACTCTGCAACGGCACCAGGACAGAATGTGCAGCGACCATAGCGTTGACAGTCAGAAGATTTAGCGAAGGCGGGCAGTCGATTAGCACAAAATCCAGGTCAAACTTGTCGATTGCGGTTTGACGCAGCGCGTCATGCAACAGATAGCTGCGTTTTTCATTGGATATCAATTCAATATCCGCCGAGCTTAGATCAACCGTCGCCGGGACGACAAGCAACCCCTCGATTTCGGTTTCCTGAACGACCGCCTCTAATGGCGCGTCATCCAGAATCAGGTCATACGTCGTCCAATCCCGATCTTCGACCCCCAATCCGGTGGATGCGTTCCCCTGAGGATCAAGATCAACAACCAGCACTTTGCATCCAGCCTCGGCCAGACCGGCCGCAAGGTTGATCGCTGTTGTGGTTTTCCCAACCCCGCCCTTCTGATTGGCTACCGCAATAATCCGGGGCCCTGAGGGACGAGACAAATCAACCACGTGATACTCCTTTGATTTTAAGGATAACGGCCTGAGGCTCAGTTAAACTTGTAATCGGGTCAACGTCGAAATTCCATTCTTCCTGCGCCTCTTCCAGCTCTTTTTTCCACCTTTCGCCTTTCGGCAACAGCGCCAGCCCCTTTTTGCTCAAATGTCTGTCGCAAAAGGACAATAGCGTAGGAAGATCAGCAAGAGCCCGCGCAGAAAGGATATCAGCGCTCAACGGTTCAACCACTTCGATTCGCTTGGAAACAACAGTGCATTTCGCGCCGCACTCACGTGCAACGTTGCGCAGGAAGGCGGACTTTCGTTGGTCACTTTCAATAAAGGTGAACTGGGCATCTGGTGCGTCTTCAATGGCCATTATGGCACAAACCATCCCGGGGAATCCGCCTCCACTACCCAAATCTACCCAGTTTTTGAATAGGTTTGCGCATCTATAAACTTGTACGGAATCCTTTATGTGCCGAAGCCAGATGTCATCCAAGCTTTTCCGTGAAACAAGATTAATCTTCGGGTTCCACCGCTTCACAAGCTCTACATAGGTTGTGAGACGCTCGAATGTTTCACGTGAAACATCCAAATCATCAATAGTGGTCCCATTCATACCTTGCGGACCTTCTGATCGCGACGAAGCTTAGCCAATAACAACGTCAGTGCCGCAGGGGTAACTCCTTCGACACGCCCCGCCTGTGCAATGTTCTCCGGCTTTGCATTTGAAAGCTTTTGCTTCATTTCAGAAGATAGCCCTTCCATCGCAAAATAGTCGAAACCCCGTGGAATCTCATATGATTCATCGCGTTTCATTGCCTCAACATCTTTTTGTTGCCGGGCAATGTAGTTTGCGTACAAAGCGTCCCGCTCTACTTGCAGACGGATCTCCTCATCAACACTCTCAATCTCGGGCATCAGAGGAACAAGATCACCAAAGTGAACATCCGGGAACGCCAGAATAGCCATCCCGTCCCTGCGGTTTCCATCTTGATTGACATTGATACCAGCTGCTCGAACTTCTTTTGGAGTAAAGGTTTTTTCTGTCAGCTGGGACTTTGCGGCGGACAACCTCTCCATCTTGCTTGAAAACATGCTGCTCCGCTCACCGCCAACACAGCCGATTTCCAGCCCAATTGGCGTAAGGCGCTGGTCTGCATTATCCGCACGTAGTGACAAACGGAATTCTGCGCGTGACGTGAACATGCGATAAGGTTCCACAACACCGCGTGTTGTCAGGTCGTCGATCATCACGCCGATATAACTGTCAGCACGTGTAAAATGCAGCGGTTCCCGGTCAAGCACCTTTAGCGCAGCATTCAACCCCGCAACCAAGCCTTGCGCAGCTGCCTCCTCATATCCTGTGGTTCCGTTTATTTGCCCTGCTAGATATAGTCCTTCGACATCTGGTAGTGCGAGAGTCGATGTCAAAACACGCGGATCCACATAGTCATACTCAATCGCATAACCGGGCTGCAGGATCTCTGCCGCCTCAAGACCTTTGATTGAACGCACATACTCAAGCTGCACGTCCTGAGGTAAAGAGGTCGAAATCCCGTTCGGATAGATCGTGTGATCATCGACACCTTCGGGCTCCAGGAAAATCTGATGTGATTCCTTATCAGCAAATCGTACGATCTTATCCTCGATGGATGGGCAATACCTGGGGCCCACCCCATCAATATGTCCGCCATACATCGCCGATCGAGACAAGTTTTTTTCAATGATTTCGTGCGTCCGTGCGTTTGTATGCGTGATTCCGCAGGAAATCTGTGGGGCAATCACCTTTGTTGACAAGAATGAAAACAAGGTTGGGTCATCATCCCCGTCTTGCTGTTCCAGATCACTCCAATCAATCGTCCGGCCATCCAGCCTCGGCGGTGTTCCTGTTTTCAAACGCCCCAGGGGTAGCTCGAAACTTTCGAGCCGTTCTGCCAATTTGACTGACGGGCGATCACCCATACGACCACCTGGGCGTGATACGTCCCCAATATGAATGACACCACGCAAGAACGTACCGGACGTCAGGATAACCGTTTTACTCTTGATTTCAGAACCGTCAGCAAGTTTCACACCGTAAACTTGGTTCCCTTCCATCAGAAAATCGACAACTTCTCCGGTAACGACGAACAGATTTGGCTGCTTATCCGTCTCTTTCTGCATGGCCGCGCGGTACAGCGCACGATCTGCCTGAGTTCTGGGGCCTTGAACAGCTGGTCCTTTACGTCGATTAAGCAAGCGAAATTGAATTCCGGCCTGATCGGCAACACGTCCCATGACCCCATCCAGGGCATCAATTTCACGGACCAGATGGCCTTTACCCAACCCACCAATTGCCGGGTTGCAGGACATGACGCCTATGTCTGATGCGGACAATGTAACCAGTGCTGTCTTGACGCCCATACGCGCTGCCGCATGCGCGGCTTCGGTGCCCGCGTGTCCCGCGCCAATGACCACTACATCGAAATCTGAATGTTTCACGTGAAACACTCCTTACTTACCCAGGCAAAAACTCGAGAAGATCTCATCCAAAAGATCTTCAACGCCGATTCTGCCAACCAAGGTTTCAAGTGCACGGATTGCCGTGCGCAATTCTTCTGCTGCGATATCATACAAGTCTGGACCTGATTCCAGAACCGCCATGGCAGAACCTAGGGATTCCCGCGATTTGATTAAAGCAACCCGGTGCCTTTCCCGCGTCGCAATACCACTGCTTGTAGTTCGGTTGCTAAGCACATCCGAAATCTGGGAAATGAGTTGATCAATACCCTGCCCGGTTTTTCCGGATATTCCACCCTCAGATAGATCGCGAAGATCAGATTTCGGCAAAACCTGTATATCGCCTTTCACCATTTGAACACCCAGTTCCTTCGGGTCATCTGTCAGGAACACACGCAGATCCGCTGAATCGGCGCGCTTTCTTGCCAGTTCGATTCCCAGGCTTTCAACGTGATCCTCAGTTTCCCGCAATCCTGCGGTGTCCAGCAACGTGACCGGAAGTCCTGCGAGATCCATTCGAACCTCGATCACATCGCGAGTAGTTCCGGCATATTCCGAAGTAATCGCCGCCTCACGCCCTGCCAGAGCGTTTAGCAAGGTTGATTTTCCGGCATTCGGAAGACCAACAATCGCGACTTCAAACCCCGTTCGAATGCGCTCTGCAATCTTTACGCCATCCGCTTCACGTTGCAGATCAGCCATAACGCCGTTCACAAGCGATTTAACCTCGGGCGTGACATCTGTTGGAACATCCTCATCCGCGAAATCAATGACAGCTTCCAGCAAGGATGCAGCACGGATCAGATCGCGTCGCCACCGTTCCGCCAGAAAACCCAAATCACCAGCCAGAATAGTTTGTGCTTGTTTGCGCTGCGCCTCGGTTTCCGCATCAATCAGATCAGCAAGACCTTCGACCTGTGTCAGGTCCATCTTGCCGTTTTCCAGCGCGCGTCTGGTGAACTCACCAGGCTCCGCCAGTCGCAGCTCGTCCATATCGGACAGGCATCGCATCACTGCGTTCACCGAAGCGGTGCTACCATGGATCTGCAGTTCGGCCACGTCTTCACCGGTAAAACTGGCCGGGGCTTGAAAGGTCAGAACCAGCCCGTCATCCAACCGCGCGCCATCGGTGGCGTACAGCGAACGGACCCGCATGCCACGAGACGGCAGCGGACTTCCGGTTAAGCTGGCAGCTGCGGAATGCGCGTCTGGTCCGGAGAGGCGGATGACCGCCACCCCGGCTTTGCCTTGCGCGCTGGCCAAGGCGAATATCGTATCCATTCGAAGGCCTCGCGTCGTTTAAGACCTGTGTCAGGTGTTCATCGAATCGAAGAACTCACCGTTCGTCTTGGTCTGTTTCAACTTGGACAACAGGAACTCGACTGCGTCGGTTGTGCCCATCGGGTTGAGGATACGACGCAAGACGAATGTCTTGGCCAGATCGCCCTTGTCGACCAGCAGATCCTCTTTCCGGGTGCCGGATTTTAGGATGTCGATGGCCGGGAACACGCGCTTATCTGCGATCTTGCGATCCAGAACGATTTCCGAGTTACCGGTGCCTTTGAATTCTTCGAATATAACTTCGTCCATCCGACTGCCGGTGTCGATCAGCGCGGTGGCGATGATGGTCAGCGAGCCACCTTCTTCGATATTACGGGCGGCACCAAAGAACCGTTTGGGCCGTTGCAGAGCATTCGCGTCTACACCACCGGTCAGAACTTTGCCCGATGATGGCACCACAGTGTTGAAGGCCCTACCAAGTCTTGTGATCGAGTCGAGAAGAATAACAACATCTCGTTTATGCTCAACCAAACGCTTGGCCTTTTCGATGACCATCTCAGATACCGCCACGTGGCGAGTTGCGGGTTCGTCGAAGGTTGAAGATACAACTTCACCCTTCACCGAACGCTGCATGTCGGTCACCTCTTCGGGGCGTTCGTCGATCAGCAGAACGATCAAATAGCACTCTGGGTGGTTCTGTTCGATCGAATGCGCGATGTTCTGCAGGATCACCGTTTTACCGGTCCGCGGCGGCGCCACAATCAGCGATCGCTGGCCTTTACCGATCGGGGCCACCAGATCGATCACACGCGCCGACTTGTCCTTGATGGTGGGATCCTCGATCTCCATCTTCAGGCGTTCATCGGGATAGAGCGGCGTCAGGTTGTCAAACGCGATCTTGTGTCTGGCTTTTTCTGGTTCTTCAAAGTTGATCTTGGTGACCTTGATCAGCGCAAAATAACGTTCATTGTCATCAGGCGCTTTGATATCCCCTTCGACCGTATCACCGGTGCGCAAGGCATGTTGGCGGATCATGTCGGGCGAGACATAGATATCATCCGGACCTGGTAAATAGTTTGCCTCGGGCGAGCGCAGAAAGCCGAAGCCGTCTTGCAGCACTTCCAGCACGCCGTCTCCGCCAACGGTCCAGCCTTCATCCGCGCGTTCGCGCAGAATCTGGAACATCATCTCGCCTTTTCGCATGGTCGAGGCGTTTTCGATCTCCAGCTCTTCGGCCATCGCAAGAAGGTCTTTGGGGCTTTTGGCCTTCAGGTCGGCCAGATTCAGGGATTCAGTGGACATGATATATACCTTCGCCGCTGACATTGCGGCACGAAGTGGAATTTCAGTACGGAAGATACGCCGCCCGGACGGGCGTGTTGATCCCTACATAAGCGCGACTGCCCTCGGAGTCAAACAGGCCCTCAGAACTTCACAACGGCCGCCAGAACGATGATAATCATCAGAACGGTCGGAACCTCGTTCATCATGCGAAATTGCCGTCCAGTAAGCTTATTTCGGCCTTCCAAGAAATCCTTACGTCTCGCCATCAGCCAATGATGGAACCAGGTCATACCAATTACGGCAGCACCCTTGATCCAGGGCCAGGACCAATCCCACCCCACGATGCCGGGCGTGAAAACCATGATCAGCCCGCAAAGCCACGCAACATACATCGCAGGGCGCATGATCACACGCAGCAGTTTCTCTTCCATCTCAAAGAAGATGGTTTCTGCGCCTTCGACGTGTTGGGCTTTCTCAACGTGATAGACGTATAGTCTGGGCAAATAGAACAAACCTGCCATCCATGAAATCACAGCCATGATGTGCAATGACTTCACCCACGGGTAAATCGTGAAAAGAAGATCGGTCATTCTGGCTCCGGACTTTGGTTGGAACCCTCCCTAATAAAAAAATAGGAAAAGAAAAAGGATGATGGTTTTGTAGGGTGAGTAAATTCCGTGGATTACTTTTTTACGCATGTGTTTTCCCCAGGTGGATAGAATTGTGCCGTAAATAGGTGATTCTGTTGAATTCAGTTTTTATTATTTAATTTCAGTATATTAGTCCGATACCACTCAAGCTTGTCTGGGGATAACTCGTTGGGTAAGACAGGAAATCCCAGTTTTCCCGTGCAGCAAAGTTATCCTTGTCCCAAAAGGACGGTCTTCGAACGACTCAGGGAAGTTTCAGGCGAAATTCCCGGGGTTGCGTGTCAACCGGAAAACCATACAAACCATCCTAGAACGCTCAACGATTTGCTAAGGGGGTTTTCCACATGTCTGTCCCCATCATCCTTGCCTCGGGGTCATCTATCCGCGCGCAGCTTTTGCGCAATGCGGGCGTGCCGTTCACAGTGGAAACCGCGCGCGTTGACGAAGATACAGCCAAACGCGCCTTGCTGGCCGAGGATGCGCCCCCACGAGATATCGCAGACACTTTGGCAGAAATGAAGGCCCGCAAGGTTAGTGACAAGAACCCGGGCGCGATGGTTTTGGGCTGTGATCAGGTGCTGGACTTCGATGGCCAGCTTTTGTCGAAACCAGAAACACCCGAGGACGCGCTGGCGCAGTTGAAGGCAATGCGGGGCAAGCGGCATATGCTGTTGTCTGCGGCCGTGATCTATCAGAATGGTGAACCCATCTGGCGCCATGTTGGTCAGGTGCGTCTGCGGATGCGCATGAGCTCGGACACCTATCTGCGCGACTATATTGACCGCAACTGGGACAGCATTCGCCATGCGGTCGGGGCTTATAAGCTTGAGGAGGAAGGTGTGCGCCTGTTCGCCACCATTGACGGCGACTATTTTAATGTTTTGGGTATGCCCCTGTTGGAGTTGCTGAATTTTCTGGCTGTGAAAGGGATGATTGATCAATGACGGATAACCAAATTCCATTGGCCGGCGTGATTGGGCATCCGATTGGACATTCAAAATCCCCTAAACTGCATGGACATTGGCTAAAGACCTATGGGCTGCCCGGGCACTATATCCCTATGGACGTCGCACCCGAGGATTTGGAGAGTGTTCTGCGGACCCTGCCCAAAGCCGGGTATGTCGGCGCAAATGTAACCGTCCCCCATAAAGAAGCCGCCTTGCAGATTGCGGATCACGTGTCGGATCGGGCGGCAAAGATTGGTGCGGCAAATACACTTGTCTTTCTGCCTGATGGCTCGATCCACGCAGACAACACCGATGGCTACGGATTTATGGAAAACCTGCTTGCAGGGGCGCCCGACTGGAACCCACAGGATGGGCCGGCCGTGGTCTTCGGCGCGGGCGGGGCTGCGCGCGCCGTTTTGCAGGCACTGGTGGATGCCGGAGTGCCCGAGATCATGCTGACCAACCGCACGCGTGCCCGGGCCGACCAATTGAAAGAAGAATTTGGGCCGCGCATTACAGTGGTTGATTGGGTCAAGGCCGGCAATGTGATCGAGAATGCGGAGCTGGTGGTGAACACAACATCTCTGGGTATGCAGGGACAGCCCGAATTGCGTGTGCCGTTGGATGGTTTGCAGCCGGGTGCTGTGGCTACCGACCTTGTCTACGCCCCTCTGAAAACCAAGCTTCTGCAAGCGGCCGAAGAGGCCGGGTGCACAACAGTTGACGGTCTGGGCATGTTGCTGCACCAGGCGGTTCCGGGCTTTGAGCGTTGGTTTGGAAAACGGCCCGAGGTAACGGATGAGTTGCGCACCACGGTGCTGGGATGAGCTTTGCACTTGGCCTGACAGGCTCGATCGGAATGGGCAAAAGCACCACGGCACAGATGTTCGTGGATGAAGGCTGTGCGCTTTGGGATGCGGATGCGGCTGTGCATCGGCTGTATTCAAGGGGCGGCGCTGCGGTAAAACCAATGCGTGATGCGTTTCCTGAGGCAATTGATGATGGCGCGGTCAGCCGGGATGCCTTGAAACAAACTATTTCCGCGGACCCGACGGTATTGAAAGTGATCGAAGGCATCGTTCACCCTTTGGTGGCCGCCGACCGGGTGGGTTTTCGGGATAGCGCCACGGCGGACATTCTGGTTTTCGACATCCCTTTGTTGTTTGAAACAGGCGGCAATGCGGCGATGGATGCGGTTGCTTGTGTTCAGGTCCCGGCGGACGAGCAAAAGCGACGTGTGATGGAGCGCGGAACGATGACCGAAGAGCAATTCGAACAAATCCGCGCCAAGCAGATGACCAATGATGAAAAATGCGCGCGGTCGGACTTTGTGATCGTGACGGACACGCTGGACCACGCCCGCGCACAGGTGCAGGATGTTGTCAGACAGATACGGGCGGGGATGGCTAATGCGTGAGATTGTACTCGATACCGAAACCACGGGGTTTGATCCCGAAAGCGGCGACCGGATCGTAGAAATCGGTGCAGTCGAACTGTGGAACCATATGGCCACAGGTGAGACTTATCACGTTTACATCAACCCCGAGCGTTCGATGCCCGAAGAGGCATTTGGCGTGCACGGTATCGGCCCCGACCTGCTGGACACTCCGCGCCCCCCGGAAAAGGGCGAGGTTACGCTGAAAGACAAGCCGGTTTTTGCCAAGGTTGGTCAGGGGTTCCTTGATTTCATTCAGGATTCCAAACTGGTGATCCACAACGCGTCCTTCGATATGAAATTCCTGAATGCGGAACTCAGGTGGATGGGGTTGCCGCAGCTGCCGATGGATCAGGCGCTGGACACGCTGGCGATTGCGCGCAAACGGTTTCCGGGTTCGCCTGCATCATTGGATGCGTTGTGTCGGCGGTTCAACATCGACAACACGAACCGTGTTTTGCACGGCGCGCTGCTCGACTCGGAAATTCTTGCTGAAGTGTATCTGGAACTGATTGGCGGGCGACAGCCGGACTTTGGCCTGTCCACCAGCGCGGCTTCTGCCGGTGGCGGAGGGGACGATTGGCGGCCCGCTGCGCGCCCGACGCCGCTGGCGTCGAAAATCACCGCGGAAGAACGCGCGGCTCATGAGACATTTGTGGAAGAACTGGGCGAAAAAGCCCTGTGGACCCGCGCCTGAGCGCCTGCCCGGCGCGGGTCGTACCGATTAGGCTTCGGTTTTTTCGGTTTCGGCCTGACGGCGCATCAGCTCGTTGCGGTACAGCGCAACAAAGTCGATATTGTCCAGGTTGACCGGCGGGAAACCACCGTCACGGGTGATGTCGCTGACAATGCGGCGCAGGAACGGGAACAGCATGCGCGGGCACTCGATCATCAGGAATGGGTGCAGTTGATCTTCGGCCACGCCTTCGATGTGGAACAGACCGCAATAATCCAGCTCGCACAGGAACAGAACGTCTTCCATGCCCTTGGCTTTGGAAGTCAGGTTCAGCTTGACCGCAACTTCGTACTGATGCTCGGTCGGGCGCTTTTTGGCGTCCAGGTTCACCTGAACAGCAATCTCGGGCTGAACGTCACCAGACACGCCTTTTTGTGCCATCACGTTTTCAAAAGACATATCGCGAATGAACTGTCCCAGAACGCGCATCTGGATCTGAGGGGCGGTCTGTGCCGCGGTGTTTTCTGCAGGGCTTTCGTCAGCCATGGATCTACTCCGAAAATGAAATTTGCCACTGCTTAGCAAGTTGGGCGCGGCACCTCAATGCTGGGGTGGACCTTCGACCCATTTGGATGGCTTTGAGGGGTTCTGACGCGGGCGAACCTCAGTAAAATCTCCGTCGATCACGTCATCCTGATCAAACTGGGTGGGACCAGTGCGGAACTGCGCGCCGGTGCCCATCTGGAAATGCGTGATGGTCGCCTTGGATTTCAGGTATTTGAATACGGCCACTCGAATACTCGGAACAAGCAGTGCAAAGCCAACGGCATCGGTGAAAAATCCCGGCGTCAGCAGCAAAACACCAGACAGCAAGATCATCGCGCCATGGGCCAAAGGCTCGGTCGGGTCATCCAGTTCGGAAAAGGATCGCTGCAAATTGACCAGTGCCATGCGACCTTGTGTCCTGACCATAAAGGTGCCGATAACGGCCGTCAGAACGACGATCGCCAGCGTAGGCCACAGGCCAATCAGGCCGCCGACCTGTATGAACAGGGCGATCTCGATGATCGGCACCAATAAAAATGCCAAGAACAAGTACATTTGCTTTATCCTTTCCCTTAGGCCGGGCTGTGGACTTGCCACGATCTGTCACCTACATAGTGGCATGAGGCCGCGTATACAAAGCCGCGGTCTGAAAAGAGGATGAAATGAACGAACCGATGATCCAGTTGCTGGTCCTGGCCGGAATTGCCGTTTTCCTGATCCTGCGCCTAAAAAGCGTGCTGGGTACACGTGAGGGTTTTGAGAAACCCCCTGTTCAACAGCAACCCGAGGCGGACAAGTCGCGTCGCGGCTTCGAGGTGATCGAAGGCGGCCCGGATCATGACATTACAGACCATGTCGCCGAAGACAGCGAACAGGCGCAAACACTGGCCGCGATGAAGCGGGTTGAGCCCAGCTTCTCGGTCACTGAATTTGTGCAGGGCGCACGCGGTGCCTATGAGATGATCGTCATGGGGTTCGAAAAGGGGAATCTGGATGAAATTCAGCCCTTCCTGTCCGAAGAGGTGTTCGACACTTTTGTTTCAGTTGTGGCAGCCCGTGAAGATCAGGGCCTGACCATCGAGGCCGAGTTTATCGGCGTCCGCGAAACCGCGCTGGCGGATGTGACCTTCGACAAAGACACAAACCAAGCCGAGATTACGATGCGGTTTGTGGGCGAGCTGACCTCGGTCGTACGCGACCGCGGTGGCGACATCATCGAAGGCAACCCGAACACCGTAAAACGCCAAAAGGACAGCTGGACCTTTGCCCGTGTGATGGGTGCTGATGATCCAAACTGGCTGCTTGTTGCCACGGACGCATGATTGGCGCGCTCCGGTCGCTATTACTGGTGGCAGTCATGACCACTGCCACCAGCGCTGAACCGACGCGATCAATTCTTTCCTTTGACGATCTGGATGGATGGGCTGCCGATGATCATGGGGCGGCCCTTTCGGTATTTCTGAACACCTGCGGCGATCTGGATAATCCGGACTGGCAAGCGCTATGCAACGTGGCCCGAACATACAAGGCAGACGCGGCGCGGTCGTTCTTTGAGTTATTCTTTCGCCCGGTTCTGGTCGAGGACGGCGACGACGCCCTTTTCACCGGTTATTTCGAACCGGAACTGGATGGGTCTAAAACCCGGACCAACCGGTTCAAGTATCCAATCTACAAAATGCCACCCGAAGCGCGTGCCGAAGGACCATGGCTCAGCCGTCGCGAAATCCTGACGGGCGACGCGATGCAGGGTCGCGGCCTTGAGATCGCTTGGGTGGATGACCCGGTCGAGTTGTTCTTTCTGCAAATTCAGGGTTCGGGACGTGTGCGCCTGCCAGATGGCAGTGCCCTGCGCGTGGGCTATGGCGGGGCAAACGGTCACCCTTATCGTTCCATTGGGGCTGAGCTGATCCGCCAGGGTGCGCTGGGCGCGCATGAAGTCAGTGCCCAGATGATCCGCTCATGGGTCCGCAAGAACCCTGAAGCCGGGGTTGAACTGCTGTTTCACAACCCTTCTTACGTGTTCTTCCGCGAAGTTTCGCGCGTTGCGCCCGAGCTTGGGCCGTTGGGTGCCATGAACAGATCAGTTACCACGATGCGCAGCATTGCGGCTGATCCGGCTTATACGCCGCTGGGCGCCCCTGTCTGGGTGGAAAAAGATGGCAAGACTCCGTTGCGGCGTTTGATGATTGCTCAAGACACGGGTGCTGCCATCAAAGGTGCGCAGCGTGCGGATATCTTCTTTGGCACAGGTGATGACGCCGGAAAGGCCGCCGGGCGCCTCAGGGATCCGGGACGGATGGTGCTGTTGCTGCCGATCCAACGGGCCTATGCCTTACTACCGGATGAATTCTGATGTCCCGGCGCAAACTGACGGCAGACGAGGTCGAGCTGTGGCGCAAGGTCGCCAAACAGGCTGAGCGGCTGCATCCCGAAATTCCACAATCGGTCCACCCGGTCACACTGCCCAAACCCAAGCCGAACAAACCCCCAAAACCCCGGTTTGAGGCATTCGAGGTCGGACAAAACGCGCCCGGTAAACCCGTGCGAAATGCGCTGAAGCCCTCGATCAGTGAAAGTTTGCGTACCAGCCCGGTGCAAATGGACACCAAGGCATTTGGCCGTTTGAAACGCGGCAAGATCAAGCCTGAAGGGAAACTGGACCTGCATGGCATGCGCATGGACACTGCGTATCCGGCGCTCACCCGGTTTATTCTGACGGCCCAGGCGTCAGGTAAGCGCCTTGTTCTGGTTGTCACCGGAAAAGGAAAGGACAGGGATGAACCCGGTCCTATCCCCACGCCGCGCGGTGTATTGCGCAACCAAGTGCCGCAATGGTTGGCCTTGCCGCCGCTTGCGCAGGCCGTTTTGCAAGTGACCCCAGCCCATATCAGCCACGGCGGCGAAGGGGCCTACTACGTCTATTTGCGCCGGACGCGTTAAAGCGAGCGCACAGCGCGCGTAATTCCGATATTAGCCGACAGGCATACAAGAATGAAAACACCTCCGATCCACAGGAACTGTGTGCTCAGCGGTATACCGGCGTCGATCAATATCCCGGTCAGGCCGGGGCCGATCGCTGATCCCAAAACCATAACTGCTGTGGCCATCGCCTTGATCGCCCCAATGTGCCTGGTGCCGTAGAATTCTGCCCAGAAGGCGCTTGGTAGTGTGTTGTTTGCTCCAACCGTCAGTCCCAGAAAGATCATTGCAATCAAGGCCCCGCCGATCGAGTTTGTCATTCCTGCGATCACAAAACCTATTGCGATCGGGATTTGGTAAAAAGGCATCAGCCTCGCGGTGCCCCATTTGTCCAGCGCCCAGCCGGCCGCAAACATCCCAATCAAGGATACGCCGGTGAAAACCGGAAACAGGGCGACCAGTTCGATATGCTGCCATCCCTTGACTTGGGCAAGATGCACCTGATGGAAGAAGAACGCAGTAATAAAGGCCGATGGGGCCAGAATAGTCGGGGCCATGAACCAGAACAGAGGGTGAAACAGCGCGTCTTTCCGGGTCCAATGGCGGCCCTGCATCCCTGTCGCTGAATAGGCATCCGCCAGACTCTGCGGCGTGCGCTCCTGACGCAAAAGTCGCGTCAGAACGGGTATCCCCATCAGGACAACCACTGCGGACAACACCCAAAGCCATCGCCAGTCCAGAAACGCCATCGCGGCCACGAAAGCTAGCGGCAGCAGCGCCTCTCCAATCGCGTAGCCGACCGATGCAATCGACAGGGCTTTGCCACGTGTAACGATGAACCATCGCGCCATGGCGACCTGTGCAAGATGGATGCTCATCCCCTGCCCGAACAGGCGCAATAAAAAGACCACCAGCGGTAACAGGACAAGCCAGCTGTTCACGGCCATGGCCACTGCTGCCACGGCCAGGCCGACCAGAACGGAGGGCCCCAATACACGGACGCGGAAAACATCTGTCAGCCCGCCGGCCCAGATCATAACGATGGCCGAAACGGTGGTGCCCAAAGAGTAAAGACCGCCCCACGCGCCGTGCCCAAGACCAAATTCGGCGCGGATGTTTCCAGCGAAGATCGAGATGAAGAAGGTCTGCCCAAAGCTGGACAGAAAGGTCAAAAGGACCCCCGCACCCAACCAGGTCGCGTTGTCCCGAAAATATTCACGCAAACTAAACTGCGTCACGGGGTAGTGACCTGAGCCTGCCCTGTTTCTGTCAGAACGATTTCCGTGGCGCCGTCTGGATTACGCTCGCTGGGCGGCACCAGTATATCGATGCCGGGCCTGTCTTCGCGTCCGAACGTGTTATTGACGCGCCGCAACGAACTAAGGATCGACAACAGAGCCGGGGAAGTCGCCGCCACAAAATGCGAGGATTCCGCATCGCTGCTAAACGCGGTTGTATCGATCACGTTAATCGGGAACTCCTCGAGGGACTCGAGTGAGGTGATGTTTCCCAGCCGCACACCCTCATCCGTGCCGCGCAGGCGGGCGGAAATGTTCAGGATTTTGTCCTTTTGCGAGACCATCACGATAAATGGGTCGGGAGGATTGTCGATCCGCCTCATCTGGGAGCGAAACAGATCCAGATCCAGATCGGGCGAGATCAGCACGACCCCTTCGAGGTTCCTTTTCGCCCAACCCGGTTCCTGCAGTTCCGTTTGGCGCATCATCTCCATCGTCAATGCGCCCCCCATGGAATGCGCGACTAGAATGACGCGTTTGACACCCATGGATTTCAGTTCACGGATTGTCTGCTCCAACCCGTCGCGGGCAAACAACATGCTGTCGAGATCATAGGCATATCCATACCCGGTCGCGCGGCTGGGCCAGGAATAGACCAGAGTAGATCCCGGAAGGCCAATGTCATGGGTCAGCTGAGCCGCGCGGAAAATCGTCTCGGTTTGGGTCGAGTTGTAGCCGTGTACAAAAATCGTAACATCGTCTTCGCCGCGCAAATGTTCGCGTAAGCCCTTTGGCCCGCCCAGTTCGGTAACATTTGTAAGAACAAATTCTTTTTTCGGGTTCGGATTCGCATAAGAGAATTTCAATGTTCCCGGCGTGTGTGATGGCGGGATCGACACTGTTGTTTCCAAAAACTTCAGCGCTTCCCCACGCTTGAATCCATAAGTTCCGTCTGCTTGACGAGCTCGCGTCGTGGCTGCGAATATCTTTTCAGGCGTTCCGACAGTTGCGGCCGATGGAACAATCTCGGTTACCGTCCGATCAACACAGGCGCTTAGCGTCAGGGATGTAATCAGAATTATTAAATAGCGCAGCACTGGTCAGCCCTCTGGGTGAGTTGCGACTACGCTATCTCATTCTGG
Source organism: Ruegeria sp. YTSC003 (assembly GCF_059609785.1). Classification (NCBI taxonomy): domain Bacteria; kingdom Pseudomonadati; phylum Pseudomonadota; class Alphaproteobacteria; order Rhodobacterales; family Roseobacteraceae; genus Ruegeria; species Ruegeria sp. YTSC003. The sequence continues at coordinate 29,146 of NZ_JBXWMK010000009.1, read as the reverse complement.
CCCGGCGTCCAGCGGCACTACACTGCCGAAGCGGCAAAAACCGGCTGGCGATGTTACAAAACGTAACGGCTGAGGTCAGTGGATTTGGTCAATTCGCCCAGATTGTCGTCCACGAATTGCGCATCAACCGTGATCGAGATTCCGGCCTGATCGGGCGCGGTAAAGGACAGCTCTTCGAACACGCGCTCCATCACCGTGTACAAACGGCGCGCACCGATGTTTTCGACGCTTTGGTTCACATCGGCCGCGATACGCGCAAGGGCCGCGATTCCGTCATCGGTAAAGCTGACCGTGACCTCTTCGGTGCCCATCAGGGCGGTGTATTGACGGGTCAGCGCGTTGTCGGTTTCGGTCAGGATGCGCACAAAGTCTTCTTCGGTTAGCGCGCGCAATTCCACGCGGATCGGCAGGCGGCCCTGCAGTTCCGGCAACAGGTCCGACGGTTTGGCGATGTGGAACGCGCCCGACGCGATGAACAGGATATGGTCGGTTTTGACCGGACCGTGCTTGGTGGATACCGTCGTGCCTTCGATCAGAGGCAAGAGGTCACGCTGTACCCCTTCGCGGCTAACATCGCCACCCCGCGCGTCAGTGCGGGCGCAGACCTTGTCGATCTCATCCAGGAACACGATGCCGTTCTGTTCAACGGATTCCAGCGCGATGCGGTTAACGATCTCATCATCCAGCAGCTTGTCGGCCTCTTCTCCGATCAGTGCTTCATAGCTATCGGCGACGGTCATCTTGCGTTTCACGGTACGCCCGCCAAAGGCCTTGCCGAATATGTCGCCCAGATTCATCATACCCATCTGGCTGCCGGGCTGACCGGGAATATCGAACATTGGCATCGGGTTCGACGAGTCTGACAGCTCCAACTCGATCTCCGTATCATCCAACTCGCCCGCTTTCAGCTTTTTGCGGAACATCTCGCGTGTGCCTTCGCGTGCATCGGTGCCTGCAATGGCTTCGATCACGCGGTCTTCGGCGGCCTGATGCGCCTTGGCTTTGACATCCTCGCGCATGTATTCGCGGGTTTGCAGGATGGCGGCGTCGGCCAGATCGCGCACGATCTGTTCCACGTCACGACCGACATAGCCCACTTCGGTGAATTTGGTGGCTTCAACCTTGATGAAGGGCGCGCGGGCCAGTTTGGCCAGACGACGGCTAATCTCGGTCTTGCCGACGCCGGTGGGGCCGATCATCAGGATGTTCTTCGGATAGACCTCGTCCCGAATGTCGTCAGCCAACTGCTTGCGCCGCCAGCGGTTGCGCAGCGCAACGGCTACGGCCCGTTTGGCATCCTTCTGCCCGATGATGAAACGGTCCAGTTCCGAGACGATTTCGCGCGGGGTCAGGTCGGTCATGTGAGTTCTATCCAATTGTTTCGCACCGGAACCTAATCATAAGCCACAAAAACACAAGCTGATCACGAAAAACTCACGCCAACACACGGTCTGCACACGGAAAATCGTGGTGATGTGAATCGCCAGACAGAAAATAGCTGCGCATAGTCTGCGTCGACGGGCAAGTTCGCCTGCACTTTGAAATGGAGACCCACATCATGATGACTCGTCGTTCGCTCTTTTTGAATGCCGCTGCAACGGGCGCCGCTCTGACACTGGCCAGCGCCAATGTCGCTGCCGCCGGCGGTGCCAAGAAAAAGGGCACATTCGAGGGCCGCTCGAAACATATCACCACCGGTTCGGTCAAAGTGGTCAAGGACGGTGAGCGCTATATCGTTGAGCTGGGTGATGACTTTTCGCTGGATAACGGTCCGGACCCGCGCGTGGCCTTCGGCAAGGACGGCACCTATGACCCCAACTCGAAACTGGGGGCGTTGCTGAACCTGAAAGGCAAGCAGTCTTATGCGGTACCGCCGACCATGGATATCTCGGGCTATAACGAAGTTTACATCTGGTGTGACGTTGCCGGCGTTCCGCTGGGCGTTGCAGCGCTTTCGTAACCCAACGACGAATTGCGCCCGGAGGCCGGTAAATTACCGGCCTCTGACAAGGCGTTAGGTGCCATAGCACCTGTCTGTTACACTCACCTCAAGGAACCAGTTCCAAGGTGTGTATCATGACGAAGATTGCCAAGATTACGTTATTGTTCGTGGTATTTGTGGATCTGATCGGACAAGGGCTGGTCTTTCCCATCATCAACTCTTTGATCATGGAAACAAAATCCGGGTTCCTGCCGGAAAGCACATCTATGGGCCAGCGCCATTTCTACTATGGGTTGGTGATCGGGTGTTTCTTTCTGTCCTGGTTTTTGGGTGTGGTCTATGTCTCGAAAGTGTCGGACTCCATCGGGCGTAAGAATGCTTTGTTGGTGTGTTTAGGTGGGGCGCTGGCCGGTTATGCCATCACCATCACGGCACTTTACCTTAACAGTTTGCTTCTGCTGATCGTTGGTCGGTCGGTCACCGGCTTTACGGCGGGTAATCAGCCCATTGCACAAGCGGCGATGATTGACGGCAGCACCGATGCCGCCGACCGCGACCGAAACATGGGGTATATCATCACCGGCGTCAGCTTTGGTCTGGTCGGCGGCCCGATTATCGGGGCTGTTCTGTCCGACGCGGCGATACTGGGCAGCTATGCCACGCTCAAGATGCCGTTCTATGGCGCGTTTGTTCTGGTGATGATCGCCATCTTCCTGGTGAGCTTTTTCTTCAAGGACACCCGCACCGAGCGCGCGGCATTTGTCTTTCGCCCACGCGATATCACCGACAGTCTGATCGCGGTACGTGAACACCCGTTGGTTCTGAAAATCCTGCCCGTCTATGCGCTGTTCATGATTGCCAATGTCACGTTCTACGTCTTCGTCGATAATTTCCTGACCAGTGCATGGGGCTACGGCGTGATCGGTGGCAGCATGGCAATGGTGGTCATCGGTTTTGCCTTGGCGTTTTCCAGCACATTCCTCGTGAAACCAGCGCAAGAAAGATTCAGCAAACACTCCATCATCCACACCTCATTGGTGGTGATGGTGATCTGCGGCTTTGGCTTCGCCTTCAGCCCCAGCGGTGTTCTGAGCTACGTCCCGGTCTTCTTCTTCTATTTCTTCTTTGGCGTCGCCTACCCGACCCTGCTAGGTCTGTTTTCGTCCAGCGTTGGCGAAGCGGATCAGGGTTGGGTCATGGGCGTTACGACGGCGGTCTTCTGTCTTGCCGGCGGTGTCATGTCCCTGGTCGGCGGCGGATTGATGAGCATCGACATTCGCCTGCCTTATTACATCGTCATCGCAACCGCCCTACTTGGGCTGGTCGGCATGTACCGGCGCTGGAAGGGGAAAGAAATCTCGGCGCTGTTGGCCTAGATCGTCTCAACCGTCAGATTGCCATTGGTATAGACGCAGATGTCTGCGGCGATCGCCATGGCTTCGCGCGCGACCTCTTCGGCGGGCTTATCGCTGCCCATCATTGCCCGCGCAGCGGCCAGGGCAAAGTTCCCGCCTGACCCAATAGCGGCCACGTTGTGTTCCGGTTCAAGCACATCCCCCGCCCCGGTGATAACCAACAGGTCTTTGCCGTCGGTGACGATCAACATCGCCTCAAGCTTTTGCAGATACTTGTCAGTGCGCCAGTCCTTGGCCAGCTCGACCGAGGCACGGGCCAGTTGACCGGGTGTTGCTTCCAGTTTTGCCTCAAGCCGTTCCAGCAGGGTAAACGCATCTGCGGTTGATCCCGCAAACCCGGCGACAACTTCAAATCCGCCCGGCGATAGACGACGCACTTTGCGCGCAGTGCCTTTGATCACTGTCTGGCCCAGGCTGACCTGTCCGTCCCCGGCAATAACGACTTGCCCGCCTTTTTTGACACCAATGATCGTGGTCCCGTGCCATCCGGGAAAATCGCTGTCCGCCATGAAAGCCTCCGTGTTCTCAGTCGCTATATATGGGCCGGGCGCGGGATCGGCGCAACCCGTTGCACAACTGCCCAAAAGATATGCACAAAACGCAAACCGGGGTTACCAGACCAGCAATTGTGAGTCCCCGCCCGTGGGACTACATGAGGCTCACAACCGACAACGGGTCGGCTGTTTCAGATATAAGGACTGGGAACATGGCAACAACTGCAAACATCCATGCCCCACTCGGAGCAGCTACCATCCTGCACGTAGTGGATGCATTCATCAATGTCTTCGACTCCGCTGTTGAGCGGTACGAAAACCGCAAGACGCGCAAGATTCTGTCGGGTCTGACCAACGCACAGCTGGAAGACATCGGCCTGGCGCGCGCGGACATCGCAAAAATCTGATCCCGCAATCAGAACCAGAATTTGAAGCAGCCGCCCGGGTATCCGAGCGGCTTTTTCTTTGTCAGCTTTGCACGTATTTACCAGCCTGATCCGGCAAAAACGCCTCGATCGCGGCTGTGGCGATGACATGGTGCGTGCCCGCGGCGTCATCCACAACATCCAACCCACCCTTGACGGCCCGCACTTCGGCGCGGCCCCTTGGCAGATCGGCGGCGACCCTGTCGCAGTCGACCTGATCAGGGTTTTGTACAGCAATCGTTACCTGCACCCGCATTTCCTTGTGTTCGATGCCAAGTTTGGAAAACAAAGTGATCGATGAATGATGCAGTGCGTCCTGGACGGCGCGGCAGGCGGCTTTGGTGTAGTCCTGACCATAAAGATCGTTGTCGGTACCCATTTCCAGAATGATGCGTTTTTCGGTCATTGGGCGGGCTCCATGTCGAATGAGACGATGACCGCCGCGTTGGCGATCACGGTGCGGCCATCAGTATGGGGCTTATCGATATCCAGACCACCCTGCGTTACCGTGATGTTGGGCTGGCCATAGGGAAAGATCGCCTTCAGCGCCTCGGTGTCGACCTTGTCGGGCTGTTGCACACCCACTTCGGCGTCAATGATCATCGCCTCTTTCGGAAAGTCGAACAGCTCGGCCATGTTCACCGAGTTATGCCACAGCGCATCCTTGATCGCCCGCAGCGCAGCCTCGGTATAATCCTCGCGCCGCAGGGATGTGCCCATCCCGAATTCCACCAGTACCCGTGTTTTTGCCATTTGCTTTCCCTGTTTGATGGCCCAATTGAGCCAGTCACAAAAAAGGGCGCCCAAATTCGGACGCCCTTGATCAAAACCGATCACATCGGATCAGATTGATTCGTCGATCCAGTTTTGCAGTGCGGCCTTGGGTGCTGCACCGGCGCGGTTCGACACAACCTGACCGTCCTTGAAGATGAACAGCGCCGGAATGCCGCGCACGCCCATGGCAGCTGCCGAATTCGGGTTGCTGTCCACGTCCACCTTGGCAATTTTCACCTTGCCGCCGTATTCGTTGGCCAGCTCTTCCAGAGCGGGGCCGATCTGTTTACAGGGGCCGCACCATTCGGCCCAGAAATCCACCACAACGGGGACATCGGAGTTTTTGACTTCGGCGTCAAAGGTATCGTCGGTAACGGCAACGGTCGACATATTCTGTCTCCTGAATGGGGTAAACTCGGGAACTGAACGTAGGGGCCCGTTAATCCAAGGTCAAGATATCTGGGTGCGCGACAATGCATGCGTCACAAGATCGTGTGGCAGCCACATAAGATCTGCTGTTCTGGTCCATAGGATCGCAGTTCGGATTTCGTGGTTCGGATAGACCTGTGACAAGGCGTTGGCATACGCCCCCATTTGCCGCAAAAGCCCCTCAGGACATGTCTCAGCACTGTTGGGAACCGTTGCATTTGTTTTGAAATCAATGACCTGAACCTCGGTATCGGTGACGATCAGTCGGTCGATCACCCCATGCATGCGACGTCCGTTCAGGTCGGCTGTCACGGGCACCTCAGCCAAGGCGTCGGCGGCAAAGACAGGCCGAAGATGCGCCGCAGTCAAAACGTCGCATGCCTCGTCCAGCAACTCTTGCCGTTCCGCGTCCTGCATATCGGGCAGAACCCGTGCGCAAAGCTGCGGCCAGTCTTCCCGCGCAATCGAAGGCAAGTGTTCCAGCAGTAGGTGCAACCGCGTGCCGCGTAACTTTGCCACCTCTTCGTCCTGACCTGCATCGCCGGGCAAAGCCTTGGCGCCGCCCAAATCGGAAGGGCTGAGCGTTTCCGCTTCAGGCTCTGGTTGTGTGGCGGGAGACAGGAACGGGGCTGGCAGGTCCGTCACGGCAGTTGAGGTCTCTGCGGATTCAATAATCGACGATGCGTTCCAATCACCATGTGACAATCGCAGCGTTTCTGAACTGGGCAGCGCCACCGCCCCTGCCCGTTCCATCGCGGTTTGAACCATCTGATACCAGCTGGTCCCATCCTTACCGACATCGCCGGCAGCCGCCACGATTAACCACTTTTCAGCTCGTGTTAGAGCCACATAAAGCAAGCGAAGCCGCTCATTTTCTTCCCGCGCTCGGGCTTCGTCGCGCGCGCACGCAATCAATGCCGGAGAAGCATCTGCCGGAACTTTCCAAAGCGGTGTGCCTTCGGCCACCATGATCTCGGCATCGCGCGGAGCTTGCCGTTTGCCCGTATCCGGCAGGATCACAATCGGAGCCTCCAACCCCTTGGAACCATGCACCGTCATCACCCTGATCATGTTTCCGACGCCGCTCATCTGCCGTTTGATTTCCAGATCATCGGTCTGCATCCACACCAGAAACCCAGTCAGGCTTGGGATATCCGTGCGCTCGTACGCCAATGCCTGCGACAACAGCGCGTTGATCCCGTCTTCCGCCTCGGCTCCCAGCCTGCCCAGCAGTTTACGACGGCCATCATGGCGGGTCAGGATGCGTTCTATCAGGTCGTAGGGGCGCAGAAAGTCGATCTGCCCGCGCAAGTCGTGCAGAACGGCCAGTGTTTCAGGGTACTCTTCGGCGCGTTGACGCAGAGCCGCCCAAAGGAACTGTTCTTTGCGCCGATGTGCCAAGTCGAACAATTGTTGTTCGCCCCACCCGAACAGCGGCGATTTCAGAACTGTGGCAAGCGACAGGCTATCCTCGGGCGTGGCCAGAAAGCTCAGCAGCGCAGCTAGGTCTTTGACCGCCAATTCCGCACCGACCTTAAGCCGGTCTGCCCCGGCTATCGGCAGATAAGCGGCTTTGCAGGCGCGGATGATCTCGGCAAACAGGTCCGAGCGGCGCTGAACGAGGATCAGGAAATCCCCCGGTTGAACCTTCCGCCGTACAAATGTGCCGGGCGTTTCGCCATCCTCAGGGATCGTCTCACCCTGTTCGATCATTGCCTTGATCGACTGCGCCACCTTCTCGGCCAGAATGACGGTGTGATGCCGCGCGCTGGGCCGATCTACCGGATCGGTCCAGTCGGTATCGTCATCGTCTTCGATCTTTTCGACCACGGGCCACAGATCAACTCGGCCCGGCAGATCCGCCTTGAACGCGCGGTGCTGGCTTTCCTTGTGAAACCCGGCCTCAGCGCGGTTTTCAAACAGGATGTCGACCAAGGACAAGATCGCGCTGGAGGATCGGAATGAGTATTCTAACGTGGAATCCCACAATTTAGAGCCTGATTCAGAGAGCTTCCGCCCAAACTCAGCCTGCATCAGATCGAATGCCTGCGGATCGGCGCCTTGGAAGGAATAGATCGACTGCTTTTTGTCACCGACCACGAAAATCGTGCGTTCAACCCCGGACCGGGCCCCTTCCCCGCTGGTAAATTCCTGCGCTAGTTTTTCGACCACATCCCACTGATCGGGACTGGTATCCTGCGCTTCGTCCACCAGAATGTGGTCGATGCCGCCATCCAGTCGGTACAACACCCATTCGGCAACTGCGGGATCATTCAGCACCCGCCGCGCGCGTAGGATCAAGTCGTCAAAGTCCAACCACCCGCGCAGTTGCTTGCGCCGCTCATATTCCGGCAAAAACGCCGCAGCGAAGCGGTGCAGCACCATTGTCTTGCGCGCGGCAACCAGGGCCAGCCGTTGCTCACGCGCTGCCTCGACCCGCAGCATCAACGCTTCGAGTTGGGGCATCTGGTCCACCAGCACGTCTTCTCGCAGAGTTTTGGTGGGGAAACTGTTGATTTTGGCCGTAAAGGGTTCTTTGGCGGATTTTCCGGTCAGAAATACACTTTCCAGTATTGGCAAGCTGCTGACCCGAGCCTCGGAAAATGCTGCCAGCTTGTCGGCCGCCTTGGCGTTGTTGCCGCCGCTTTCGGAAAGCGCCGGCAGGATCGACCGGATCAATTCCACTTCGCCACCCAGAAACACACGTGCTATCAAAGCGTCTTCATTGAATCCGTCGGACAGTTCAAACCGCTGCAGCACATCGGCCCATTCCAGCGGCTGCGCAAACAGGTTGCGTTTCTGGGTGATGGCCGCGGTGAGTTTGTCGAACCCTGTATCGGTGACAAACCGGGCGACGTCTTCGATCAGATTCGCCTGCGGACCTGCGGCAAAATCCTCGACAACCTCTTCACGCAATAGGGCCGCCGCACGGTCCTCCATCTCGGAAAATTGCGGGCTGACCCCGGCCTCAAGAGGGAAGCGCCGCAGCAACGAGGCGCAAAACGAGTGGATCGTCTGGATCTTCAAGCCACCAGGCGTTTCAATAGCGCGCGCAAACAAGGTTCTGGCCTGTGCCAGCCGTTCCGAGTCGATCTCGCCGGGTACGCCCAGATCGGTCAGTTGGGACATCAGACCGGCATCATCCTTCATTGCCCATTGTCCGAGGCGATCAAACAACCGGTTTTGCATCTCACTGGCGGCGGCCTTGGTGTAGGTCAGGCAAAGGATATGCTGTGGCTGGACGCCGCCCAACAGCAATCGGGCCACCCGATCAGTCAGCACCCGCGTTTTTCCTGAGCCTGCATTGGCCGCCAACCAGGTCGAGGCGTCGGGCCGCGCGGCCTGTACCTGCCGCTCGGTTGCGTCGTTGCGAGCGCTCATGTCAGGTCCTCGGGCGTAGTGTCATCAGTGCGGTCCCATTCCCCGAACCGGGCCAGTTGATCGTAGTCACCCACATCCGAATCCTTGTGCAACATCCGACGGGAAGAAAACCCCTGATCAGGCTCTAAATAGGCAGAAACCAACTCTTTGAGCTCGGCCAGTACCTTGTCTGGCGGCTCTTTCGCCAGCGGTGCGGGTACTTCTTTGTAGGTGCCGCCCATGCCGATGAAAATCGCCTCGGCCACGGGAGAAGGGTCGAAACCGTCGATACCGCCCTCTTCGGCCATCGCGGCTTCGATCAGTAACTGTTTGTCGAACTTGGATTGCTGGCTTTCCGTCGGGGGCGTTCCTGTCTTGTAATCGACAATCCGCAACGCGCCGCGTTTGTTGCGATCTATCCTGTCAGCACGGCCCGCGATGGTGAAATCCAGGGGCGACAGTACAAGTTTCACCGCCGCTTCGAAGGCGACCGGCCCCCCGTCCCCTCGCCGCGCGATTTCGGCGGCCAGAAAATCATCCGCGATGCGTTCCAACCGCGCCAGCCACAGCTTACGCGCCGTGGGCCACGCAACATGTTGATCTAATAACGTTTCCGCGCGTTTCAAAAAGTTTTCGCGGGTCAACAAGGCGGTGTCCAGAACACTGTCTTTGACGAAATGTTCCAGAATTTCGTGGATCACGATCCCGCGCAACAAGGCATCCGGCGCCTGCACCAAAGGGTCCAGCGGCTTCAGGCGCAGCACATGTTTGGCGTAAATCGCATAAGGATCGCGGATCAGCCGTTTGATTTCCGTCACGCTCAGCCGATTTGGGCGCGATGCCACTGGTGGCCGCGGAGACGGGCGCGTTGCCGGTTCGATATGCGGCGCGATTTCAAGCTGTTCCGCCCATTGCAACCATTGCCGGCCTTTGTTGCGCATTTCTGACAGTGCCTCAGGCCCGCCCTGCCCCGGCAAGCCATGCAGCAGGTTCGTAAGGCGGTTTAGCCAGCGTGACGGAACGGTTTCTGCGTCATCGGACCGCTTGGCACGGGTCAGCCAGACCTCGGGCGCGCCGATGGCTTGTTGAAAGTCATGTGCCGACAGGCCGATCCGCCGTTCGGGCAGCAAAAGTCCGGCCTTGTCGCGCATCTGGCGGTTCAGCCAGGGGTCTGGCGCAGCGGCCTCGGGCCAACTGCCTTCATTTAAGCCGCCCAAGATAAGCAAATCTGCGCCTTGCACGCGCGCCTCGAGCGTGCCCCAGATCATGATGTGTGGATGCGGGGCGTCGCGATCCCGGACTTCCTCGCCCGCGAGCAAAGCACCCAACAGGTCGGCGAAATCATGGGCGGTCATCGGGCCGCCGTGTTGCACCTCTTTTTCCAGTGCGCTCAGGACGCCTTGCGCCTTTTGGCCTGCGTTCTTGTCCCAGAGCGTGCCTGTTTCCCCTGACGCGCCCGCCGAAATCGTCTCGGCCAAGATGCGCAGCTTGGCAACCCAATCCGTCAATGGGAGTTGGCCCGCGATCTGTTGATCGCAGAAATGGGAGTTTAGCCAACGTACCCAATCCTCGGGAACTTCTTTGCGGATTGCAAAAGCGGTCAGGCTGGCGCTGTCCGGGAAAGGCGGGCCATGTCGGCGCAAATCTAGTTCAAGGTCCCGCGTGTGCAGCAAATGCGCGCCGCGCTCGTCACCATCATGACACAGCGGGTGTTTCAGAAGGGTCAACAATGCCTCGCCATCCAGACGCCGTGCGAAAAGCCCCGCCACGTGACGCAGAAACCGGCCGGGCGGCGATAGTTGCAGCGGTAGACCAGCGCTGTCATCGGGAAGGATGTTCCAGCGATCTAAAGCAGCGCTGACTTGGCGGGTCAGCATCCTGTCAGGTGTGATCAGCGCGGCAGTTTGGCCGGTTTCGGCTGACTGGCGAAGGCGCAGTGCGATGGCCAGGGCCTCGGATCTGGGCGATTGCGCCTCGACCAGTGTCACGTCCTTTGTGGCGCCATCCAGATCGGTCAGTTGCGGGCCTTCGGACATCCATGCATCAGTGATTGGCGCCGGGCGTAAAGCCAGCGAAACCAAGCGGTTGCGAGCAGGCGAGGGTGGTTGATCACCCGTCCAAGGCATGATTTGATCTGGCTCCAAACCAAGCCGTGACATCAGCTTGCGGAACCGGTACTGCGGGTGATCTTCCGATGTCAGCGCATCGTCCAGTCCTCGCCAAACGCGGTCGGGCTGGTCGAAATCGTAACCCGGCAGGATCAACGCGCCTTGCGGCAGGCGCGCGACCGCCTCCATCAGCATCAGAGTGGTTCCGCGAGACCCGGTTGACCCGGCAAGGATAACCGGATGCTGCGGCGGAGCGACTTGCCAACGTTCTATCAGGTTTTCCACCACAAGCCGCTGCCGGGCCTGAACATCCAGCGCATCTGGGCCTGAATCTATGATTTGATCGGCAATTCCGATGAACTTTTGCGCCCTTTCCCAATGCCCGGACATGTCACTGACATCCAAATTCCGGATCGCGTCGGGCGAAACACCTTCGCCCTGCATCTCATCAATCAACGCGGCTAGGCTGTCGGACAAGTCAAAAAGTGAAGACCGTGCGGCCAGATCAGGCTGTTGTTCCAACAGCTTAGCGATCAACTGCGTCAACTCTAACCTGCGCCGCAGCGGTGGAATCGCCGGAGGTATCTGCGCAAGATCGACGCTTTCCCCCAGATCGGTAACCAGTGAAAGATGCGGCAATAGGCACGCCGGGCCTTGGTCAAACAGGTCGCGGACGCGCCGGGCCATACGCCTTGTATTGACGACCAGTTGAACGCGCGCCAGCATCTCGGGCGGATGCGCTGCACTACGATCTTGCAGCCCCTGAACCAGCATTTTTGGGAAGTCCGAACCGGGCGAAACGGCAAAAACGCGCGGAGCTGGGCTGGGTTCAAACATCGGCAATCAACCCCTCGGCTAGTGCAATCCCTTCGGGGTGGCCGACATCGCACCAGCGACCGGGATAGGTGAGGGCAAACAGACGATCCTGCCGCTGCAACTGGTCCCATAGCACGTTAAGTGAGAACGCTTTCTCAGGGATATCCATCAACCCTTCGGATTTCATGATCTGCGCACCGCCATAGATCAAACTGCCGCCGCGCACGATCCGTCCGTTCTCATCTGCTGTGAAATCGCCTTTGCCGGTGTGCCCGACAGTCTGATCCACCGGTACACACATCAACAGCGCGTCCATGTGATCGGGATTCCACGCCTCGCGGAGCATCGTCAAAGGGTTCGGTCCTGACCAGATCGCGTCTGGGTTCAGGGTGTAAACCGGGTGCGATCCAAGCAGGGGCAAAGCGGCGCGTATTCCGCCGCCAGTCTCAAGAATTTCCGGCGTTTCATGGGAAAGCAGAACACCTTTTGGGACGAGATGAGCTTCAAGCTGATCTGGCAGATAATGTAGGTTGGCCACGATACGCTTGGGTTGCAGGGCATTCACCAAATCCAACGCGTGATCAATCAGAGGCCGGCCAGCGACCTTGATCAGTGGTTTGGGCCGATTTTCGGTCAACGCGCCCATACGGGTGCCAAACCCGGCTGCAAACAGCATGACGGCTTCGGGGTCTTGGGTCATTTCTGTCGAAGCCTGTCCAGATTTTCAGGGGTGGGCGCGGGCAGGGTGTCGCGCAGCAGATCGGCGATGGTTACCAGCGCGGGATGTTCCAGATCTCGCATCAGATGGGCCCAAGTCGCCGGAATCAGATCGACATAGCTGGGCTTGCCATATTCGGTTGCCAGCCGGGCAAATACGCCAAGTATGCGCAGGTTTCGCTGTGCACCCAAAACGGCGTAGGCAGTGCGGAAGTCATGATCATTTACTCCGGTCGCGGCGATATAGCGATTCAGCATTTGCATCTCGGTTCCAAGTGACACATCGCGACGCACGTCCTGCAACAACGATACCAGGTCATAAGCCGGATGGCCCAGCATGGCGGTTTGAAAGTCCAACAGACCGGCGCGCTGAACCCCGTCGCGATCCGGCAACCAGATCAGGTTTTCGGCGTGGTAATCGCGCAGCACAACAACTTTGGATCCCGAAGTTTCCCGGTGCAGAATGTCCGAGAACCGGTTTTCGAAACGGTTACGCGCATCGGTGTCGTGCATGCCCTGCACGGCCTGCGCGTATTTGGTAAAGGACAACGCGGCCAGCTCGGTCATCAAACTCGGATCATAGGATGGCAAAGACAGGCTTGGCGCGTTGTGCAGGTCGATCAGAACATCCGTTGCAACCTTATAAAGCGCACGCTCCATGCTGGGGGTCTGCACGAGCACGCGCGCGAAGAGGTCGTCGCCAAGGTCTTCGAGCAGCAGGAATCCGTAATGCGTGTCTTCGGCATAGATCTCAGGCGCGCTCAGGCCAAGGGACCGCAGGTATTCGGCCATGCGGGCAAAGTCTTTGACATTTTCCGCTTTGCCCGGAGGTGAATCCATCAACACGGCCGTCTTGCCGGTTTCCGGATCGGTCAGCCGCTCGTACCGCCGGTTCGAGGCATCCCCAGCAAGCGGCGCGTGCTTTGCATTTGACCATTTGGTCTGCGCGATCAACGCTTCGGCCAATACTGCGCGGTTTGTCATGCAGGAATCCTTAGTTTCACGGGCCATTTCGGGGCTGACCAGGAAAGAGTCAGATGGCGTGCTTCTGTCATGTTAGGGTCTGTTTCGAAGGATATCTTCACCGCAGACTCCGGTGTCAGCGGGCCCAATTTATCCGGCCATTCAATCAGGCAGATTGCGCTTTCAAAAGCCTCGGTCAGGCCCAGTTCCTCAACCTCTTCAACCGCGCTCAGGCGGTACAGGTCACAGTGCCAGATTTCCCCGGCCGGCGTGTCATAAGCTTGAACCAACGTGAAAGTCGGCGAAGGCACATCTTCGGGCTCGATCATCAGCGATTGGATCAGGCTGCGGGCAAAATGGGTCTTACCGCTGCCGATCTCGCCCTCAAGCAACAAGATGTCCCCGGGTCTCAGTTCTGCGCCGACACGGGCCGCGAATTCCGCTGTATCCTCGGGCGAATTCAAAGTGATCGTGCAGGGCGAATTGGTCATGGCGCCACAATGGCCTTGCGCCCGGTTGGCTGCAACCCGGTTCAGGCGCTGATTTGCTGCGCCTCTTGCCGCATCAGCGCATCCCGATCCACCGAGAAACGAACAATGGTGGCCCCGTTCTGCATCGGGCTGACCGTGCACAACACTTGAATACCGTTTCGCAGATAGATCACGCCTGACCATTCCGCGCGATTTTCCCGCGCCTCCACAAAATCGCGAATTTCGCCAAGGATCGGCGTTGCAGTGCAATTCTCCTGCCAGCTTTTGGTCACTTCAAGAACGGAGTCCGCGTCAAAGCCTGTGTCGCCTGTATCACCCCAAAGCTGTTGGTAGGCGAAATTGGTGAAAGCCAGTGTACCATCGTCACTGAAGACCGCGATGGCGTCGGCCAGTTTGTCCAGAATGGATTGCATCAAATCCATTTCTGACCGGAATCGACGGGTCAGAGTGATCTCGGCAGTGATGTCCTCAAACAAAAAGGCAACCGCTCCATCCGGGTGCGGACGTCCACTGACCGAATAAACCGAGCCGGAGGGCAGGGACCAAGTCTCTTGGTAGTTCCCGTCCTCCGCCGCTTCGAGAAGGTCGTTCATCTGACTGCGCCAGCTGCGGTAATTCTTGGGCTCGGGCATCATGTGCTGATCCCGCAGGCGATCGAAAAAGCTGGACAGGCTGGGGCGGCAGCTTAGGAAATCCGGAGGCAGGGTGGTCAGGTCGATCAGGGCTGGGTTGAACAACGCCAGCTGGCGGTTGCGGTCAAAAATAGCCAGCCCGATGGGCAATTGCGCAAAGGTCTTGGTCATGGTCTGAACGAATTTGCGCTGCGCCACCTCCGCCTCGACGATCGCGTTGATGTCCACGGCATAAGACAAGTGCCCTTCGGGGTGATCTACCAACGTCAGATCGAACCACAGCTTGTTTTCACTGAACTCGGAGGAAATTGAGACCCGCGCCTTTGCGCTTAGCCGTTGGTCGGCATCGGGGACCGGAAACAATGGTGCGGTCAGGTCCGTGTCCTGATCCCGTACTTTGCGCACCAGCGAAACATAAGCAGCATTGCACCAGCGCACATCGCCCTGATGATCCAACAGCCAGACAGGGTAGGGCGCTTTTTCCATGGCAAGGCGGTTTGGATCATTTGATGCGATTTGAGTTATCGAGGGACAATCGGTGCGGTCGCGCAGCTGAACGCGTACAATTCCGTCTATCCATTCGCACAGAACATCGCGTTCAACGGTGCAATCGATGGCCGGGATGACCAGGTTGCCTTCACGCCGGACCTGATCAGGTGTTTCGGGGAATGTTGGAAAATCCCTGTGCAGCAGCCGGCACAGATCGGCCCAATCACGGACCTGCTCGAACCCTTCCAACGCGATGTCCGAGTGACTGATAAGCCGGTCACCATCAAACAGGAATGCCGCATCAAACAAGGAGGCAGGTGAGGACAGCCCAAAATTGTCCCCCCGTTCCCGCCTGCGGGGCAACAGCCACTGAACGGCAAGACTTGCTGAAACAATGCCGATGATGGCCAGAATGATCCAGTCGACCATGCGCCCTCCGGTGCGCGAAACCAAGAAGCGGTACTATGCGCCTTAATGGTTAACGGGGTCTTAACCAATGTTCGCCAGTATCAGGTCAGGTTTGGAACCGTTGGTTTACACCTGAAGGCACAGGCGTATCACCGGTTTGCGCATCCACAAGGTTACGCGGCCAGCTCACTTTGACGATCGCGCCCCGACGTTCGGGGTTATCCGACAGGGTTTGGTAAGGGTCCGATCCGTTGGCGAAATCCAGCTCTGCTCCGCTGCGTTCAAGCAGCGTTTTGGCAATGAAAAGACCCAGACCCATGCCTTCATATTCCGGACGGGTCCTTTTATCGGTCTCACTGCGGCGGCGGCGCATGAAGGGATCGCCGATCCGGCCGATCATCTGCGACGGATATCCACGACCGTCATCCATGATGCTGACGGTGATCTGTTTGGTGGACCATTCCGCCTCGACCCAGACATTTCCGCGCGAAAAATCCACCGCGTTCTGGATCAGGTTGCGCAGGCCGTGAATGATCTCGGGCTTGCGCAGGATCGAGGGCTGCTGCACATCGCCATCCTCGGCCGGGCCTTCGAAGAAATGAACGGTCTTGCCTCGGTTGATATGCGGCTCGGCAGCTTCATGCACCACGGTAGAAAGCGGGGCTTGACGCAGATGCAGGTCGTCTTTGCCCGCCCGGCCCATGTCTCGCAGGATATCGCGGCAACGGTTCGCCTGTTCGCGGATCAGGGCGGCGTCCTCGATAAGGTCGGGCCGGTCATCCAATTCGTCAATCAACTCGGAGCTCGCCAGTTTGATCGTTGCCAGTGGCGTGCCCAGCTCATGCGCGGCGGCGGCGACCACGCCGCCTAGATCGGTCAGCTTCTGTTCGCGTGCAAGCGCCATATGGGTGGCGGCCAGCGCTTCGGACATAGATTGTACCTCTGAGCTGACGCGATGCGAATACGCGCCCAGAAAGACAATTGCGATGACGATTGCGGCCCAGTTTCCGAACAGTAGAATATCTGGGATGTCCAGTTCTGCCCCCAATGCGGTGCGCAAAGGCATGTGGAATTCGGCCAGAAGTGTTGTCAAGGCAATGGCAACGCCGCCGATTATCAGGGTTGACCGGGTGCTCATGACGCTCGCGGAAATCGTGACAGGCCCCACCAGCAACAGCGCAAACGGGTTGTTCAGCCCGCCTGTAAGGTAAAGCAAAATGGTCAGCTGCAGCAGGTCGAACAGTACCATCAGGAAGTTTTCGAACTCGGACAGGCGCTTGTTGCGGGGAAACAGCAGAATTGCAGTCAGATTCCCCATGACCGAGACGCCAATCGCCAGATAGCAAAGCGTTGCGTCCAGCTGGATGTCATAAGTTTGCTGCGCGACGGTGATCGCCGTGATCTGGCCGAAAATGGCCACCCAGCGCAACAAGATCAGTGTGCGTAGCCGAATCCAGCTGCTGCGTTCCTGACCGCGCCATAATGTGATGTTGGAATTTGCCATCGGTCGATTATGTCCTGTTGCATCGGCTGAACTTCTTGATAGGTGTCCCGGCCGAAACGATCAACAACCCCTCTTATGTCAGGATTGATGTCATGGTCCGTCTTTACGCCATCCTCGCAACCGTTGTTCTTGCCGTGGGCCTGGGGGCCATGTGGCTGTTGACGCGCGGTGCCGGATCAGATGACAAGTTCGCACAATGCCGGACCAGTCAGATTGCTGGCGGGACGGCGGCCATCGGCGGGCCTTTTGAACTGCTCAACGGCAAGGGCGAAACAGTCACCGACACCGATGTGATCACCGAGCCGACGCTGGTGTATTTCGGCTATACCTTCTGCCCCGACGTCTGCCCGTTCGATATGTCCCGCAATGCCGAGGCTGTGGACATTCTGGCCGAGCGTGGCCAGTCCGTGACACCCTTGTTCATTTCAATTGACCCGGATCGCGATACGGCCGAAGTGATGGCCGATTATGCCTTTAACCTGGGCGGCAAGACCATCGCGCTGACCGGCACGCCTGAGCAGGTTAAGGCTGCCAGCAAGGCCTACAAAACTTATTACAAGGCCCATGACAAAAGCGATGAGTACTATCTGGTAGACCACTCGACCTTTACCTATCTTGTCACACCCGAGGATGGGTTCATCGAATTCTTCAACCGGGACGACACCGCCGAGCAGATGGCCCACAAGGTTGGCTGTTTCCTCGACAAAATCTAGAAAACGACGGGTTGTTTGACCTTTGGGATGGCGCTGCTATTACTCATGGTTAAGCCAAAGGCGTGAAATAGCGGAAAGAACAGAATATGGCGGACAGCTCTGACCTCGACATCGGCCCCGATAAAACGCTGCTTTTGGTGGACGATGACGAACCGTTTCTGAGACGTCTGGCAAAAGCGATGGAAAAACGCGGGTTCGAGGTTGAAACCGCAGGTTCCGTCGCCGCAGGCCGCGCCATTTCCACCGCCCGCCCGCCCGCCTACGCGGTCGTTGACCTGCGTCTCGAAGATGGCAACGGTCTGGATGTGGTCGAAGTTTTGCGCGAAAAGCGCCCCGACAGCCGGGTTGTGGTCCTGACCGGATACGGTGCGATTGCCACCGCCGTTGCTGCGGTCAAGATCGGCGCCACGGATTACCTGTCGAAACCCGCCGACGCCACCGACATCACCAATGCGCTGCTGGCCAAGGGCGACGAACTGCCCCCACCACCAGAAAATCCCATGAGTGCGGACCGCGTCCGTTGGGAGCATATCCAGCGGGTCTATGAGCTGTGCGACCGGAACGTTTCCGAGACCGCACGGCGCCTGAACATGCACCGTCGGACATTGCAGCGGATATTGGCGAAGCGCAGTCCGCGGTAAAAGCTTAGTTTCACTCCGGGTGTTTGATACGGACCAAATGGGCTTTGCCTCTCTTTTGCCGCATTGGTTCTTCAATTGCGTCTGCAAAACAGGCAAAAGGCGATTTAATGAAAAAGTTGATGCTATCGGTGGTCTTTTCTTTAGGCGGTTTTGGCGCAGCGCAAGCATTCGAAGCTGAAGACTACATACACTTGGGTTCGTGTTCTTACGAAGAACTTGAACAATGTGCGGAAGCCCAGTTCGATGAATGCATGTACGCTGCCGAGGGTTATGACCTTCACTTTCAAGCTCACCGAGCAAGTTGCGCTCGCGCCCTTTCCGAGCAAGCTGACTTGGTGCTGAATGAATTCTACCAATTGGTTCTGTTAAAGACGAAGATCATTGAGCGTGAACTTGATGATACTGCGTATACCGGCCAAGAAGAATTGCTGCGAAACTCCCAGCGTGCGTGGTTGGAGGTCCGGGACACGACCTGTGAGTTAAATGTTCTGTATGGTGCGATTTACAGGGGATACGATACTGCGGTCGTTAATTGCTTGGGGCGTATGACGGTTCGTAGAGTTGCCGATCTGCAAAATGAAATTGGTAGCTATCTAGACTGATTTAAACATAATAATGTCCCCTAAAGAAGCGCTAACAACTCCCCATATCGCTTCGTATACGCCCGCCGCACCTCTGTCGGTGGGCGCAACGTGATCCCCAAGCCCTTCATCACCGCCTTGTCCGGCCGCCCAAATACCTTGAATGCCATGGCCTAGGAAAAGTCTGCAATATTGCGCCGGTCCTGACGGTTTAGTGACTTGATACCAGTTCCACTTTGCCCGAGGTTCGGGCAGGGAATTCATCTTTCGTCACAATGGAGTAAATCAATGATCGGCTATGTGACTATCGGCGTTTCAGATTTGGAACGCGCCAAGAGTTTTTACACGACACTTTTTGCCGACAAGGGCGCAAAAGTTGTGATCGACGCGGGTCGCATCGCCTTCATCGGAAATGACCCGTCGGCTCCGATGCTGGCCGTTTGCACACCCTACGATGGCGAAGCCTGCGCGACCGGCAACGGTGGAATGGTTGCTTTTGCAGCGGACTCCAAGGATGAGGCCAAAGCGCTTTACGAGAAGGCAATAAGCTTGGGAGCTACAGATGAAGGAGAACCCGGCCAGCGCGTCCCTGATCGGTTCTACGGTGCTTATGCTCGCGATCTGGACGGCAACAAGCTGTGTTTCTACGTCTTCGGTTAAAGCTGGTTCAGCAGAACCTCATGCCGATCCATAAGCGCCCGCCTTACCTGAACAGGCGGGCGTACTCGATTGGCACCTTTTCCTTATGACCCTGACGCGGAATTTGGCGAACCGCAAACCGCGATAGCACGCAATGAACTTGGGTGGATCTGAGCGGTAAACCGTTCAGAGGACTCTCATTTAGGTGGATTGCCAGAGTCCGGATAAATGAACCCGTTCACGGGGTACAAACTGCCATATTGACCCGGAAGGCTTTCGACCCGAACCAAGGTCCAGTCATTGTGCTTGGATACGTCTTTGACGCCCATTTTCAGGGACACCTTGTTGCGATGCCAGTTGGCGTGGTTCACGATGACTTCCCGATCGGTAACAACATCTGACACGACAGCCACATGGCCAAGCGGCATCCCGCGGGTTGCCCGAAACGACATCACCGCACCCACGACCGGCTCATTGCCGCGGCCAAAAGAACTGCGCGCCTTGCCCCACCAATCCTTTGCGTTGCCGCGAATTTCGATACCGCTGAGGCTGCGTGCGTAGGGAACACACCATACTCTTTGCCCCCGCGCCTGTTTTTGAGAGACCTCTCGCAACGCCATTGACTGACGTTCCGGATCAAGTTCCACATCGGTTGGGTTGTGCGAGCAGGCAGAAATCAGACTAAAGAGCCCAACCGCAAGCGCGGTTCGGGTTTTGCCGGACAAGCGCGGCCAGGTCGTATTCGTATTGCGCATGTCGTTGTTCAAGAAGCTTCACTGCCCGTTCGAAGACAAGCATGTTTTAGGGTGATCCGATGGGTTGTGAAAAGAGGCCTGCCAATACGCGGCAAGATTTTGCCGGTTCTCTGTTACATGATTGAAACACTGGTTGAGCTTTTAACTGTACCCATATCCTGCAGGTTGAGTACAGGCTTGCGCAGGCTTTTCCCTTGGGATGAGAACCGACAGTGGATGAGACCGGTATTTTATAGCGAGGATATCAACGCCTCATGCCGCGCCATAAACGCTTCTCGAACCTCAACCGGAGGTCTGAGCGTTATTTGCAAGCCCTCCATCACGGTCTGATCGGGCCGACCAAAGAACTTTGTCGCCTCATCCTCGGAAAACCCGGAAATCTGGGTCGCTTCCATCCATGCGCTGATCTTGTCGGCCTTCTTGATCTGCCGTTTCACCGTTTTCGGGACCTCGGCGGGTAATCCGAACCGGATGTGGATCGCCGCGGCCAAACGATCGTCCAGTGCGCCATAGCCCGGTCCGACAGCGGATTTGACCGGAGAGATCATATCTCCGATCACATATTCCGGCGCGTCGTGTAACAACGCTGCAAGCCGCCATTTCACGGGCGCTTTGGGGGCAATTCGGCCGAAAAGCTCTTCAACCAGAAGGGAATGCTCGGCTACGGAATAGGCATAATCCCCTGCGGTTTGGCCGTTCCAACGGGCCACAAAGGCCAGACCGTGCGCGATATCTTCGATCTCGATATCCACGGGCGTCGGATCCAGCAAATCCAGCCTGCGGCCGGAAAGCATTCGCTGCCATGCTCTGGGTTGTGTTGCCATTCTGCCATGCCTTGTGAACTAGGACACGTTAACTTCGCGCTTTTGTGCTATGATGTACCTGTCTGGATCACAGGCTGCCAACAAATTCTTGAGCTTTCGTGCTTTGAACCTGCACGTATTGATCCCGACATATGGACTGAGGGGGGCGTACTCCTTTCAGTTGTGCCCCTCTCGAACCGAAACGCGTATCGAAAGGAGCATGTTATGTTCAAACGTTTATTCGCAATAACCCTGACCTTCGGCATGGCCGCCACAGCGCCGCCTGCTTTCGCCAAAAGCTGCGCACAACGCGCGGATGTGATCGCCAAACTGCAAAGCAGCTATTCAGAAGAGCTGGTCTTTGGCGGACTGCAGAAAACACGCGGCGCGCGGGCAGTTATGGAGGTTTGGACCTCGAAGACAACCGGAAGCTATACGGTTCTGGTGACCCAGGCGAACGGCATTAGTTGTATTGTCGCCGTTGGCACAGATTTTTTTGAAGCGATACCAAAGATAGAACTAAAGGGTGAACCAAGTTGATTTAGACGGACGGTTTATCCCCTTTCCGGCCATTTGCGTTGCCACCTGCCCCAAGGAATGCTAGGGGCTGCCCGGACTATGATTTACCGGAAATGGAGCACCTGATGGCCGGGGACTATATCGTTAAAGACATTTCATTGGCTGGGTTTGGCCGCAAAGAGCTGGACATTGCCGAAACCGAGATGCCGGGCCTGATGTCCCTGCGTTCAGAATATGGCGAAAGCAAACCTCTGGCGGGTGCCCGTATCGTCGGTTCGCTGCACATGACCATCCAGACGGCTGTTCTGATCGAAACTCTGGTCGCGCTGGGCGCGGACGTGCGCTGGGCATCGTGCAACATCTTCTCGACCCAGGACCATGCGGCGGCTGCAATTGCAGAGGCTGGCATTCCTGTATTCGCTATCAAAGGCCAGACGCTTGAAGAGCACTGGGATTATCTGGACAAATCCTTCCTGTTCGACGAAGGCCCAAACATGATCCTGGACGATGGCGGCGACGCGACATTGTACATTCTGCTGGGCGCACGTGCCGAAGCGGGTGAGGACATCATTGCTGTTCCGACGTCCGAAGAAGAAGAAGTCATCAAAGCGCAGATCGCCAAACGCATGGCAGCATCCCCGGGCTGGTTCACCAAGATGCGCGACCAGATTCAGGGCGTGTCTGAGGAAACCACCACCGGTGTGAACCGCCTGTATCAACTGGTGAAAGACGGCCAACTGCCGTTCCCGGCGATCAATGTGAACGATAGCGTCACCAAGTCGAAGTTTGACAACAAATACGGCTGCAAGGAATCGCTGGTTGACGGCATCCGCCGCGCCACTGACACTATGATGGCCGGCAAGGTTGCCGTGGTTTGCGGTTACGGTGACGTTGGCAAAGGCTCAGCCGCGTCGCTGCGCGGTGCTGGTGCCCGTGTGAAAGTGACCGAAGTTGACCCGATCTGTGCCCTGCAGGCCGCGATGGACGGTTTCGAAGTCACGCTGCTGGAAGACGAAGTCGCATCGGCCGACATCTTCATCACCACAACCGGCAATAAGGACGTGATCCGCATCGAGCATATGCGCGAGATGAAGGACATGGCCATCGTCGGCAACATCGGCCACTTTGACAACGAAATTCAGGTGGCCAGCCTGAAGAACCACAAATGGACCAACATCAAGGAACAGGTGGACATGATCGAACTGCCCTCGGGCAATCGCATCATCCTTCTGTCCGAAGGCCGTCTGCTGAACCTTGGTAATGCGACCGGTCACCCATCTTTCGTGATGTCGGCCTCGTTCACCAACCAGGTTCTGGCGCAGATCGAGCTGTTCACCAAGGGCGACCAGTATAACAACGACGTCTACATCCTGCCCAAGCATCTGGATGAGAAGGTCGCGCGTTTGCATCTGGATCGCATCGGCGTCAAGCTGACCCAGATGGACAACGAGCAGGCGTCTTACATTGGCGTGAAGCCCGAAGGCCCCTACAAGCCGGAACATTACCGTTATTGAGTGCGAAAAAACGCATGAGCAAACACTCCGGACGCCGCCGATTCCTGTTATCGGCGGCGTCTTTTGTTTTCAGTATCGCCGTTGTCGCCATCCTGTTCGGAGGGGGCGGATGGTGGTTGCTGGCGCACCCGGAAACACCCGTGCCAACGCATTGGAACCCCCTGCGAGAGCTGAAAGTCACCGCGCCAGTCACGCCAATCACCCGGTTTCAGCTTAATCGCGCGCTAGCGAACGAAGTACAGTGCCGCGCCGCCTTGGCCGACGCCGGCGCGAACTTTGAGGCGATGGATGATCTGGTCGTGGATGAGAATTGCGGCATCACCGGGCGCGGCCTGTTGTCTGCGCTGGTGACAGCGGATGTAAATGCGGTCGAAACCAGTTGCGCGACCACTCTGCGGCTGGCCATGTGGGAACATCATATAATTCAACCCGCTGCGAGAGATCTTTTGGGCACGCAGGTCAGTCGCTTGCGGCATGTGGGCAGTTACAATTGCCGCCAGATGCGTACCGCTCAGGGTCAGAGCAGTGGTTGGAGTAGCCATGCCAAGGCGGATTCCATTGATATTGTTGGTTTGCAATTCGCGGATGGGCGCAGTCTGACATTGCTATCCGATTGGGGCGACGAAGGACCTGAAGGTCAATTTCTGCACCAGATCTGGCGCGGCGCATGTGATTGGTTTCGTGTGGTATTGGGTCCTGATTTCAATCGCTTGCACGCGGACCACTTTCATCTACAGGGTCCCGGATGGGGTTATTGCCGATAGGTTATCTTGGCGGGTATTTAACGCAGGGACGGAAAGAAATCTCCGCGTCCTTGTGGTGTGAAGTCCAGAATGTTCCACAGCGGCCACGCCGCATCCACGTGCCGCGGATGCCAGTCACTGGGCTCGAAGAACAGCTCAGAACTCCAGAAATGGCTTATGCCGTCCGCATCGCGCTGAAAGATGTTCAGGATCGGCAGTTGGCTTCCATCCTCGGCCTCAGCCAGATAGTCGCGCTGATAGTCTGTGCCCAATGCAGAATAAAGCGGTAGATCATCCCACGACATATCCGCTTTCAGCGCTGCCAGCCTTTCACAGGTGTTTTGCGCCACGACCGCAAAGGCGATTTTCTGCGATATATGGGCGATCTGCCCATTCAACCCGTCCAGGAAGGCAGAACACATCGGGCAAGGTGCCTCTGCATCCGGCCCGTACATAAGCGAGTATATAGCCAAGGTGTCATGTGATCCGAACAGGGACGACAACGGTGTCGGCGCACCCCGGTCTGATCGAAAGGCATAGTCCCGCGGAATTGCCCCGCCTTTGGGCAAACTACGACGCAGCTTTGCAACATTTTCAATCTGAGCCCGCAATTCAGCCTCAGCCGACAGCAAGGTGTTTCGTGCGGTTCTGTATTGCGAAGTTTCGTTGGGTAGCGACACGGGCATTGTTACCTCCTGGTTCCGGAACGAGCATTGTATTTAACTTTATTGTTAAATAAAGGGCCATCAAAATCAAGCCTCAGATCAAACCGGCAGGGTTTAGGGGGAATGCCGCTAATTTTTCCCTTTGTGCAAATTCCCGCTCCCGTTACCGTGTCTGCGGCGCTGGTAAGGCCAAAAACGAGTTTCAACCGGGAGATAACCATGGGAAAACGCGACGACCTGATCGCTAAATATGCCGAGGACCTGAAGTCCAAATGCGGTATGGACGCAGATATGGATCTGCTGACCAAAGTCACAATCGGCTGTGGCCCTGCAATTTATGACGCCGACGCATCGACAGTCGCGGCAACTCAGGAAGGTGAGTTGGAAACGGTCAAGAACAACTTCCTCATCAAAAAGCTGGGCCTGTCGGACGGACCGGAACTGATGGAAGCGATCAACAAGGCCCTTGAGACCTATGGTATGTCCGAGCGCAACAAATACCGCGCCGTCGTGTATTACATGCTGACAAAGCATTTCGGCAAAGAGGCTGTTTACGGCTGATCCCGCTATACTTTTTTTGCAGCGCCCGTCAGATCCTTGGCGGGCGGTTCCAATTTTAGGTACTTGCCGTTTGAACTGCGCCGCAAGGATCGGCTATTGTCAGCATGTGACCAGGACGGTCAGAGCCAAAATTTCCATACGCGTGTGGTGAGTCGGGAGCACGCGGGGTAGGGAAGGTTCTGCATCTGTCAGGGCCTTCCCTTTAATCTGTTATTAATCAGCCTGCGTGCCGCCCAGATCGCAGATCACCTGCCATTCCGCATCGCTGACCGGCTGAACGGACAGGCGAGAGTTTTTGACCAGCACCATTTCCGCCAAACGTTCGTCGGCCTTGATCTGATCCAGCGTGACGGGGGTTGCAAACGGGCGCACGGCCTTGATGTCCACGCATTCCCAACGCTCATCATCCGTGGTGCTATCGGGATGCGCCTCGGCGCAGACCTCGACAATTCCGACAATCGCCTTGTCCTTTTGCGAGTGGTAGAAGAACCCGCGGTCGCCGACCGCCATCTGGCGCATGAAATTGCGCGCCTGATAGTTGCGCACGCCGTCCCATTCTTCGCCCGCATCCCCTTTTGCAACCTGCTGGTCCCAACCCCAGGTCGATGGTTCGGATTTGAACAGCCAGTACGCCATCAGCCTATGACCTTTTTCCACGCAATCAGGTCAACCGATTGGAACAACCCGGCTTTTGCATAAGGATCGTTGTCCGCCCAATTTTGCGCGGCGGCCATGTCTTCGACCTCCAGAATGATCAACGAGCCGATCATTGCGTCGCCGTTCAGCAAGGGACCCGCCTGCGCAACGACACCCGTTTCCTCAATATAGGCCAGGTGGGCAGCGCGATTGTCCAGCCGGGTTTGCAGCGCGCCGTCCTTGTCACGGGCGATGAGAGCGATCAGCATATTATTCCTCCTTCAGGGGTCGGTTGAGCAGGGCTCGGATAGCTTCGGTCACACTGTAGGCGCCACTGCTAAGGTCTGCCACCGTTGTACTGATTGGCATGTCCAGCCCTTCGGCGGCGGCAATTTCCGTCATGGCCCGCGCTGTGGCGACCCCTTCAACAGTGGTGTGGGTGTCGAACTGGATCTTCCGACCCAATGATAGGCCAAAGCGATAGTTTCGGGACAGTTCGGACGAACAAGTCAGGACCAGATCCCCCAATCCAGACAATCCCATCAGAGTGTCAGGTCGCGCCCCGCGCATCAGCGCAAAGCGCTGCATTTCTGCAAACCCGCGTGTCATTAAAGCGGCGCGTGCGCTGTCGCCCAACCCGGCCCCGATTGCAGCGCCGCATCCGATGGCCATTACGTTCTTCAACGCGCCGCCAAGTTCCGCCCCAATCATGTCGGTGGTTCGATAAAGGCGCAGGTTGGCAGTGGTCAGGTCGTGTTGCAGCGTCAGACTCAGCGAGTCATCTGCGCAGGCCAAGGTTAGCGCCGTTGGCAGTCCGCGTGCAATGTCGTCGGCAAAGCTGGGCCCGGTCAGCAGGGCGGGTCGCGCATCCGGGATCGTTTGCTGGATCACTGAAATCGGCCCAAGCCCGGACGATAGCTCGATACCCTTGCAGCACGCCACCAAGGTTTTTCCGGCCAGATCAGAGGCCTGCGCTTGCAAGGCATCGCGCAACTTTTGCATAGGGACAGCTATCAGCAGAACATCAGCCTTGGTCGCCTGATCGATGTTCGATGTCACCGTGATATCAGCAGGCAAAGCCACGCCAGGCAAACGCTGGGTGTTTTCACGCGCTGTTTGCATATGCTGGGCCTGATCCTGATCCCGAGACCACAGCGTGACCGGCCCGTTCCCGGCCAGTGAAATGGCCAGGCTTGTGCCGAATGCGCCGGATCCCAGAACGGAAACGCTCATGCCTTGGCGCCTTTCTTGCCACCGCCCAGCATAGCAGGACTGGTCTTGTCCAAAGGCCAGCGAGGGCGCGCCGTAAGGTCCAGACCATCCCGCGCACCCAGGCGAAACCGTTCCATGCCGGCATAGGCAATCATGGCGGCATTGTCGGTACACAGGTTGAGCGGCGGTGCAGTAAACCGGGCGTCCTTTTCGGCACAAACAGTCTCTAACGCAGACCGAATGGCAGAATTGGCTGCAACGCCGCCAGCGACGGCAATGACTGGATCAATTGGGTTTTCCTCAAGATACCTGTCAATCGCTCGGCGGGTCTTCTCGGCCAGCGTATCCACGATGGCTTGCTGAAATCCGGCACATAGATCGGCGCGGTCCTGACGGGTCAGGCCGCCCTTTTCGGCGACAATCTGATCCCGCATCCGCATCAACGCGGTTTTCAGCCCCGAAAAGGAGAGGTCACATCCCGGCCGATCCAGCAGAGGTCGGGGAAACCGGAAACGCTTGGGATCGCCAGAACGTGCTTCAGTCTCTACAGAAGGACCGCCGGGTTGCGACAGGCCTAGCAGGCGGGCGGTTTTGTCGAACGCCTCGCCGGGGGCATCGTCTATTGTTCCGCCCAGTCGCGTAAATTGTTCCGGCCCGTGCGCGATCAGATACTGACAGTGCCCGCCTGAAACCAACAACATCAGATAGGGAAACGCGATACTATCCGTCAGGCGCGGCGTCAGCGCATGACCCGCCAGATGGTTTACGCCGATCAGGGGAAGCCCGGTCGCGGCACTCAGCCCCTTGGCGCACATGACGCCAGACATGACCCCGCCGATCAGGCCGGGACCCGCAGTGACGGCGATCGCATCCATATCTGCCAGTGTCAGTCCTGCGACCTCCAATGCCTGCACCACGCAAATGTCCAGCTTTTCGGCATGGGCCCGCGCTGCGATTTCGGGTACGACCCCGCCAAATGCGCTGTGCAGCTCGGTTTGACCGTGAACGATAGACGACAGAACCTCGGCACCCGCACCATCGGATTGGCGCACAACAGCGGCGGCCGTGTCATCACAGCTGCTTTCCAATCCAAGAACGGTAAGTGTTTGCACCATAGGCCTGATCCGTTGCATCATGACACTCAAGCGGGGTATCACCCTGCGCGGACGCAAACAATCCCAAGGCCGAAGGCCCCGCCATTGTATTTGTTGATGACCCGCCCTCGCGCCGCCTCTGAAAGGTTTGTGGCACAGCTTTCGGACCGCGTCAGGTCACGGATAGACGTCATCTATTCTCCAATCCTGGAAATCCGACCCCTGAGGGTTGCGGTCGAAACGGACGGAATTCGCGGATTGATCTTTACTTCGGCCAACTCGGTCAATGCCGCCGCTTCGCTTGGCGTCAAACCCAATCTGCCCGCCTATTGTGTTGGTCCGGCGACCACTGGAACCGCCAAAGGGGCCGGATGGGATGCAATGATGGTGGGCAATACCGCCGAAGAACTGGTGGCCTACCTTTTGAAGCAGCGGCCTGAAAGCCCGTTGCTGCATCTCAGGGGTGAACATACGCGGGGAAATGTTGCCAGACGCCTGACCGAATCGGGGCTGACAGTTCGCGATCAGATTGTCTATCAACAGCGCCTGTTACCGCTGACATCCGAAGCGGCTGCGGCTGCATCCGGTGACAGACCTGTGCTCGCGCCGCTGTTTTCGCCCCGAACGGCGCGACAATTTGCCGAAATCTGGACCGGAACAGCACCTTTGTGGCTGATTTCCATCAGCGAAGCCACGGCCGAGCCCCTTTATTCTTTGGACTATGAGCGCCTAAAGATCGCCAAAGAGCCGACACCCAAGAAAATGCGGAAAGCCGTGAAAAAGCTTGTCAAACACGCGATGCGGGTTGAGCGTGGAGAGACCACTGATTAACTTAGAGTGGCCTGTTATTCATATGAAATTGGATTCGATAAGGGGAACGTCGCGGTGGCTCGTAAGAAAAAGACCGATCAAAAGCCGGTGGAAGACCCCAAGTCGGACGAAACGGTTGAATTCACCTCGCAGCGTGATGAGACAGTCGTTGACGCGGATGAGCCGCTAGAAGAGACCCTTTCCGAAGCAGAAGCAGAAGCAGAAGCAGAAGCAGAAGCAGAAGCAGAAGCAGAAGCAGAAGCAGAAGCAGAAGCAGAAGCAGAAGCAGAAGC
>NZ_JBXWMK010000008.1:0-221523 GCF_059609785.1 Ruegeria sp. YTSC003 | reverse complement strand
TCTGAGCCTCTCTTCGGCGTCTACTACATCCAGACTCAAGCAGAATTTCAGCGCCCAGAGGCTAAGGTGTTCGTCAACTGGCTTAAATCTCAGTCGCAAGTCGTATCGGCACACACGTCCAAAAGCTGATCTTGTTACAGTTGGAAACCTTCGATCCAAGCTAGGCTCGAGGCTGTCGCGTAGCTTATTTGTTCGAAGTAGAAATCAAGTGATCAACTACGTACTCCGCGTCCTCGCCCACGCCATAAAACAGGCCAGACCCTTGTGTATGCATCCAATGCAGTCCGCAGAAGTACAGGCCTGCTATATCCGTAGCACCTCGCTCATATAGCGGATAGCCAGTCTCATCGAAGACTGGCAAGTCGATCCATCCAAAATCGCGGTGAAACCCAGTTGCGTATATGACGGTTGAAACATTTGCTGCAGCCAAGTCGAAGAACGGTGGTTCAGGTTTGGGCTGCCAGTTGATCGGGACAACAATTTCCTTGGGATCATCGAGTCCATTCTCTGCAACAAACGTGTCGATGCTCTCCATTTCCGCGCGACACACATCGTCCACTGCCTTGAGCGTCTCTTCAAGTCCGCCCGCCAAAATCAGACACCCGTCTTGAACACCCTCAACCTTGCTGTGTAGTTTGACCCCGTCGAGCGCCATCTGGCGCAGATCATTAATACGACCACCCTCTCGCCCTGAGAGATGTGGATGGGCTTTGAACCGGATAGCTGTCCCTTTGGGATGGTCCTTTACCGCCATGTTCATGTACCCAGTCGCCAAGTCCCATTCAAAAATGTCGCGACCCCTATAGCGACGTGGGATGCGGCCAGCACTGCCCACT
The DNA here is from genome assembly GCF_059609785.1 of Ruegeria sp. YTSC003. Lineage (NCBI taxonomy): Bacteria > Pseudomonadati > Pseudomonadota > Alphaproteobacteria > Rhodobacterales > Roseobacteraceae > Ruegeria > Ruegeria sp. YTSC003. The sequence continues at coordinate 220,687 of NZ_JBXWMK010000008.1, read as the reverse complement.
GCGAGATGTACGTCGCGCCCGGATAAGTGCAGGTCCTCAGCGACCTGACACCCTGACTGACCACTTCCAATAATGAATACCGCACCATCCGGTAGGCTCGCTGAGTTGCGATAGATACACGTATGTATGCCAGTAACCCTTTCGGGCAGATCGTAATGCCAACTTGGTATATTCGGGTGTTGATGCGTGCCGACGGTGACGATCAAGTTCTGCGCTCTGATTTCGCCATCTGATATGGTTAGTTTGAACCGACCCGGTCCTGCACTTGCCTCGATTCTAGCCACCTCGACGCCCCCTCGATAGGGCGGACCAAAACTGCTCGCATAGTCTTCGATGTACTTGACGATCTCATCGCGGAGCATGAAACCATCGGGATCATCCCCATCGTAATGGAAACCTGGAAGTCGGCAGAGTTTGTTAGGAGAGACAAGGCAGAACGAGTCCCAACGGTTACGCCATGTATCGCCAATCTGCCCGCGGTCCAAAACAACGTGATCAAGGCCAGCCTGCTTTAAGTGCCAGCTAACGGAAAGACCAGCTTGACCTCCGCCCACAACCACAGTGTCAATCAGGGTGTACATAACAGCAAACCTCTCTATGAAACTCTATCGGCGACAGCTAGTTGCTTCAATGTATCAATGTCCGCTCAGGGCTCGAACTAGACCTTCGATGCCGCTGGCGCAAATGGCGGCTTTGGGCCGTCCTCGGTGGTAGTATTATGTGAGGCGGGGTGCTTGCCGCACTTGCTCCGAGGTCTGCGATGAGCCGAGGCTGTGTGAAAACTCTGACCGGTTGGCGAAATATGTCGAAAATACCCTTTATGTGCGTTCTTCCGCGCTTCTGAGAGAGCAATTTACACAGGCGCTGAAAACGAGCTCGACAAGAGAGTTGGTGGGCCGGAGTTTTCACACAGCCTCAGCCCAAACTACCCAGATATCGCACTGCGGCGAATGTCCTGTTCTCAAACCGCAGCCAGATGTACTCCGCTTCTAGTCCGTGACGACGACCGCTATGCTGTTCGATATCGGAGGGAAGCGGTGTGACGCATCTTCAGAAACCCGTAACGGCTGATCGTACAGCTGTAGAGCGCGCGCAAGGACGGCTGACGCGTCGCAACGAAGACAGATTTGCCGAGGCAGAGCAGCAGGGTCTTTTGCTGGCCGCGAAGGTTCGAACCACAGCACTTTGTATTGTTTTGATCTGGGTTGCGATAGACACACAAAGCCGCGGTGCCAGCTTTCTCTACGATATTTCTCAGGTTGCAGTATTCGCGGTGCTTGGAATCTTGCAGTACTTTTCAGCCAAGCATAGCGCGAATGCCAGTGTAATGAACTATGTCTTCGTTGCCATCGACTGTGCTTTGCTGGCTTTCATCTCCAGCACTCCAAACCCTTTCGCTGAATACAATTTACCACCTGCGATCCTGATGAATGGAAGCCAGTTCACCTATTTCTATCTCTTCCTGATGCAGGCAGCATTCAGCTTTCGCCCAAGCCTGGTTCTCTGGTGCGGTTTTTGCATCGTTACAGCGCGCACAGGAATGCTGGTTTGGTTTGTGAGCCAACCTGGCGCCTATACCAACCTCGATCTTAGTGAGCGCACTGTGGAGGACTTTTTGATGGCGCGCTCTGATCCGAATTTCATCTTTCTGGGATTTTGGGCTCAAGAGATCATCGTTTGCTTGCTTGTTACTGCTGGCCTCGCCGCCTTGGTACGTCGCTCTCGGCGGCTTGTAGAAAGTCGAATTCGTACGGAGCGGTCACGCTCCAATCTTGCACGCTACTTTTCGCCAAACGTTGTGGACCGTCTCAGTAGTGCCGAGGACAGCTTTGGCGATGCGCGTGAACAAGACGTCGCTGTCATGTTTGTTGACATCATCGGGTTTACCTCCATGTGCGAGAACGACGCCCCTAGCGATGTCGTTGATTTCTTACGCGGGTATCATGACAGGTTGGGCAAGGCAGTTTTCGAGAACGGAGGCACACTGGACAAATATCTGGGCGACGGGCTGATGGCGACCTTCGGGACACCAGAGGCCAGTGAGAACGACGCCAGAAAGGCACTTCAATGCGCCTTTGACATGTTTGAGGCATTGAGCATCTGGAACCGTGACAGGAGTGCCGAAAGGCTTCCTCCGGTACGCATTGGGATTGGCATCCACTTCGGTCCCGTTATCTCAGGTGACATCGGAAACCAACGCCGTCTTGAATACAGTGTCATCGGCGATACCGTGAACGTCGCAAGCAGGCTTGAGCAGCTGTCCCGGAAACTAAAAGCCTCTTTGGTGGTTAGCGATTTATTGATCGAGGCAATAGATCCGACGGACAAGATCGGGCAATCTTTAATCAAAAGATTGGTTCCCGCCGGAGTGCAAGATTTGAGAGGAAGACGCGGAAAGATCGGCGTTTGGACCTACATACCGAAATAGTAAGTATTTGCTCATGGCTTTGCCATTCCCCTGAATTCAACTTTCGCAATCCATTCAGTCGGACCCACTCATTGAGCTTATCAACGCCTTCCATTTCCACATGTTCATGCAGCGTGTGATGATCGTAAAATAACTGGGATCTGGAAAGTCGACTCATCCACGACGCTAAATCGACGTGCGGCGCTTACCAGAAACCGGTTCAGCGGACCACATGGACAGAACAATTAGCGTGGTGAACGACCCGGTTCGCAGTCGACCCAATAAATATGTTCTCGATTCCCGGCTTGTGTGAGGCCAGCACTATGCAATCGATTTTGTTTTCATTTGCGAAATCAACGATCGCTCGGCCAGCGCTCCCCGAGATAAGCCGCGGTTTCGCGCCCGGTAGCTCTGCAGCGTTCCGATGTAAGCCTTCCTGAAGCTCTTTTCGCGTGTTTGCCATAACTTCCTCGGGTATCTGGGATGCCACATATGCAGGGATCGGTTCCTGCACATGGAGCACTGTGAATTCCGCATTTGCATTCGCCAGCAAACGAGCAGCTTCAAATGAGGCCTGTGTATCATGATCTTTGTCCAGCGCGACTGGTACCAGAATGTTTTTATACATATTAGCTACCTTCCATTGCTCCAGCTACGATCTTTCCGGCCTCCGCAGTGATGCGGCACACTAAACCGGTTCTGATTTCGAAGACTTACCCGCTTTCTTTGCTGTACTTGCGACATCATCTATTGTCTTTTCTACAGCTTCGGCTTCGGTTTCCGCTGCAAATGCTGCACATCGGGCAACTGTTTCGAACCATTCCTGAGCGTCAGCCACGAGGCGTTCGGCTGAATGCTTTTGCCACTCTGCTATGGATTGCAGTGCTTTCGCCGGATCAGTCGGGTCTGCAGCAGACGCCGAGCGCGCAGCTTCTAGCGCGGTTCGAACAGCCTCGTGGCGCCTCTCAAACCAATGTTGAGCAAAGGCCTCTGCCTCTTTCAGTGATTTCTCCTGCGTGTCCCAAAATTGCTCAAGCTGTGCGCCTAAAAACGGATTGGCCGTAGTAGTCGGCTGCATCTGCTTGAAAACATCAACAAGTGGGTTGGAGTAACTTGATTTTGGCTTCTCTTCAGGCATCGGAGATTCCTCCTCATCTTCCCAATGCTGAATGTTACCAAATCCCGTAGAAAATAACCTTAATGTAGATCAACCGGCGTCAACAAACGTGGGCAGTGGTCCTCTACAATCTAATGGCAGCATTTGTACCAACCTACTCGATTTGTATGGACTCAAGATAATAAATCACATTTGCCAACGGCACACCTGCGAACATTGGCTGGCCGTCAGGCATGGTCAGCGCAACTTTTTGGTCCGAATCCAAAGCTGGTCCAAAAATGGGCATTTCTCCGCCATGCGCGAGCAATGGTGCGCGACCATCAATTTGACGCGCCACCTCCTCAATCGGAAAAACACCGTCGTTTTGGGCCGCAAGCCTGGTCAGATCAGGCGTCCTTATTGCCAGCATCTCCGCCATTGGACCATCTCCAGTGGCCTCGAAACCATGGCATTGCCAGCAATAGGTTCTGTAGAGATTGTGCCCGTTTTGAAGGTCAATATCCTGCGCCAGTGCAGCACTTGCAGCAAATATTGACAAAAGAAGTCCGCGACAAACTAGCATCTGTTCCTCCTCCGAGATCAGCATTTCGAGTTGAAAATACGCGATATCGAATGAATGCTTCATTGATCTCGCTCATATTCAACCTTTGAGTACCAGCTGGGAAAAACCATCACGAAACGACGGTCGCAGCATTCGGATCCGCCTCTCTGATCAGTCTTAGCGCCTAATGATATAGATCAATGCCAAATAAAGAATTACATATCAAAGTATGAATGTTTCAGAAGGAGCTCGGCATGAGCGGTGATGAGCCCTTGGTTTATCATCGGGGTGCTTGTTTGCGGCACAGCTTCGGTAACCCGGCAATTGCCCATCAAGGAGTGAGGTGAATGCATACAGTTGATCCACCGTCCCCTAAACTCCGACGTTCTCTCACCACCCCGTTGCTTACATTATATGGGCTCGGTGTTACCGTCGGTGCGGGAATTTATGTGCTCGTCGGCGCAACCGCCGAGGCCGCGGGCCCTTATGCTGCAGTTTCGTTTCTTGTTGCAGCGCTCGTCGTTTCGCTGACGGCTTTGTCGTACGCCGAACTCGCGACACGCTATCCCGTAAGCGCGGGTGAAGCGGCATACGTTGAAGCGGGATTTCAAAGGGGCTGGATGGCGGTTCTAATCGGTCTTGCCGTTGCTGCGTCTGGGATTATTTCAGCCTCCGCTGTTGCGATTGGGGCGGCCTCATACCTTCACACCCTGACGGGGCTTGGCACCGCATTGCTTACGATCTGCGTTGTGTCGGTAATGGGGCTGATTGCACTCTGGGGCATTACACAATCGGTATTTGTGGCAGCCGTGATCACGGTCATCGAGATCGCGGGGCTTCTTTTTGTGATTGGCTGGGGCATGTCTGTGCAGGAACCGCAAGGCCATGAAATTAGTGAGATGATTCCGGGGCTCGAGCTCAGTACCTGGCGCGGTATTATGGCGGCATCTCTGCTGGCTTTTTTTGCCTTTGTCGGCTTTGAGGACATGGCAAACGTCGCGGAAGAGGTAAAAGACCCAACCCACACAATTCCAAAGGCTATCCTTTTGACGCTCGTTCTGGCGACGGGTTTGTATCTAGCGACCTCGATCACGGTCCTGCTCGTTGTTCCTATCGATACCTTGTCGACCTCGGCCGCCCCACTCACGCTGGTTTTCTTCGACGCACCCGAAGTAATCAAACAAGGGTTCGCCGCAGTCGCGGTTGTTGCAACAGTCAATGGCGTCTTGATCCAGATGATTATGGCGTCGCGGGTGATCTATGGTCTTGCCGACCGGGATCATCTTCCGAAAATACTGGCGACTGTCCCGCAGGTTACCCAAACACCGGTCGTCGCAACCCTGTTGGTAGTTGCGATAATCCTTCTGCTGACGCAAACTCTGCCAATCGGCATACTAGCGGAACGCACATCCCAGATCGTTTTGGGAGTGTTTGTTTTGGTCAACATCTCGCTGATATTGCTGAAGTCCCGGCCAGGGTCAACTCGGGAACATTTCCGCGTACCTCTTGTTGTGCCAATCCTTGGGGTGCTGACCAGCGCTCTGCTTTTTGGTGCCGGATTTCTCTGAGAGGAAAACCGACAGCACAGGGTCATCAGAACGGGGTCCGACTGACGCATGAACACTGACCGATCAACAATTGGAAGGCGGATTTCAGGCTGGTGGCACCGGACTTTCGTTGATCTGGTCGCACAATTGCAATGGTCTTACTTGCCACCATTGATGGTTTACTTTGCGGCCGGGGTTTCGGGACTAACATCCGTCGTCGGTGCGTTTTTTCTTAAAGACTATCTGAATCTATCCGCCGCCTCTGTTGCGGGATTGGCATTCTGGGCCGGGTTGCCGTGGATTCTAAAAATGCCGCTGGGTCATCTTGTTGATCTGTTCTGGCGCTGGAAATCCCTGCTGATTGTCGTTGGCGCATCCCTTATCACGACGTCATTGCTCATCATGTACAGGCTTGTGGCTGCGCCTGACCAAATGGCCGGCATTATGCCACTTGAGAATTGGTACGTCGTTGCCTTGATGTTGGCTCCTTCAGGTTATGCCATTCAGGATGTCGTTGCTGACGCCATGACAGTCGAAGCAGTGCCGCAATCGGACCGAGACGGACGCGCGTTTATTCAGGACGAAGTTCGTGCCCGGCACACCACCATGCAGACCCTCGGCAGGATTGCGATCATATCCGGGTTTGCAGGGGTCGCCGCGGTTAACATCTGGATTTTTTCGGGGGCGGAAAATCTGGAGCAAGCCGATCGTTTGGTTCTCTACGGTCGGGTCTATCTCATTGCCCTGGCTATCCCACTGTTGTCTGTCAGTGGAGTGGTTCTTCACGCTCTGATACAGCGTCGCCTCGTTCGTCGAGGACACCTTCTGCACAGACCAGATCAAACCACCGAAGTAAGGTGGCCGATACTGCTGGGCGGACTTGCGTTTGTTGTTCTCAGCATAGTGTTGGGAACCGCAAATTTTGCCTTCGCGCAAGAGACCGTTTTTGCGGTGTCGCTCACGGTCATTCTCTACCTCATGTCGCGTTTGCTGAGAGAGCTGGAGTGGAAACAGGCCAAAGTTCTGATCGGGACAGCAACTATCATTTTCGTTTTTCGAGCAGTTCCCTTGCCAGGACCGGGCCTGACCTGGTTCGAGATCGACGAGCTTGGGTTTGACGAACAGTTCCTGGCCATTCTAGCGCTTCTGACCTCACTACTTGCTCTGCTTGGCCTGATTATCCTCAGGCCGTTTATGGCAAGTCGTTCGATTGCGCAGGTTGTAGTGTTACTCACGATTGCCGCCGGAGTGCTGTCCCTGCCAAACCTTGCCTTGTACTACGGGGTGCATGAATGGACGGCCGCGCGCACAGGTGGGGTCGTGGATGCAAGGTTTATCGCCATTCTTGACACAGCCGTTGAGTCACCGCTGGGTCAGATCGCGATGGTCCCAATGTTGGCTTGGATCGCGCGCAACGCCCCAACACATCTGAAGGCTACCTTTTTTGCGGTCATGGCGTCGTTCACCAACATGGCATTGTCAGCAAGCAGTCTCGGTACAAAATACCTGAATCAGATCTTTACCGTTACCCGCGCGGTTACCGATCCCAGAACGGGTACCGTTGCCTCCGTCGCTGACTATAGCCACTTAGGGAACTTGCTGATTACCGTGGGCTTGATCTCTGTCATCATCCCACTGGCTGTGGTTTTTCTTGTGCAAAACTCGCCTTATCAGACGCGCGATTGAATATGCGGATCAATCGCTTTCATCGAGAAGTATCTTGAGGTGTGACACCGGAACGCCAATATTCGAGCCGCCAAATTCCGGTAAGATCGCGGCATTGATAGCAACCACCTCGCCGTTTCGGTTCAGGGCAGGTCCGCCGCTTCCGCCGGTTGTGGTTTCCGCATCATAAACGACCGCACCGGGGCTCGTCTGGGCGACGATCCCCCGGCTGGCCAGAGGCCTGATCTTGTTCTGCTCTGAAAGGTTTTTGGCAATCGACCAGAAATCGACGGTGCCATCGCTCTCAAGCGTTTTCAGAAAATCCGGACCGGCCTGCACAATCAAGGCCTTAAGGCCAGTCGGAAATCCAAGCAGGAAGACTTCTTCACCTGCCCGCGGCGGGTCAGGTGCCAGCGAAAGCCCAAGTCCTTGAACCCGGCTCGCATCAACAGACAGAAGCGCCAGATCGGCCGTTTTGCTTGCCCTAAGCAATACCGCTTCCATTGGCTTGGATTGCTCTGGCAGATAAGCCAGCAGACTAAGTATCTCGGCCTCAAGCCCTGCGGCCTTCAGGGCCTGCGCCCGATCCCCGGTCGTCCAGGGCAAGGCGACATGACGGTTGGTCACCAAAAGAGAGGTGTCATGCAGCAGAAACCCGGTTCCGGAGAACTGAAACTCTGCCGGCGCGCCTGTTGCATCCGGTTCAATCCATGGTTTCCCGAATGGAGTTTTTAGTTTCTCCCCGTCCGGGCCAAGCACATGCCGCAGCAATTTACCGCTTTCGGTTTGTCGCAATCCGTAGGCCCCTTGGATAAAGGCAATGGATCTCGTCGAGGCCGTGACTACCCGCCTGGACGCACCTGCACGGTCTTCCAATGTCCCAAGGCGCTGCTCGGTGGAAATTACCTGGTTGTCAAACGCCTCTCTGAGCGCGACCAGATCATCCGCCGTCAATGCATCTTCTCGTGTCTGTGCGAGCATCACGGCAACCGCCTCGATCTTGAGAGATTCCTGTTTAAGGCTGTCCGCCAGCTTCCGGTCGTTCTGAAAAAGCAAATAGCCAAAGGCAAAGATTAGAAGAAGTACACCAATAACGGTAACCCTGAACAAAACCGTGGTTTGTGAGGCCAGCCGACGCCCGCCTTCGCGCAGCGCACCGGACATTTTTCTGGCCAAGGGTCGTCGGCTGGAGCGCGTATACACATAAGCGTCACTTATTATGTCTTCGACCGTGTGATGTGCAGGGAATGAGTGGTCACACACCCTGTAGCGCGACATGGGGCCCTCTTCACCGAATTCAATCATGTCGCCATGCCCAAGAATTGTTGAAGCGGTTTTTTGACCGTTGACCCAGATTTCCCGGCCGGGCAACGCGTTTAGCGTGAAACCGCCTTGCGACCACTGAATGGTCGCCACGTCTTCGTCATGCGGGGGCAAATCCTCTTTCCGCCTGAACTTCAGGATACGATCAGGACCCACCGAAGCAGCCAAAGCGTTGCCGACAAGCCAGGTAACGGTTCCGCGGGACGGCCCCGTCAAGCTCTCCAGAAATGCACGGACATCGCCAGTTTCACTTTCCACATCGCTTTTGTCAGGCGTCCGCATCGTCCATCTCAGTTCTCTAGCGCTATTGGCACATTATCATGCCCAGCAGTGAAACCGCTATGGTGGGCAATAATGTGCTCGTTTTAAGAACACCAAGGGTCCGCGCATGCTGCCCGGACCATGATGGTTGCGCGTGCGCCTCCATTGCGCCTATTTCGATGAGACCTTAATCTTCCGGCTGGGATCCTGAGGTTCGGTTTTCGGCATCGTGACGTGCAGGACACCTTTGTCGAACGCAGCGGAAATCTCCTCGAGATCGACTGCATCAGGCAGCGTCATTGTCCGGGTGAAACTGCCAAAGCTTCTCTCGCTAACGCGCAGATCGCCCGTGTCATCATGTGTGACCTTCTTCTGGCCTCGCAGGGTCAATCTGCGGCCTTTGATTTCGACTTCGACGTCGTCTTCTTCGAGACCCGGCAATTCAGCCGTGAGAACGATCGCTGTATCCGTTTCGTGGATGTCAATCGCCGGCGAAATCGCACCCGTCATGTCCAACGACGGGAATCCCGTGCGTTGCGCGGCTGTTTCCAGCGGCAGGAATGGCGCTGCGCCCCCGAAAAAGCGCGACATCATGGATTCCATTTCGCGTCGAAAATTATCAGAGAGCGGATGTGTTCCAGCAAACAGTTGTGGTTTTTTGTCTTCAAGCATTTTCTGATCCTCCTCCTTTGGTGCGATTGGGGGGAGGCTGCATTATGGCAAAAGATGCATCTAGTTGCCTTGATCTTGCGCAACCAAGTGTCCTCGGTATCGCGTCAAGAGACATCCCGACCGTATCGGCATTCTGAAATGAAACAAGGCGTATTACCAGTCATACGTCCAGGCCAAGGGGCAAAATGATCTAACTCTATTGCGCCACCGAGCGTCTGAAAAGCATCAGGCTTGACGCCAGAAGGATTGCGCCGAGTAACGCCATCCATAAGAGCTCTGGCCAGACCGTCTCAATCCCCACACCCTTGAAGATAATGGATTGGCTGGCGGACATGTAATGGCGGGACGGGAGGACCGATGTTCCGATCTGAAGCCAGTCGGGCTGACCCTCGATCGGTGTCTCTCCCCCTGACAGCATCAGCATCGGAAGGACTGTCAGCATTACCAAAAGTGCAAATTGCGCCATTGAGCGTGCAATCGTTGCAAGAAATACCCCAAGTGCGGTCGCCGTGAAAAGAAACAGGGCGGTGCCAAAAAGAAACAACCCTTTTGAACCGGCGATGCTGATCCCCAGGGCACCCTGCATTACAAAGGTCAAGGACAAGGCTGCGGCAACCAGAACCACAGCAGCGTTTGCCCAAATCTTGGCCATCGCAATGTCAAACGGTGTAAGCGGCATCGCAAGCAGGTGTTCGATTGTTCCATGTTCACGCTCGCGGATCATTGCGGCACCGGTAAGGATCGTGGTCAGCCACATGATCTGGCCGATGAGAGCCACGATGCCGGCAAAACGAACAGTATCACGGTTGGGATTGAACGCACTGCGCATGATGATATCGACGGGCAATGACTCAGCCAGGTCCGCACCAATGGCAAAGCGACGGATCTCGGCGCTGAGGATATTGATGATATAGTTTGCGCCAATCCCGGCCTGTTCCATCGCCGTCGCATCAATCAGAACCTGAATTTCCGGCGTGCGCCCGGCGCGAACATCTTTCTCGAACCCTGGTGGCACCGCAACCACAAACAGGAAATACCCGGCATCCATCTTTTCGGCTCCGGTACCCGGTGCAATCTGGACAACGGGTTGAAACTCCGGAGGGAAGAACGCCGTGGCAAGAGACCGTGAAAGGGGCGAGCCATCCTCATCGGCAAATGCAATGGAGGCATTGTTGACCGAGTTCGAAACCCCCGTCGCCTCCATCACGGGTGCCAGGGTGAATGACCAGACCAGCAGCGCCATCATCACCCAGTCACGTCGAAGGCTCATCATTTCTTTCAAGCCAAGCCAGAAGATGCAGGACAACCGTTGCATTCACTTCTCCTGCGCTCGAAGCAAAAGGGCCGCGATCAACGTCAGCACCGGCCCGAAACAGGCCAGGGCGAGAAGATCGGGGGCAAGCGCACTCCAGCCCAGCCCTTTGGTGAAGGCACCGACATTCAGGTGCAGGAAATAGGATGACGGCCAGAGCGATCCGATTGTCTGCGCACCGCCTTCAAGCGTTGAAACCGGCTGCAGCAGGCCCGAGAACTGAATGGTCGGTACGACCGAGGCGATGGCGGTAGCGAAGGTAGCGGCCACCTGGCTCGAGGTCATGGTCGCAATGAGCAGCCCATAAGATGTGGTCGCCCAGACATACAGCAACGCGCCAATCGCCAGGGGAACCGGGTTGCCTTTGAGCGGTACATCAAAAACAAGGACCGTCATTCCGGCCAAGAGCAGGAAATTGGCGAACGCGATTGCGATATAGGGGATTTGTTTGCCAATCAGAAACTCAAGACGCGTCGTTGGCGTCGCATAGAAATTGGTGATGGTTCCCAACTCTTTCTCACGCGCGACGCTGACCGCCATCAGAACTGCCGGTAACATTATCAAAAGGATCGCTGGCATGGCCGGGGCCATTGCGGCAATACTCTCGAAACTCTGATTGTACCTGAAGCGTGGTTCGATACGGGCGATCTCGACCGGATGCACACCTTTTTGGCGGGCCATTGCCGCCAAAAAGGTATTGTGGAGCCCCGCCACATAACCTTCCACGGTCTCGCCCTTGAATGGAATTGCGCCGTCCACAATTGCAAGCACGTCCGTTGCTTCGCCAGAGCGGATCTTGCGCCCGAAATCAGGTGGGAGTTCGACAACCAGCGAGGCATCTCCTCGGGCCAGCCGTTCATGGCCCTCACCGATACTCGTCAGTGGCTGCGTTGGGTTGAAGTAGCGCGATCCTGAAATCTCTGCAATGTAGGCGCGGCTTTCTGGGCCCTGTGACAAATCCAGTACCGCGAAATCCAGTTCTTCGATGTCCAGCGTAATCCCATAGCAAAAGACCAGCATCAGGATCACCGAGCCCAGGAACGCAAACGCCAAACGCACGCGGTCGCGCAAAATCTCGATGGTTTCACGCCTCGTATATGCCAGTGCGCGCCTGATACCCCCGCCAGCGCTGTCATCAAGGGCATGAACCGATGCCTCAGGAGCTTTCACCGGTGCCGGAGGGTCAGCTGCCTTCAATACCGTGACAAATGCTTCTTCCAGACTGTCTACCTGTGCCCCGGCGATCAACTCATCCGGTGTTCCCTCAGCCAGAACACGGCCCGCGTGCATGAACGACACCCGATCACAGCGCTCTGCTTCGGCCATGAAATGGGTCGAGACGAAAATCGTCACTTCTTCATGTCTCGAAAGCTCAATCAGCAACGCCCAAAACGAGTCGCGCGCCTCAGGGTCCACCCCCGAAGTTGGTTCATCCAGGATCAGTACGCGAGGTCGGTGGATCACAGCGACCGCCAGGGAAAGACGTTGCTTGATGCCAAGTGGCAGCGCCGTGGCCAGCGTGTCCATATGTGCAATCAGGCCGAAGCGTTCCGCCAGTTCGTCGATACGCCTATCGCGGTCCGTGATCGCAAAGATGCGGGCGTGAAGCTGAAGGTTCTGCCGAACGGTCAACTCGCCATAAAGCGAGAATGCCTGACTCATATAGCCAATCTCGCGACGCATCCTCAGGTCGCGTGCATCAACCGGTCTTCCGAACAGTAGCGCCTCACCGTCACTTGCGGGCAGAAGACCTGTCAGCATTTTCATGGTGGTCGACTTGCCGCAGCCGTTCGACCCGAGGAAGCCGAAAATCTCACCACGGTTGATCGAGAATTCGACGTTATTGACTGCCGTGAAATCGCCAAAGCGCCGCGTCAATCCGCGTGCCGTGATCACTGGGTCTGCCTCACGGTGATGTGTGGGCGCTTTCCTTGGTGCGATCAGGGGATCTCCGTGCGCCTGCAACCGCCGGTAGGACGTTTCAAGATCGCTGGCTTCCCCCTTCAATTCTGCCGGAGAACCATGGAAGAGTACGCGCCCGGCATCCATCGCGACGATAAAGTCGAATTGTTCGGCTTCTTCCATATAAGCTGTCGAAACCAGTATGGAGAGGTCGGGTGAAGCCTCTCGGACCGCGTCGATCAGCGCCCAGAACTGACGCCGCGACAGTGGGTCGATGCCGGTGGTCGGCTCATCCAGAACCAAAAGCTTAGGATCATGGATCAGTGCACAACACAGCCCGAGCTTTTGCTTCATGCCGCCCGAGAGTTTTCCCATCAGCCGATCAGAGAAAGGCGCAAGCCCGGTTGCCGAAAGCAATGCTGCGATCCGGATGTCACGCTCCTGCTGCCCTTGTCCGAAGAGACGCGAAAAGAACTCAAGGTTTTCGCGCACCGACAATTCTGCATAGAGATTACGGCCCAATCCCTGCGGCATAAATGCGATCGCAGGGCAGATATGGTGACGATGGGCGCGGTCGTCGATTGGGCCTCCGAGAACATTGATTGTGCCGGATTGAAGCTTCTTCGCGCCGGTGATCAAACCCAAAAGCGTTGATTTGCCAACCCCGTCAGGCCCGATCAGTCCAATAAGCTGACCAATCGGCAGATCAAGCGACAGGTTATCCAGTGCAATGCGCTGGCGATACTTATGCGTGACACCGCTGATGCAGAAACCAGATGGGCCCGCCTGGGAATTCATTCGAACAGTTCGGGTGGAATCCGCCTTTCCAGATATTCCGGCCATACACTGTCAGAAGAAAGCCTGATCACAGTGATACCGCGAAGGCCGGTTTTCACATGTTCGATCCGTTCTGTGATCAGATCCTCAGGAATGCGAACCCGAACGCGAAAGACCAACTGTTCACGCTCGCTCAATGTCTCTACCTGCTTCGGAGTGAACTGGGCTTCGGGGGATACAAAAGTGACGGTTGCAGGAACGGCAAAATCCGGCAAGGCATCAAGTACGATGCGCGCCTCAGCCCCGATGGGCATCAACCCCGCTTCGCGTGCGGGCAGGTACACGTCCATATAGACGTTTTCTAAACTGAGAAGCGTAAGAATCGGCTCACCCGCGCCAACAACTTCACCGGGCTCAGCCAGTCTGTAAAGAATGCGCCCTGGCATAGGGGCAACAAGCGAAGCATCCTCGATCTGAGCAGTGATCCGGCGCACTTCGGCTTCGGCAGCCGCGATCTGGCTGTCCGAGGTTGCAACCCGGGCCTTGGCGGCACCCAGAACGGCGTCGGCAACCTGAAATGCGGTTTCGCGATCTTCAAAGACTGTCATCGAAATGTTTTGACCGGCCAACAGTGCCCTTGCCCGTTCCAGTTCCTGCGCCGCGCGACGCCGTTGGCTTTCTCGTTGGACAACAACAGCCTCGGCTTCGGCCTTGGCTTGACGCGCCAATGCTACTTCGGCTTTGGCGCGATCAAGCGCTGCAGACAGTTCATCAGTGTCCATCTCGACCAACAGTTCACCCACAACAACCAAGTTGCCTTCTGCCGCCAAAACCTTTGCAACCCGCCCTGCGAAGGTGGGGGCAATTTCCACTTGTTCGGCCTCTATCCGTCCATTGCCCTGTACAAATCCAACTGGCAATTCGCTGCTGTCTTCTGAAACGAATATGTACAACGCCGCACCTGCCAGGAGGAGCATTACGATGATCAGTATTGCGCGCACATTCTTTTTCATGATCTGGCGTACCGCGGTTAGAGCTACTAGGTGACGCTATCTCAAACCCCGCAAAATGCTTTGTTTTGGATCAAACAGAGCCCTTTAGAGGGTTGTTCAAGCTAAACTTGGGTAGAAAACCGGCGCAGCAGTCTGATTGTTAACCCGAATCTATGGCTCAATGCGGATTTCACGGCGTGACTTTCGATTTCGGTTGCGCCGAACTGACGGAATTGTTGCGCATGGGCAAGCATCACGCGGTCGAGACAAATGCCCAATTGTCCATCCATGGAGTCAAAGCACTTACAAGTCACGCTTCCAGCGTGCGGATGAAACCAACACTGCGTCAGTATTGCGGGTTGCCGCTCCTACTTCGGCAACATGAAGAACTCTTCCAGTACAATCTTTCTTTCTGCTACCGAATAAACTGCAATCTCGCTCAAGGCGATACGTTGTCCAGTTTCCTTCTGCTTTACGTCAGCCTTATATCGCACACTGAAGCGGTTTGGGGGATGAACATAGGGGCCATCGACGTCGAATTCGATGATTTCATGAGTTGCCAGCCAATCCTCTCTTTTCCCTTTGATAGCATCACGGCCTTTGGTGATGCGAAACTGTCGAACCGGAGGCACAACCGCTTCTATGGATTGAGCGTTCTCGGCATACATTTCATCAACATTTGTAAGGCCCCTGCGATCACGCATCGCCTGAACAAATGTTCTTCCAATATCGACTAATTCTTCCATGACAGCCCTCATTTTAGGCATCAACTGTATCACATCTTGCCTTTTCCAATCTTGACGAGGATCAATGAATTTAGATGTTGGCGAAGAATCCAGTTCGGGAACGAGAGGGCAATTAGTGCAGTGGTAAAGAACGGCCCAATTCCCGGCACCGTCATCAGCCAATGCGCCATCTCCTTGCCTCGTGGTCGGTGAGTCACCTCCGCATCCAACTCTCATATCTGACTGATCAACCGACTCGCATCCCGGTCAGCGGACTTAGGCAAGCCTGTGCCGCTTCCCCTTGTGTTGCATTATCATGCGACAACCGATATCGACCACGAAGACAACCATGCTCCTGGCATCTAGACTATTGAGTGCAGGAAAAGCTTGTTCTGGGCTGCACAATTAGACAACGCCTTGAAAACCAACTGAAACCGATCGTTTTGTTCTGGCGGGCGCAGTGATCGAAGAAGTGGGTCTTACCCTTTAGTAGCGCCAAGGTAAGCAAACCAGTAGGCCAAGGCGACTCCTCCCGCCCCGCCGACAATGTTGCCCAGAGTAACCCACAATAGATTGGTCGCCACTGAGAAAACCGGCACAGTTGCCCCCGCCGCCCAACCCTGCGGAAAGAAAAACATGTTCGCAATCGAATGCTCGAGCCCCAGCAACACAAAAGCAGTGACGGGCCACAAAACGGCCAGAACCTTGCCGGCGACGCTGCGGGCGGCAAAGGACAGCCAAACAGCAAGGCATACCAACCCGTTGCACAGTGCGCCACGGGCGAAGGCCTCCATCGGTTCCAACCCCGCTTTGGCATCGGCTATCACCACGGCGGTATTGCCCATCGGCCCCTCGAGCAGGCCGGTCAGAGAGAAGGCCAATGCAAGCCCGAGGGCGCCCGCGAAGTTTCCGGCATAGACGATGCCCCAGCTTCGAAACAGCAGTCGCAGCGGTATCTTGCGGTCGACCGCTGCGATCACCATCAAAACATTTCCGGTGAACAATTCTGCACCACCTGCGATCACCAGGATAAGGCCCAGGGAAAACACCGCGCCACCCAGAACGCGGATCGGCCCCGCAGCGCTGTCTGCCCCAGTAACCGCCATCGTATAAGCCGCTGCGCCAAACCCTATGAATGCCCCGGCCAGCATCGCAAGAACGAACATGGGTGCCATTGGCAACTTTGCCTTTGTGACCCCGGCAGTCTCAACTAACGTCGCAATTTCAGAGGGTTTATGAGCGTCGAACTGGGACGGGGTGTTCATGTCGGGCTCCAAAGTTTACACGGATCTACGTAGCAGGAAATTTACAGCCTATCTTCTGACCTCGAACCAATGCACAAATAAAAGGGGAAGTTCATCTGTTCCACCACAGTTCGGGTAGTTTCGCCTAACACAGTTTGGTCTCCGGTCATCGCCACAGGCACCCATGACCTCTGTTTCAGCCTCCGTTTTCTGCCACCGTCATGAAGCAGTGGATATCTGACTCCATTTTCACGGTCGGGAGTTCAGCGTCACGGAGTAGCCATCGAACCTTAGTTCTGTCACGAGGCTTCAATGCAAAGCTTATTGATCGTCATCGTTTTTGTGCCGATTGGGACCAAGTTTGATATTTAGGCAACGGTCAAAACCGCACAAGTGGCATTCCGACTGATGCCTTGAGAGGTGCTCCCTTGAATCAGGCTACCAATGCTTCCCAATCCGCGGCGGCCCGTCACAATCAGGTCTGCTGTGCATTGCTTGGCGCATGCGATGATCTCGTCGACCGGATCACCGCGTTGGGTATGTGTTTGCGAAACCGTCTGATTGTATTCTTTGGCAATCTCTTTACCCGCGGAAATGATCTTGTCTGCAGCCTGCTGAACCTCTTCGTCTGAAGGCATTGTCGTGACGGCGTGATAGCCAGCAACCGCGCCCATTGCGAAAGCCACGGTTTGCGGCTGAGGTGTATGGACAAGGTGAATTTGAGAGCCATATTTGCTTGAGATATCACAGGCAACGCGTAGTGCTGATTCTGACGCCTCCGATCCATCCAAGCCAACCACGATTTTATTGAACATGTCGCACTCCCTCCTTTGTGAAGGGTCACTATGGGCGAACTTGCGGCAACTGGCATTGACTCAAATCAACACTCTTCGCTGCAAATTCGAGCGTAGTCGTCCGTCCATTTCCAGAAGATTCACGGTAACCGAACCAACTTTAAGAATCGTTGGAATTGCAAACGGGTCAACCCAAAGAGGCAACAGCACATATTTATTGCGAAAAACCTTCCGCAGACGCTGCTTTTTCCAATGGGTATCAATTTAAGCCCAATGATAAAGATCAAGGGTAATGGCGAGAAGAATTGCAATTATGGACGTGCGTTACAGTTCGTTTGGTGAGGACGGCGGATTGCTTACGACACGAAATTCAATCTTATTCCAGAGGAAAACAACGATGCCCTCGTCTCCGTCTTGGGTTCGCCCAGTTGCAGTAGCCGCTGCACTCTTTGGTCTCCTTACCATTTTCTCAGGGGGAACGGCTCTATTTGGGGGTGCTGCTGCCAAAGCTGCAGTCGGAGATGCAGTTCCATTCGTGCTTTGGTTCAATTTTCTGGCTGGATTTGTCTATTTGATTGGCGCATTCGCAATCTACAAATCCACATTCTGGGTACAACGCATTGCCTGGTTGATTGGCTTATCTACACTATTGGTGTTTGCTGTTCTAATATTAGTGGCTCTTAGTGGCACGCCATTTGAATGGCGAACCGTCGGTGCAATGACCATACGCACTGGATTTTGGCTTGCCATAGCTTTTGTGCTTTCCAGAACAGTATGAGCCAGTCATTTCGACGTCGCGCCTTTACCCAGATTGCTTAGAGAGACCGGCATTTTTGATTGAAATCAAAGGCCGTGGCGAAGAGTTTCGGCATAGTAAGTTCGCTGTTTAGACCGGTTTGCGGGAGCGTCATTATGACAGTACTTATTGCCTACGGAACTATTGAAGGTCAGACCGCCAAGATTTCGCGCTTCATCAACAAAGTCACGTTAGGGGCAGGATACGAAACTAGGCTGATCGATATCGACCAACTGGCAGGTCCAGTGTCTTTGGAAGATGTAGACCACGTTATCCTTGCGGCTCCCGTCCATGAACGCCGGCACCCCAAGCCGTTCGAGGAGTTTTTAGAAAGGCACCATGACGCATTATCCTCGCGAAAATCACTTTTGCTTTCCGTCAGTCTAAAAGCTGCTTTTCAGAAAGGTCAGGAGGACGCGCGGGACTATCTTACCGAAATGCTGATGCGGACAAAATTCGAACCAGACGCGACCGCCTTGGTCGCTGGTGCCGTACGGCCTGATAATTACGGGTATTTTGAAAGAGAGATCGTCCAACACGTTGTCATGCTAGGCCAGAAGATTGATCCACGAGATGGCTTGAGAGAATTCACTGATTGGGATGCGTTGAAAACAACAGTAACAGCATTCCTGGACGATTAGGTCTGCCGTCACCTCGGAGAGCATCGAACCAATGACAGAGTTCGGCCGGCCTTTCACTGACTCGGATGAGGGCGCTGGGGTTATCCTTATATCGAGTGTCAACGCCAGATCAGGTGTACGATTGCCCAACTGCGTTTAACCTATGCCTCAACTCCGCCACAGTTTTCCCCGCGCCCCTATATCAGTTCCCCGCCATTCCCTACCGGGGAGTCGAGACTGGTTATTCGGCCAGGTCGCAGGGTGCCTGACGGCGAATCTAAGAAAATCTCGGGGAGCGCCGGGGAAGCATGGGGAGCCATTCGGGGACCGTTTTGAGGAGGTGACAACAGGGCATTTATTATTAGTATCAATAACTTAAATATAGTTATAAATTTATGGGGAGACTTGGGGATACCCTATAGCGCAGAATGTGAAAAAACGCAGAAATACACTTTTCTAGAATGCTCTAAGGAATCCCCCTCCCCCGCTCCCCGCACTTTGAAAACAGTGCACAACACCGCTGCGTTCATTGCGAAGAATCCGACGGTGTTTGTTCGCCTTCCCTCCCACGTAGTCATCAAAACCGAGCCAAGAACTCATACATTGGTCCACCGAAGAAAATCGCGGGTCCTTCCATGGCATTGTTACGTGGGTTTATTCGCGCCGTGTTCTATTGGCCGGTGCGAAAAAACTCAAAAGTGGGTTTTTGGGTTGGGGTTGTTGTCTTCGGAACAGATTTGCAAGCTTCATCATACCTAGATAGTAACCGCATAGGTTGAAGCTGGAACCAGAAGACGCCCGAGAGCGGCACCCTAGTAGTCAATTTTATAGTTCATGTCGGAAAGTCTTCGATGCGATATCAACAAAACTAGCTAGGTTTCGAATGCCCAAAGAAGATTTTGCGAGTTTCATTGCCAAGCATCGCTTTAAACCACACGATCTTTTTGCATCCGTCTCAAAGGGTGTTACCACACAGGAGTTTCAATTAGCGAAGTGTTTCTCTCAAGTCGACCTACTGAGATGGGACTTTGGAGACGGTCAGTTCGCCGAGTTAAACCGAGCGCTGACGGTCGCATCATATACTTCAGAAAGCAGCACGGATCATCCAGAGGGTTTCGCCGCATACACTTCAAAGCTGCAAGAGGAATCGTGGAATTACGCATTGCGCTTTTCCCCTTACCATAAAGTTCATACCGCACTGGAGAACTTAGAAAGGGTGCATGCCGCAATGCTGGAAGCAAGCCTTGGTTTGAATGCGGCTACGGCAGGGATGGACACCGTTCTTGAGTTCAAGCGCTCAGATAACTCTGCGTATGCTCGAGAACAATCTAAGGCAACATCCAATCTTTTAACATTCTCTGCGCTTTATGCTTCATACGTAGATGTTTGCAGACGTATCCGAAAATACTCCAAGCTGGAAAACAGTGAATCTTACACCCGGGGAATTGGAAGGGTAATCGGGAAGAACTCCGGCGCGCATAGTTTTGCCATGGGTCTAAGGAACTTTATTCTACATCATCATTTGGTGGAGCCTGGCATAACCATTTCGATGGGGGAAAGTCGCACGGTGCGACTGCTACTCGATTCAAACGCTTTGCTTTTCGCAGGTTTCAAGTGCAAAGCGGACGCTCGAGAATACATCCGTTCGGACAAAAAGCTGGATGTACTGAAAACGACCACCACTGTAGTCAAAGACGTTGCTAGACTTGTAAGGTTCCATCGGAAGATCGCAGAGAAACGACTACCGGAGGAAAAGTTCGCTCACGACACTTACCTTCACGAACGAACCAGGTTTTGACACCTCCAGAACGCGACGTTCGATCCGGGAGCAATTGTCTAACGGCGCTCAACTGTTTTAGCACGCGTTGTAAGCCCCAGCATTATGTCGGTGGCTCTAGACAGCTCCATTCCGGATGAAGAATTACGTATACTACTGACTACTCTGGCAAACCGGCATCAGAATCTTTCAAATGACAAAATGGCAGTTGTTGCCGACGAAATCGTGCAGCTATTGAAGCAGCGTTCAAGGTATCCGAACACCGGCTCATATCTTGACGGGCGGAAGGTCGAGTGACGGCGCATTCAGGCTGCGACGCGCCTGAAAGCAATCAGCGTTGCTGTGATCATTGCACCAAAATCCACTTGAACCAAAAATCGAGCATCATCCTTGATGGCGTTAAGCCAATGAACAATTTCAACCAACAATCCCGCAACATTCGCAAGCCCACGTACCGATAAAATCTCACTAAACAATTGTTATTTATCAAGAAATTTAATTCCTTTACGCAAGTTCGAAATTGGTACTCGCCTCCACTTCTTTTTCAAACACTTAGCTTTCTGCGCTGCTTTCGCAAATTCGGGCGTATACACTTGGGTATCATGTTCCTACTGGCTTCTGGAACAGCATAACCGTCGCCGTTGATGTCCGGGGTTAAATGTCGAAGCGGTTTGAAAGTAATGCCACACGTGCCAAATCTTTTCCCGCGAACAAACGGCGCGACGCACAATGCGACAGTGGTAGAGGGATGTGCTTTGTCTTTGTCGCGCCTTTGCCCGCTTCCTTAATATTGCCCAAAGGTTCGCACAGAACGCGATTGCCCAAGGCGCGCCTGTTGCGATTGCCGGTCCAGCGATTCCGTTTGCACAACCGCACTACCTGATTGCCAAGCCCGGAAGCGCTCAATCATCCGCGGCTGCGGGGCTGTTTTGCTCCTGGCTTCGTGATCGGATCGCATCGGATGCCGCTGACTGACTTCGGCTGGTCGCTTTTCTGACTTAACCGGTTTTCAATCCTCAGTCGTGCTTGACAAGCCCCCTGCCCGTGCCGCATGTCGCATGCGTTGGTGTCCATCCTCGGATGGATGAAAAGGGAATGTGCCAGCGATGTCATCGCCAAGCACAGCCGCCCCCGCGACCGTGACCGGAGAGGGTGCCCAAAGCCACTGGCCCAATAGGCCGGGAAGGCGGGACATCCGACAGGGCAAACGCTCTGACATCCGCAAGCCGGGAGACCTGCCAGCACCCGAAGTTGAAACCGGGCGGGGTGTTCCGGTGTCGGGTCCATGTCGCACACGTGGCCCGCATGAAACCCCGTCCCCCGTACAAAGGATTAGGGGGATGAGAGACGTGACCGAGACCGCACCAGTCGAATTGCTGGTCTGCACGACATGCCGCCGTGGGTTGCCCATCGAAGATGACGCTCAGCGACCCGGCACTTTGCTGCACACAGCGCTTGAACAGGCGGGTTTGCCTGACGGCGTGGACCTGAAGCCGGTGGAATGCCTGTCGAACTGTGATCAGGGATGTTCGATCGTTTTGCGTGGTGGCCCGTCCCGATGGACCTTCGTCTATGAAAACCTCGACGAGGCCGACCATGTCGAGACCATCGTCGAAGGCGTCACCAAATATCTGGCCGCTGAAGACGGTCTGGTGAAATGGCGTGAGCGCCCCGAACATTTCCGCAAAAACTGTGCGGCCCGCATTCCCCCGATTGGAGCCCTGAAATGAGCAATCTTGAAAAACTTCCCGTCACCGTGATCACCGGCTTTCTGGGCTCGGGCAAGACCACGCTGGTCAAGCACCTGATGCAGAACCCGCAGGGCAAGCGTCTGGCTGTGGTCGTCAATGAATTTGGCGATGTTGGCGTCGATGGCGATATCCTGAAATCCTGCGCCATTCCGGATTGCCCGGCGGAAAACATCATGGAACTGGCCAATGGCTGCATCTGCTGCACCGTAGCCGATGACTTCATTCCGACCATCGAGGCACTGATGGCGCTGGAGCCGCGCCCCGATCACATTCTGATTGAAACCTCTGGTCTGGCGCTGCCGAAGCCGCTGCTGAAGGCGTTCGACTGGCCGGATATCCGTTCTAAGATCACCGTTGACGGTGTGATCGCTCTGGCCGATGCCGAGGCCGTCGCCGCCGGGCGCTTCGCTCCGAGTGTCGAAGCCGTGGACGCCCAGCGCCTGGCTGACGACTCGATCGACCACGAAACGCCCCTGTCAGAGGTGTTCGAGGATCAGATCTCGTGCGCCGACATCATCCTGCTGACAAAACCCGATCTGGCGGGCGCCGAAGGTGTGGCGAAAGCCAAAGAAGTCATCGCCGCCGAAGCTCCGCGTCCGCTGCCAGTGGTCGAAGTCGCCGAAGGTGCCGTAGACGTGCGCGTCGTGCTGGGGCTGGAAGCGGCCGCCGAGGATGACATGGATGCCCGTCCGTCGCATCACGATGGCCATCACGACCACGAACACGACGATTTCGAAAGCATCATCGTCGAGTTACCTGAACAGACCGACCCGGCCCAACTGGTCGCCAATATCGAACGTCTGGCCAATGAGCTGAACATCCTGCGCGTCAAAGGCTATGCCGCCGTTCAGGGCAAACCCATGCGTCTGCTGGTGCAGGCCGTTGGTGCCCGCGTACGTCACCAGTATGACCGCCCGTGGGAACCCGGTGAAGAGCGCCGTTCGCGTCTGGTGGTCATCGCCGAACACGACGACATCAAAGAGGCCACGATCCGCGATATCCTCGTGGGCGTGACCGAGGCCGCCGAGTAAGCCATGCACGTCGTCTTCCGCGAAAGCCACGGGCTCGAGGAAACCGAGACCCCGACCGATCTGGGCCAAAGTCCGGCGGATCTGGTGGTGCTGTCCTTTTCGGACAGTGACCTTGGTGCTTTCGCGGCGGGCTGGCATCGCGGTGGCGGGGCCGAAGGGCGAATGCCGACAATGCGGCTGGCCAACCTGACAGCACTGAAACACCCGTTGTCCGTCGACACTTATGTCGAGCAAACGCTCGAGGGCGCCAAGGGCATTCTGATCCGTTTGATCGGCGGCGTGCCTTACTGGTCCTATGGCTTGCAGCAAGTTCTGGCGCTGGCGCAATCCAAGGGGATCGCACTGGCCGTCCTACCTGCCGATGGGCGTGAGGATACGCGGCTGGATGATTACTCCACCCTGCCCGTCTCAACCCTGCGGCGGCTTGCGCATCTGTGTGACACCGGTGGCGAAGTCGCGGCGCAAGCGGCCTTGGCTCAAATGGCGCTTGCGGCGGGGCTTTATGCCGGGCCGGTGATGGGCGCTAAGACCTTGCCAGAGTGCGGCGCGTGGTGCCCGGATCGTGGCGTAGTCCCGGTCGAAACAGCATTCTCGAGCGGCGCGAAGCGTATTCTGGTGACTTTCTATCGTGCTTATCTGACATCTGCAGACACCGCCCCGGTCGCAGCCCTGATCCGCCGATTGCGGGAACGCGGCATCGAAGCTGTAGGCATGTTCGCTCCCTCGCTGAAAGCACCTGCAGCCGCCGATTGGCTGCGCGAGAACATCGCCTCCCTTGAACCGTCGGCCATCATCAACGCCACCGCGTTTTCGGGCAAAGGCGCATCCGGCACCTCTCCACTGGACGCCGCCAATGTGCCGGTGTTTCAGGTTGCTCTCGCTACGTCCCGCCGCAAAGCCTGGGCCGAGGCGGAACGCGGTCTTTCGCCCGCTGATTTGGCTATGCACGTTGTCCTGCCTGAAGTGGACGGGCGAATTTCTGCAGGCATTGCTTCGTTCAAGGAACCGGGCAAGCGTGACCCGCATCTGGAGTATTCACGTTTTGCCCACCGGGCTGAACCGGAACGGATCGAGGCCATCATCGACCGTGTCGTCGGCTGGCTGAACCTGAACGACAAGCCCAAAGGGGATCAGGTGCCCGCCTTGGTGCTGTCCACCTATCCCGGCAAGGATTGGCAGATGGCCCATGCGGTAGGCCTTGATGCTTTGGCCTCGGCCGAGGCGATGCTGTCTGACCTGCTGGGCGAAGGGTATGACACCGCTCCTGCCCAGCCGATTTCTGATACGTTGTTGGACGCGCGGATTACGTGGTCGCTTGGCGAATATCTGACTGCGCTAGCAGAATTGCCGGAACAACTGCGCGCAGACCTCGAAATCGTCTGGGGCAAGCCCGAGGATGATCCGGCCTTTGCAGATGGCGCGTTCCACTTCACCGCCCTGCGCCGCGGCAAGGCGCTGGTCGCGTTGCAACCTGAACGCGGCACGCCCGAGTTGCGTGATGACGATTATCATGACCTGTCGCGTACCCCGCGCCACAGCTACGTGGCCTTCTACCTTTGGCTGCGCAAAGGTCTTAGTGCGGATGCGCTGATCCATATCGGCGCGCACGGCACGCTGGAATGGCTGCCCGGCAAGTCGGTCGCGCTGTCCAACGAATGCTGGCCCGAAGCGCTGATCGGCGACCTGCCTGTCATTTACCCCTTCATCGTCAACGACCCTGGCGAGGCCGCGCAGGCCAAGCGCCGGATCGGGGCGGTCACGCTGGGTCATATCCCACCGCCGATGAGAGAAAGCGGTACCCCGGATCGGATGGTTCGGCTGGAATCGCTGCTGGACGAATTCTCGAACGCTGATGGCTTGGACCCCAAACGTCGCGACCGCCTGCAAGAAGATATCCGGGACGAAGCGCAAGCCATCGGGCTGGAGAGCGACCTTGGCCTCGATCAGGCCACCTGCATCGCCGAGGCGATCACTCGCATCGACCGTTTCGTCTGTGACATCAAAGAAAGCCAGTTCGGCGACGGGTTGCATATCTTTGGACGTGTGCCCGAAGCCACCGCCAATTTTGACACGGCTCCTTCTGCCCATGCCGAACGCCGGGCATTGATCGACGCGCTGGCTGGCAAACGGATCGAGGCAGGCCCGTCCGGGTCCCCCTACCGCGGACGGTCAGACGTGCTGCCCACCGGGCGCAATCTGTATACCACCGATCCGCGCTCAGTCCCCACCCGTGCAGCCTATACCCAAGGCGTCAAGCTGGCAGAAGAATTGGTGCGGCGACACCTGCAGGAAGAGGGCGATTATCCCAAGGGGCTGATCGTTGATCTCTGGGGTTCAGCCACGATGCGCACGGCGGGCGAAGAGTTTGCCATGGCGCTGCACTTGCTGGGCGTCAAACCCGTTTGGGACAAAGGGTCCGAGCGGGTGTCGGGCATCGAAGTGCTGCCCATCACTGACCTCAGCCGCCCGCGTCTGGACGTGACGTTGCGTGTCTCAGGCTTGTTCCGCGATGTGTTCCCGACCCTTTCGGCGCTTTATGGTCAAGCTGTTCGCGCGTTGTCGGAACGCGATGAAGCGCCAGACTGGAACCCATATGCCGGGCAGGCCCCGGCAGCGCGCGTCTTTGGCCCGGCACCGGGCAGCTATGGCGTGAACATGACCCAGCTGTCCGAAATCTATACGGATGAGGCCCGCGCGCAGGCGGGTAAGGCATGGCTTGAGGCCAGTTCTTTCGCTTTGGAAGGCGAACACATCACACAGGATATGGACGGCATTACCCAACGGGTCACGAATGCCGACAGTTTCGTGCACCTGCAGGATCTGACCGAAACCGATCTGCTGTTGGCCAACGACTATGCCACGCACGAGGCTGGTTTCGCCGCCGCCAAGAAAGTCACTGGTGGTACGGCGCAGCTATACCATCTGGACAACACCAACCCGGATAGCCCGCGCGCCCGAACGTTGCCTGAAGAAATCAGCCGTGTGGTTCATGCGCGTGCCGCCAACCCGAACTGGATTGCAGGCATGCAAAGGCATGGCTTCCGAGGCGCTGCCGAAATTGCGGCGACACTGGATCACATGGCCTCTTTCGCCCATCTGTCAGGCACGGTCGCGCCGCATCTGTTCGACCTCTATCACGACGCCACTTTGGGCGACGCCGAGGTCGACGCGTTTTTGCAAGAGGCCAACCCGCGCGCGTATCAGGCCATGCAGGACAGGTTCCGCGCGTTGTTGGACGCGGGCCTTTGGAACACCCGCCGCAACTCAATCCGGGCCGATCTGGAGGGGCTGGGATGAGCGCCCCGGTCGTTCAGGGTTGGTGCCCCGGTGCGCATCGGCCGATGATGTCGGGCGATGGTCTGGTGGTTCGGGCGCGCCCGCGTCTGGCCCGTTTGAGCGCGGAACAAACACGTGGTCTTTGTGAGTTGGCCGAGCAATTTGGCAATGGCACGATCGACCTGACCAACCGCGCCAATTTACAGCTGCGCGGGGTAAAAGAAGACGATCATCAAGCATTGCTGGCCGAGCTGGCCGCGCTGAACCTTTTGGATGCTGAGCCCGGTATTGAAATGCGCCGCAATATCCTGGTGTCGCCCCTATACCGATCAAGTGATCGAACCGCACATCTGACACAGGAACTGATCGACCGGTTGGAGGAATTGCCGACTCTGCCCGCCAAATTCGGCTTTGCCATCGACACTGGCCCCAAGCGCCTGTTGGCGGCGGATTCGGCCGATATCCGGGTCGAGGCAGGCACTGATGGCCTCATCCTGCGCGCCGACGGGGCCAAGACTGGCTGCCGGGTCACAGAAACCAACGCAATTGACCGGCTTATCGCCTTGGCCGGATGGTTTTCCGAACGTTTCACGCCAGAAACCCGCCGCATGGCGCGGGTGGCCGCGACGCAGGATTTGCCAGCGGAGTGGCAAGGCAGCGCGCCCGGTGACATCGGCACACCGCCGCAGCCCGGCGTCTGCGATCTGGGTGTGTTGTATGGCGCGGTGTTCGGACAATTGCCGGCGCGACAGCTCTCTGACCTCATTGCAGACAGCGGGGCGTCTGCCTTGCGGGTCACCCCATGGCGGCTGATTCTGCTGGAAGGCGGGGCGGCGATACAAGCACCGGACTTTGTCATAGATGGCACCGACCCGCTGATGACAACCGATGCCTGCCCCGGCGCACCGTTCTGCCCGCAAGCTCAGGTGGAAACCCGCGAAGTTGCCCGCGTCTTGGCCGCCCAAATCCCAGGAAGTTTGCATGTATCCGGTTGCGCCAAAGGCTGTGCCCGTATGGGTCCGGCAAATGTTACACTGGTCGGCAACGACGGACGATTTGATCTTGTCAAAAACGGTCGCGCGGGGGATGAGCCGTCCCAACGCGGGCTGACACCCGAAACACTTATGACTATGGACCTCACCTGATGCCCTATGAATACGAAACCGACGGCGCAGCGATCTATAAGCAAAGCTTTGCCACAATCCGGTCCGAGGCCAATCTGGCGCGTTTTGACGCTGATGAAGAGCAGGTTGCGGTTCGCATGATCCACGCCGCCGGAATGGTCGGTCTGGAAGAATTCGTACATTTTTCGCCCGGTTTCGTGCCAGCCGCAAGGACCGCGTTAGAGAATGGCGCACCTATACTGTGCGATGCGCGAATGGTCAGCGAGGGTGTGACCCGCTTCCGCCTGCCGGCCGATAATGAGGTGATCTGCACTCTGCATGACGAACGCGTGCGCCCACTGGCGGCTGAGATGAGCAACACCCGATCCGCTGCTGCTCTGGAGCTGTGGCGTCCGCATCTGGAAGGCGCTCTGGTCGCGATCGGTAATGCGCCGACCGCTCTGTTCCACCTACTGAATATGCTGGAAGACCCCGATTGCCCACGCCCGGCCGCCATCATCGGGTGCCCGGTGGGCTTTGTCGGTGCCGTCGAATCCAAGGACGCATTGTGGGAGGCGCAGCCCGTGCCCTCTTGCATCATCAAGGGCCGTCTGGGCGGCAGCGCCATCACCGTAGCCGCAATCAACGCCATTGCGAGCCGCGCCGAATGAGCGGCGGCAAGATATACGGCGTGGGCCTTGGTCCCGGTGACCCGGACCTGATGAGCGTGCGGGCCTACCGCCTGCTGCGCAATGCGCGCCACGTGGCGTTCTTTCGCAAGCCCGGTCGCAGCGGTCAGGCGCGCAAGATCGTCAATGGGATGATCCCGGACAGCGCTGTTGAGTTTCCCATGGAATACCCTGTCACGACTGAAATTCCACTGGATGATCCGCGCTATAACGAATTGCTCTCGGCCTTTTACAAGGACTGTGCCGCGCATCTCAAAGCTCTGTCGGATCAGGGCGAGGACGTGGTGGTTTTGTGCGAGGGCGACCCGTTTTTCTATGGATCTTTCATGCATCTTTACAGCCGCTTGCGCGATCAGGCTGATGTTGAGGTCGTGCCAGCCATCACCGGAATGTCCGGCGCGTGGACCGCAACGGGTAATCCGATCACTTGGGGCGATGATGTGCTGACGGTACTGGTCGGTACCCTGCCTGAAGAAGATCTGGCAATTCGCATGGCGCAGACTGATGCTTTGGTTGTCATGAAAATCGGACGCAATATAGACAAGGTAAAGCGCGCGCTGAAAACAGCCGGTTTGTATGACCGCGCATGGATTGTCGAGTTTGCGCAGATGCCGAACCAGGTGGTGACGAAACTGTCCGAGGCATGCGAAAAGGTGACGCCCTATTTCTCGATCATCATCGTGCATGGTCAAGGACGGCGGCCATGAGCGGTTGGGTCAAGATTGCGGGTCTGGGGCCTGGTAACGAAGATCTTGTAACCCCCGAGGTTTCAGCTGCGTTGATGGATGCCACGGACGTGGTCGGCTATATCCCCTATGTCGCACGCGTGGCGGAACGCCCCGGGTTGACGCTGCATGCTAGCGACAACCGGGTCGAGATCGACCGATCCCAACACGCGTTGCAGATGGCGGCTGAGGGCAAGCGCGTGGTCGTTGTGTCCTCGGGTGATCCCGGGGTCTTCGCGATGGCCGCCGCAGTATTTGAGGCGCTGGAAAATGGCCCCGCTAAGTGGCGCAAAATTCCCATCGAAGTGCTGCCGGGGATCACCGCGATGCTAGCGGCATCCGCGCGAGCCGGGGCACCACTGGGACATGATTTTTGCGCCATCAACCTCAGCGACAATCTGAAACCCTGGTCGCTGGTTGAAAAACGTCTTCGACTTGCGGCGCAGGCGGATTTCGCGATGGCGTTTTATAACCCACGCTCGAAATCCCGCCCGGAAGGCTTTGTGAAAACACTGGAAATCCTACGCGAAGAATGTGAGCCCGAACGCTTGATCCTGTTCGCGCGCGCCGTATCCCGCGTTGATGAGGCGATCCGGATTTCGACACTGGCCGAGGCGACACCTGACATGGCCGACATGCAAACCGTCGTCATTGTCGGGTCATCCCTGACGCGCGTCATCAACCGTGACAGCGCGCCGATCGTCTATACCCCGAGGTTCACCCCGGAATGAGCCAACCAGTCCAGAACCTGCGTCACGTTCGACAATTCGGTCCTTTGCGGAAGGGGCGGCCTGTCGATCATCAACACCGGTACGCCCAGAGCGCGCGCGGCATCCAGCTTGGCGCGTGCACCGGTACCGCCAGAGTTCTTGGACACAACCAGTTCAATGCCATGCTGCAGCATCAACGCCCGGTCCCCTGCTTCGGTGAAAGGTCCGCGCGACACGATCGCCTCGCAATCGGGCAGCGGCAGTGCATCCGGTTCATCCACCAGCCTCAGCAAGAAGTGATGTTGGGACTGAGCCGCGAAATCTTCAAGATGCAGGCGGCCAACGGCCAGAAAAACACGCCGCTTAGGACCTCTCAAAGCGGCAACTGCCGCGTCAATGTCAGAAACGTGCTGCCAACGATCTCCGTCTTGCGCGCGCCATGCCGGACGGGTCAAAGCGGCCATGGGCACCCCGGCCTCGCGACACGCGGAAATGGCGTTGGTACTCATTTGCGCGGCAAAGGGATGGGTGGCATCGACTACATGAGTGATCGCGTGGTCCGTCAGGTAACGGGCCAGGCCGTCGACGCCGCCGAACCCTCCAACACGCACTGGCAGGGGCTGCGGCCTTGGATTGTCTACCCGACCGGCATAGGAATAGGTTGCCGGGATGCCCTGATCGGCCAAGGTTTTGGCCAGTGCATTGGCCTCGGTCGTGCCACCAAGGATCAGGAGGTTGGTCATGCATGAAGCTCCGTGGCTAAGCGTTTTGGGCTTGGGCGAAGATGGACTGGATGGCCTGTCACCCGCAAGTCGTCAAGTACTGGAGCGTGCCGAAATCATTATGGGCCCGCCGCGCCATTTGTCACTGATCCCCGACACAGGCGCCAAGCGCGTAGATTGGCCCGTGCCTTTTTCCGACGGCCTGCCGATCCTGACCGGGTTTCGCGGACGCCCAACAGTTGTTCTGGCCTCGGGCGATCCGTTCTGGTTCGGCGCGGGCTCGGTAATCGCGCGCAACTTCGACGCCGGAGAATGGACAGCCCATCCGGGTCAGTCCACGTTCTCGCTCGCTGCGGCACGTCTGGGCTGGCCGTTAGAAAGTACGCAGACATTTGGTCTGCACGCCGCCCCGCTGACCCGTCTGCGCCCGCATCTTTCGCCTGGATTGCGCGCCATTCTGTTGCTGCGCAACGGCGCTGCGGTGGCCGAGCTTGCGACATATCTGAACGAAACAGGGTTTGCCGATACGCAGTTGCACGTGATGGAGGCCCTTGGCGGCCCCCGCGAACGGTCGCGCAGCGTGTCGCTGACCGAAGCCCTGCTGGGCGGGTTCGACCATCCAGTCTGCGTTGGGCTTGAAGTTGCGGGTGAAGGACAGGCGCTGCCCAAGGCCTCGGGTAAGCCGGATGATATCTTCGAAAATGATGGCCAGATCACCAAACGCCCCGTGCGGGCGCTGACTCTGTCGGCGCTGGCCCCCAAGCGCGGCGAGCATCTGTGGGATATCGGCGGCGGCACCGGCTCGATCAGCATCGAGTGGCTGATGTGCGACCCGACCCTGACCGCAACCACGATCGAACCCCGCGAGGATCGCGCGGACCGCATTCGCCGAAATGCCGACACGCTGGGGCAAGACCGGCTGCAAGTTGTGCATGGCACCGCGCCAACCGCGTTGGACGGCCTTGGGTTTCCGGATGTGGTATTCATCGGCGGCGGCCTGAGTACCGAATTGCTGACCTGGTTACACACCGCCCTGCCCGCCGGCACCAGGCTGGTCGCCAATGCTGTGACGCTGGAAAGCGAAGCCTTACTGGCGCAATGGCACGAAAAACTGGGCGGAGAACTTTTGCGTATCGAACTGGCGCAGGCTTCGGCACTGGGACCTCGGCGCGGCTGGAAATCCGCATATCCGGTGGTGCAGTGGAGCGTAATCCTATGATCATCGCAGGGTTAGGGTTTTCATCAACGGCGACCGTGGACAGCCTGCGCGCCGTATTTAAGCGGGCCAGCGTTGGACGAAAGGTTGACGCGCTTGCCACTGTTGCCGACAAGGAAGGTCACGCCGCGCTGTCGGAGTTTGCCGCAGAGACCGCCCTGCCCCTGCATTTCATCGCTGCTGCCGATCTGGCGGGACAGCGCACTCTCACCTGCTCGAACCGCAGCCGTGCCACATATGGCACCGGCAGCGTAGCCGAAGCATCCGCCCTTGCCGCTGCCGGAACAGGCGCGCGGCTGACCTCACCCAGACAGATTTCGGACGACCGGCTTGCAACCTGCGCCGTCGCCATCGGAGGACAAACATGACCGTTCATTTCATCGGTGCCGGGCCCGGCGCTGCCGACCTTCTGACCCTGCGGGGGCGTGATATCATCGCGTCGTGCCCGGTGTGCCTGTATGCAGGATCGCTGGTGCCCGAGGAAATTCTGGCCCACTGCCCCGAGGGCGCAAAGATCATCAACACCGCGCCGATGGATCTGGACCAGATCATGGTCGAAATCGAGACCGCACATAAGGCAGGTCAGGACGTCGCTCGGCTGCATTCCGGAGACCTGTCCGTCTGGTCGGCTATGGGCGAACAGATCCGGAGGCTGAAAGAAATGGGCATTCCCGTCAGTGTCACACCGGGCGTGCCGTCCTTTGCGGCCGCCGCGGCCTCGTTGGGAACGGAACTAACCCTGCCCGGACTTGCACAGTCTGTCGTTTTGACCCGGACACCCGGCCGTGCATCCTCGATGCCTGAAGGCGAAACGCTTGAGAACTTTGCCCGCACTGGTGCAACTTTGGCCATTCATCTGTCGATCGGAAATCTGGACAAGGTGATCGCGGATCTGACCCCGGCCTATGGAGCAGACTGCCCGGTGGCAGTGGTATATCGCGCCAGCTGGCCAGACGAACGGATCATTCGGGCCACGTTGGCGACCCTGAAAGACGCGCTGGACGAAAGTATTTCCCGGACCGCTCTGATCATGGTTGGCCCGGCACTTGCCGGCGAAGGTTTTGACGAAAGCTGTCTCTATTCAAAAGATTACGACCGCCGGTACCGCCCGCAAAGCGCGGACAGCCCGTGGTCAAGCTGGAGCCCCGAGAATGAATGACGGGATGACCAACCCTCCGGGACTACTGATTTCTGCGCCGTCTTCCGGGACGGGCAAAACCACCGTCATGCTGGGTCTTCTGCGTGCGCTTGCCGAGGACGGCCTGACGGTGCAACCGTTCAAGAGCGGACCGGACTATATCGATCCAGCCTTTCACCGTGCTGCGGCCGGACGCGCCTCGTTCAACCTGGACAGCTGGGCGATGGCCGATCCGCTGCTGAACGCGATTTCTGCCCAGGCCGAGGGCGCGGATATCGTCGTGGCCGAAGGTTCGATGGGCCTGTTCGACGGCGTTGCCAAGCCCGGAGAGCTTGGGCACGGATCAAGCGCCGAAACCGCACAGCGTATGGGATGGCCTGTGGTCCTGGTGCTGGATGTGGGCGGTCAGGCGCAATCTGCGGCGGCCACTGCGCTGGGATTTCGGATGTACAATCCAGACCTGGCCTTTGCCGGTGTGATCCTGAACCGCTGCGCCAGCCCACGCCACGAACGCCTGACCCGGTTGGGTATGGAGCGAGCAGGATTGCCGGTTCTGGGCGTGTTGCCCCGGCGTGGAGATCTGACCTTGCCCGAGCGGCATCTTGGGTTGATTCAGGCGGTCGAGCACCCGGATCTGGAAAGCGCGATTGCCGGATACGCCACATTCCTGCGCGAGCATGTGGATCTTGAGGCGATCAAGGCGGCGGCTTCCTCAGGCCCCAAGGGGCCATCGTCAGCCGCGCTGCCGCGGCCTCCGGCACAGCGGATCGCGCTTGCACGGGATGCGGCGTTTTCGTTCACCTACCCACATTTGCTGGAAGGCTGGCGCGCAGCAGGGGCGGAAATCCTGTCGTTTTCACCGCTGGCCGACGAATCCCCGGCTGCGGATGCCGATATGGTCTGGTTGCCCGGTGGCTATCCTGAATTGCACGCGGGCACTTTGGCTGCTGCCGACACATTCCTGAGCGGTCTGCGCAAACATGCGGAGACAAAACCCGTTCATGGTGAGTGCGGTGGGTACATGGCCTTGGGCGAAGCTCTGGTCGACAAGGAAGGAGTCCGACATCAAATGGCAGGTCTGCTTGGGCTCGTGACCTCCTATGAGAAGCGAAAGTTCAATCTTGGGTATCGCAAGGCGCAATTGTTGGCCCCAATGGCAGGGTACGCCGCTGAAGCGACATTGCGTGGCCATGAGTTTCATTATTCTTCGATCCTCGAGCAACCCGACGCACCTTTGGCACGGGTGTTCGATGCTGAAGGGGTTGAAGGACCACAAACCGGATCAATTCGTGGCAACGTGACCGGAACATTCTTTCATCTGATCGCAGAGGCGCAGGCATGAGCGGTTTCGTTTCGTTCATTGGCTCTGGTCCCGGGGATCCGGAACTGCTGACGCTTAAGGCCGTGGACCGGATGCAAAAGGCAGACGCGGTGCTGTTCGATGACCTCAGCAGTGGCCCAATCCTGAACCATGCGCATCAGGACGCAGACCTTGTTGGGGTCGGCAAACGCGCCGGTCGCCCGTCACCGAAACAAGACCACGTCAGCCGCCTGTTGGTGGATTACGCAAAAACTGGCGCGCGCGTGGTGCGACTGAAATCCGGCGATGGCGGTCTGTTTGGACGTCTGGAAGAAGAACTGGTGGCGCTGCGCGAGGCCGGGATCGAATATGAGATCATTCCGGGTATCCCGTCTGCGGTCGCGGCTGCGGCAGCAGCTGGCATTCCGCTGACGCGGCGCCTCACAGCGCGTCGCGTACAATTTGTCACCGGCCATGACGTCAGCGGCAAACTGCCCGAAGACCTGAACCTTGCCGCGCTTGCCGATCCAGATGCCACCACGGTTGTGTTCATGGGCAAGCGGACATTCCCTTTGCTGGTAAAGACATTGAACGAACACGGATTGCCGCTGGATACACCGGCGCTGATGGCCGAAGCCGTCTCGACCCCGGATCAGGTGTTGCACCGATCCACGGTCGGTGAGTTGGCGGACAAGCTGGGTGCTGAGATCGGCACGGCCCCCGCCTTGATCCTTTACGGCCCGCTTGCAGAGACTGACGATGTTTGACCTGACCCTGATCGGTATTGGCACCGGCAATCCGGACCACCTGACGTTTCAAGGCGCTAGTGCCATTCGGGACGCAGACCTGATCCTGATCCCACGAAAAGGCAAAAACAAGGCCGATCTGGCCGGTTTGCGGGAAGAGATTATCGCGCAGGTGACCGACACCGCGCCACAGATCGCATATTTTGATATTCCCAAACGACGCGCCGATGATGGCTATCTGCGCGGTGTTGATGAATGGCACGACGCCATCGCTCTGCGGTGGCAAGAGGCGATCGCGGCGCACCCTGATGCAAAGCGGGTAGCTCTTTTGATCTGGGGCGATCCGTCGCTTTATGACAGTTCGCTGCGCATCGCCTCACGACTGAAGCCCCAACCGGAAACACGTGTGATCCCCGGCATCACTGCGCTGCAGGCATTGACGGCGGCGCATGCGATACCGATCAACGATCTGGGCGCGCCGTATGTCGTGACCACCGGTCGGCGCATTCGGGATGAAGGCTGGCCGCTAAACGCTTCAAAAGTGGCCGTTATGCTGGACGGCGAGTGTTCGTTTCAAAGCCTTGAGATGGCCGACTACGAAATCTGGTGGGGCGCTTATGTGGGGATGAAGGAAGAAATCCTGATCCACGGTCCTTTGGCTGATTTGGCGTCGCAGATTATCGAAACACGGGCAAAAGCGCGGGCAGATCATGGCTGGATCATGGACATTTATCTGCTGAAAAGGCGCCTGGACTGATCCGAAAGCATCCACTGCGGCTGCTACCCACGGGATTGTGACTGCGCGAAATACGAGTTTCTGGCATCAACTTCGCACCCGTACCCAAGAGGACAGCGCAATGAAGGCTATTTCGACCGTACTGTGTTTGCTGGCCTTTCCCGCGCTGGCGCAAGAAGCTCTACCAGGCTGGGCCATTCATTCGACCGCCAAAAGCTATCAAGCGTTGGTCGCGGATACGAAGGCCGCGGTCAAAGATAACGGTCTGATTGTTGTAACGCAGGCCGGGCCCACCAAGGCGGCAGCGGCCCGTGGCATCATCATTCCCGGAAACTTAGTGATCGGTGCCTTTAACAACGACTATGCAGTTCGGGTTCTGGAAACCTCGGTCAACGCAATGATCGAAGCGCCCATCCGGTTCTACGTGACCGAAAATGCGGACGGCACGGCGACTTTGTCCTACAAAACCCCAAGCCATGTCTTTGCGCCCTATGCCCAGCAAGGCGGTGAGCCACTGCAAGAAATTGCGACGGAACTGGATAAAAAGTTTCAGGCCGTGGCGGAATCCGCAGTCAATTAGTCACACTGCCGTGAACCTGCTTGCGTCCGGACGCGTCCTCCGCAATCTGCAATGACGTAGTATTTCGGAGCATAACTAATGCAGGACCTTTCGCCCCGCGCCGCGGACCTTTTTGCCCAAAGACTTTACGAGGCCGGATGCCGCCATGCCTTTGGTATGCCCGGTGGCGAGATTCTGACGTTGGTGGATGCGCTGGAACAGGCGGGGATCACCTTTCACCTGACCAAGCACGAAAACGCCGCCGGTTTCATGGCCGAAGCCGTGCATCACCGCGACGGTGCACCTGCCATTCTGGTGGCGACGCTTGGCCCCGGCGCGATGAACGGGATCAACGTGGTCGCCAACGCCTTGCAAGACCGGGTGCCGATGATCGTGCTGACCGGTTGCGTCGATGCGAATGAAGCGCTGACTTATACCCATCAGGTTATGGATCACGCACAGGTCTATCGCTCGATCACCAAAGGAACCTTTAAACTGACGGCACAGGGCGCGGATATCGTGGCAGACAAGGCCGTATCGCTGGCCAACCAGTCGCGCCCCGGGCCGGTGCATATCGACGTTCCGATCTCGGTTGCGGATATGCGTGTGTCCGGCGTCAAGAAGCGGCGACTTGTCAGGGCTGCAGCCGTCGCGCCAGAGGGCAATTGCCTTGAAAAAGCGCGCCGTTGGGTGGCTGACGCGGAACGTCCCATTGCGATTGTGGGGCTGGACGTGCTGTATGACGGGTCGCGCAATATCGTGCAGGCGTTTCTGGAACATTTTGGCATCCCCTTTGTCACGACTTACAAAGCCAAGGGAGTTGTGGCTGAAGATCACCCCCTGTGCCTTGGCGGGGCCGGATTGTCACCGCTGGCCGACAAACACCTTTTGCCGCTGGTCGAACAAGCCGATCTAGTCTTGTGCCTTGGCTACGACCCTATTGAGATGCGCCCAGGCTGGCGCGAGGTCTGGGACCCCGAAGAAAAGCGCGTTATCGACATCTCGGCTGTGATCAATGACCACTATATGCATCAGGCCAGCCTGAATATGGTCGCCGATACGGGTGCTACGTTGGAGGCCATGGCAAAGGGCAACCCTGCCCGCGATACGTGGCCGGGCGGTGAACCCGCACAGGTCAAAGCCGCGCTGGCTCAGGCGTTCCCGACCGACGAGGAATGGGGTCCCGCCGCCGTCATCGCCGAAACCCGTGCAACCCTGCCTGCCGAAACGCTGGCTACGGCCGACAGCGGCGCGCATCGTATCTTGCTGAGTCAGATGTGGGATTGTTCCGAGGAACGCGGACTGATCCAGTCCTCGGCGCTGTGTACCATGGGCTGCGCCGTGCCAATGGCGATTGGTCTGAAACTGGCCGAACCAAACCGCCCGGTTATCAGTTTTTCGGGCGACGCCGGGTTCCTGATGGTCGCCGGAGAGCTGTCGACCGCCGCCGAAATGGGCGGAAACCCGATCTTTCTGGTCTTTGTCGATGCAAGCCTCGCGTTGATCGAGCTGAAACAACGTCAGCGCCAGATGGGCAACAGAGGTGTCGATTTCGACCGCCATGACTTTGCCGCCATGGGCCGGGCGTTTGGCGGCAACGGTCACACCGTTCGAAACCGCG
Organism: Ruegeria sp. YTSC003; assembly: GCF_059609785.1. Lineage (NCBI taxonomy): Bacteria > Pseudomonadati > Pseudomonadota > Alphaproteobacteria > Rhodobacterales > Roseobacteraceae > Ruegeria > Ruegeria sp. YTSC003. The sequence goes on along the minus strand of NZ_JBXWMK010000008.1, from coordinate 182,892 downwards.
AGGAACTGCGCAATGCCCTGAATGAGGCGTTGAAGGCCAACTCTTTCACCGTGATTGCCGCCGAAATTGATCGTGGAGGCTATGATGGCCGGATCTGAAGGACCGCTGAAGGGCGTCAAAGTCCTGGACCTCAGTCGCATTTTGGCCGGACCGACCTGCACGCAGTTGCTGGGCGATCTGGGGGCCAGCGTGATCAAGATCGAAAACCCCACGACCGGCGGGGATGACACCCGCCAATGGGGCCCTCCTTACGTCGAAGACGCGCAAGGCAACCGGTCCGATCTAAGCGCTTATTTCATGTCGGCCAACCGCAACAAGAAATCCGTGGCTATCGACATCACCACGACCGAGGGGCAATCTGAAATCAAACGGTTGGCCTCGCATGCGGACATTCTGATCGAGAACTTCAAACCCGGCGGATTGGCGAAATACGGTCTGGACTACGCCACGTTGTCGCAAGACTTTCCCAGCCTAGTCTATTGCTCGATATCGGGTTACGGCCAGACCGGGCCAAATGCGTCTAAGCCGGGTTATGACCTGATGGCGCAGGGGTACGGTGGGATCATGTCGCTGACAGGCGAACCCGATGGCGCGCCGATGAAGGTGGGCGTGGGCATCGCCGATGTTATGTGCGGAATGTACGCAAGTGTCGGCATTCTGGCCGCCCTGCGCCACCGCGATCAGACCGGCGAAGGCCAGCAGATTGATCTGGCGCTGGTGGATGCGCAGATTGCCTGGTTGATCAACGAAGGGGTGAACTACCTGACCTCGGGAAACGTGCCCCAAAGGCGCGGCAACGGACACCCAAATATCGTGCCCTATGACGTCTATGAAACCGCCGATGGCCACGTCATTCTGGCCGTTGGCAATGACAGTCAGTTCCGACGCTTCTGTGAATGCATCGAGCACCCCGATCTGGCTGATGACCCCCGTTTCGCCACCAACCCCGCCCGGCTGGAAAATCGTGACGCATTAAACGCCGTGCTGCGTCCGGTGGTGAAGACCCACGCGTCTGAGACCATGATTGCGCATCTCGAGGCCCGCAAAGTTCCGGTTGGCCCGGCACAGACTTTGGATCAGGTTTTTGCAACCGATCAGGTCGAAGCCCGCCAGATGCAGATCGCGATGCAGGCCGAACCGGGCGACGTTCAACTGATCGGGAATCCGCTGAAACTGTCGCGCACACCTGTAACATATCGGGCTGCCCCGCCCGTCTTTGGGGCCGATACGCAGGCCGTTTTACGCGCTAAAAACCCCTTTGACGATTGAAACACTGTGCCCGTTTCGGCGGCATGTTGCTGAAACATGCCCTTGAATCGGCAGTTTTTTTCAATTTTTGTCCACACGGCATTTCACCAATTCGAGAGCAGGGCCGATACTGATACGACCCGCCCACAGTCTCTGATACATCAAGTGCTGTAGATATTCTCGATTGGATCGGAACATGAACATGAAGCAAGACGTTTTCGGACAGATGAACACCCTCAGCCACCCGGCAAGTGCCGAGGCGTGGGATGGTGTTCTGCTTGGGTTCATGGCCCATGCCGCCGTTACGCCACAGCATCTTGGCAAGGTTCTTGAGCTTGAGCCCGATTTTGCCCTGGGTCACGCGATCAAAGGCTTGTTCATGGTCCTGCTGGGCCGCCGCGAGATGATGCCGGTCGCCGTCGAAGCAATGGCAGCCGCCAACAGCGCCATGGAACGTCAGCCGGTCTCGGCCCGTGAACGGCTCTATGTCGAAGCGCTGGGTCTGTATCTGGCCGACCTGCCCACGCAAGCCATCCAAAAGTTCGAAGAGATTCTGCGGGATCACCCACAAGACTCGCTGGCCATGAAACTCAGCCACGCGACAAGATTCGTACTTGGCGACTCGGAAGGGATGCGCCGGTCGATCGAGCGCGTTCTTCCCGCTTATGAACCCGATCATGCCGGCCGCGGTTACCTGCTGGGTTGTCATTCCTTTGCATTGGAAGAGACCGGTGCCTACGAAAAGGCCGAAATCGCCGGACGGCAGGCGCTGTGGATGGTCTCGGACGATGCCTGGGGTCTGCACGCCGTTGCACACGTGCATGAGATGACAGGCAACGCGCAGCTGGGCCTTGATTGGCTCGCGGGTCGCGAAGAGGCTTGGACCCACTGCAACAACTTTCGCTATCACGTCTGGTGGCACAAGGCGCTGATGCATCTGGATCTGGGTCAGGTCGATCAGGTGATGGAGCTGTATGACAACTACATCCGTCAGGACAAAACCGACGACTACCGCGATATCTCGAACGCCACGTCCCTGCTATCACGACTTGAGCTTGAGGGCGTCAATGTGGGCAACCGCTGGGAAGAACTGGCGGATCTCAGTGCGGCACGGACCGAAGATGGTTGCCTGATTTTTGCCGATCTTCACTATCTTCTGGCCCTGACCGGCGACAATCGCCCAGAGGCGACCAGCAAGATGTTGCAGCGTATTCAGAAAGATGCGCAGCGCAATCAGGGGGACACCCCGATCCGCATGTCCGATCCGGGCATTGCGGCCGCAAAAGGACTTGAGGCCTTTGGCGAAGGCCTTTACGGCGACGCCTTCGACTTTTTATCAAGCGCTCGAGCAGGTATGCAACTGGCAGGTGGAAGCCACGCCCAACGTGATGTATTCGAGCGCATCACAATTGATTCCGGCCTGCGCGCCGGCCGCCTGGATGCTGTCGAGCGCATTCTGGATGACCGTCGCGCCAAAAGAGCCGGGGGCGAAGACAATTACGCTCTTGCGCGCCGCACATTGATCGATGCGGCACGCGACAACGGAGACGCACAAAGCGTCCCGGCTGAATAACAAAAACTAAGACCAAGAAGGACAGAATACGTATGGCGACAGTTTCGCCCGCTTCTGATTTTGCGCCAGTGGCTGCCTCTGCGGCGGCGCCTGCCCGCACGCGCGACCCGCGCCTGGATTTCTATCGCGGTATCGCGATGTTCATCATCCTGATCGCCCATATCCCAAACGATCCATGGGCAAAGTGGATTCCCGCGCGGTTTGGATTCTCGGACGCGACCGAGATTTTCGTGTTCTGCTCGGGCATGGCGTCGGCGATTGCCTTTGGCGGAGCGTTCCTGCGCAAGGGTTGGTGGATGGGCACCGCCCGCGTCTCGTTCCGTATCTGGCAGGTCTACTGGGCGCATATCTGTCTGTTCTTCTTTGTCGCCATGTCAATGGCGGCGCTGGATCAATCGGGGCTGTTTGAAAAGACCTACGTGTCGTCTTTGAATTTGCAGCACTTCTTCAACGATCCTGCGCCTCAGATCGTGGGTTTGTTTACGCTGACCTATGTTCCGAACTATTTCGACATCCTGCCGATGTACTTGGTGGTTCTGGCGATGATGCCCATGTTTATGGGCCTCTACCGGATCGGGTTTTGGGCGGTCGCCGCAGCATCTGTCGCGATTTGGCTGGTCGCGCAGACCGACGTTCTGGACCTACCGGCCGAGCCGTGGTCTGAGCGGCAGTGGTTCTTCAATCCTTTTGGTTGGCAGCTGCTGTTTTTCACCGGCTTTGCATTCATGCGCGGCTGGATACCGGCCCCCCCGGTATCGAAAACCTTGATCTGGGCGGCAGCACTGTTCCTGATCTTCTCGATGCCTTTTGGTTCGTGGAAGGTGTTCACATGGATCAACGCAGTGGCCCCAGATCTGGCTGACGAAATCCGCAAGGTCTGGCCGGTCACAAAAGAGTTCCGCGACAAAACCGATTTTGGCCTGTTCCGCTATCTACATTTCCTGTCACTCGCCTATCTGGGCTGGGTTGTCGCCGGGGAACATGGACATCGCCTGATTGCAACCGGTCAGGGTACCGCGGCCAAGGTCTGGCAGTTCCTGCTGACCGTCATCACCAAAGTTGGTCAGCAATCATTGGCAGTGTTCGTATTTTCGATGGCTGCAGCACGACTTATCGGCGTCGGTCTGGACCTGAGTGGGCGGGATGTTGCCAGTGTTTTCGTCGCCAACATGATTGGCTTTGCGATGATCATCGGCGTGGCATACATGGCCGCTTGGTTTAAGTCACAACCTTGGAAGTCTAAGAAATGAATTTTACACGTCGCGCATTTCTGGTCTCAACGTCGGCGCTTGCATTTGCGCCCGCGACCTTCGCCACCGGCGGCGAGGTCCCATTTGACCGCAATGTCGTCATTGAGATGGCCCGCGATCTGGCCAGCCGACCTTATGCGGAACGCGAAATGGTGCCGCAGGAATGGCAGGATCTGACATACCAGCAATACCGATCGATCCGGTTCCGGCTGGACCGCGCGCTTTGGTATGAAACGGAAACGCCCTTCAACGTCGATTTCTTCACACCGGGCCTGTACTTCCCGCGCACTGTTAAAGTTGAAACCGTTGAAAATGGAATGGCTACTCCGGTCGCGTTTGATCTTGAGATGTTCGACAAATCCGAGGACGTCCCGAAACTGCCAATCGACGACACTCTGGGCTTCTCCGGCCTGCGTCTGCGCACCGAAATGCACCGCCCCGGCCAGACCGATGAGTTCTGCGTCTGGCAAGGAGCCAGCTATTTCCGCGCTATTGGCCTGCATGAGGTCTATGGCCTCTCCGCCCGTGGTCTGGCCCTGAAAACCGGCGACCCGGATGGAGAGGAATTCCCCGAATTCATCCGGTTTTGGCTGGAACGCCCAAAACCCGGCCAGCGCGATATGGTCGTCCACGCGCTGATGGACAGCCCCAGCGTGACTGGTGCGTATCGGTTCAATGTCACCGCCGGTGCGGATTGCGTCATGGATATCGAAGCCAAACTATTCCCACGCGAAGAGCTGACGCATGTGGGTATCGCCCCCGGCACGTCGATGTTCCTGTTCGATCAGACCAACCACAGCCGGTTTGACGACTTTCGCCCTGCCGTACACGACAGCGATGGTCTGTTGGTGCGCAACGGTGCTGGAGAGGTTCTGTGGCGGCCATTGGCGAACCCGACCCGCCTGCAGATTTCGTCGTTCGTCGACACCAACCCGCGCGGCTTTGGCCTGTTGCAGCGCAAGCGTGAGTTCTCGGATTACGCGGATCTTGAGGCAAATTATCACAAACGCCCCAGCCTGTGGGTCGAACCCGGTGCGGATTGGGGCAAAGGTGCGGTCACGCTGGTTGAAATTCCGGCGGATCAGGAAATCTACGATAACATCGTTGCCTACTGGCGCCCTGCCGAACCCTATACGGCTGGCAGCCAGGTCGACCTGTCCTATCGCCTGATCTGGGGGGATGAGCCCCAGCGCACACCGATGGCGCGCGTGATCAACACCGCGATGGGCGACAACACGTTTGGTGAAGGGCGTCTGGCCGTCATCGATTTTGAAGAAAGCGAGCTGTTCAACGACCCAGAGGCGATGACCATTTTCGTAGACTCGCCGCATGCCGAAACATCCGAAGGTGTGCTGCAACGCAACCCCGACACAGGCGGTTTGCGGCTGGCGTTTTCGTTCGAGCCCGGCGACCGCGACCATGTCGAATTGCGCGCGCAGTTGCTGAAAGACAAACAGCCAGCCTCTGAGGTCTGGCTATACCGTTGGACCTCATGACCAGAGATCTTCATATCATGCCGCCCGAGACGCCTCTGGCCATGCCCGCGCAGGATTTCAGCGCAGGGTTTCGGGATGCACAGGTTCCTGATGCCAAACGTCCCTCGGCCGGGTTCTGGCGTGCGCTGGCGTTTTCGCCCGCAATGGCGGCGACGCTGGGACTGTTATGGGTGATGACGGACTGGTTCGACGCCGAAGGCATCAACCTGATCGAGGCCATCCTTCTGACACTGATTTCATTCAACTTCTTCTGGATCTCCTTCACGGTCTGCACTGTGTTGCTGGGCATGGTCTCCCTGTCCCGGCAGGAGCGTCCCGTACGTCAGGGTCGCGCCCAGCCGTTGCGTGTCGCCCTTTTGATGCCGGTCTATAACGAGGTTCCCTGGAACGTGCTGGGCAATGCCCGGACCATGCTTGAAGATTTGCAGGCGCGCGGTGGGCAGCATCACTATGCCATGTTCATCCTCTCGGACACGCGCGACCCCGAGATCGCCGCACAGGAGCAAGCCAGTGTCGAGGCCTTGCGTACCACCCTCGCCCCCGGGCTGGAACTGTATTACCGCCGTCGCGAACAAAACACCGACCGCAAGGTTGGCAACATCGCCGACTGGGTCAGCCGCTGGGGTGCCGAGTGGGATGCGATGCTGGTTTTGGATGCCGACAGTCTGATGACCGGTCGCGCCATCGCCCGATTGACCGATGCGTTGGCGCGCGATCCGGGCGCAGGATTGATCCAAAGCTACCCTCAGCTGATCGGCGCGCAATCGGTCTTTGCGCGAATGCAGCAATTCGCCAATGGCGTTTATGGCATCGCCTTCGCCGAGGGGCTCGCGCGCTGGTGCGGTCAGGAAGGCAACTATTGGGGCCATAACGCCATTATCCGTACCAAGGCCTTCGCAAATTGCGCGGGGCTGCCAAAGCTTCGAGCCCTGAATGGTCAGGAAAAACTGATCATGAGCCATGACTTCGTCGAGGCCGGTCTGTTGCGTCGGGCCGGTTGGGGCGTGCGGTTCCTGCCCCGCATTCGCGGGTCTTATGAAGAAACACCGCCGACACTGATTGATCACGCCCTGCGCGATCGGCGCTGGTGTCAGGGCAATTTGCAGCACCTGAAGCTGTTGGGCTCAGCCGGATTTCAATCGGTTTCACGGTTCCACATGTTCCACGGCGCAGTCGGATATCTGATGTCGCCGCTTTGGTTTGCGCTGCTGGTGATGTGGGCTTTGATCGGTCAGGGTGAGGATGCCTCTGTCCTGCATTATTTCAGCCCAGACAATCCACTGTTCCCGCAATGGCCCGAGATGACGGAAACCCGCCATGTGCTGATCATTCTGGTCATGTATGCGATGCTGCTTGCGCCAAAGGTCTTGGGTGTTCTGGCCCTGCCACTCAGCGGAGTGCGCTATGCCGAATTCGGTGGCGGGCGCAAATTCCTGACCTCATTCCTGGCCGAGGTTGTTCTGTCGATCCTCTACGCCCCTATTCTGATGGTGCAACAGATGATCGCCGTCATTCGCACCACCTTTGGTATCCAAAAGGGCTGGTCCCCGCAGGCGCGGGATGGCGGCAGCTATGGTCTGCGCACGCTGATCCTCTGCCACACGGTCGAAACGATCAGCGGCGTGGCCCTTAGCGTGGGCATCCTGTCCGGTCTTGTATCAGTCTGGTTGGCCCCGATTGCGATCAGCCTTGCCTTTGCGATTCCTTTGTCCGCGCTCAGTGGCGTATCGGCCGGAGCAGCCCGCCGTATGGTTGGCATGAAAGAGGACTATAACGAGCCCGCCATCACACGCTCGGCCCGTCGCTACAGGGATGAGCTGAAGAAGGTGATCGAGGGTAAGGGCGTGATGACTCCGGCCGAGTGATCACCCACCCGGCAGACCTTCGTACCAATCAACCATCATGTTGGCCCAGCCGTTGGGCACCATGTGACCGCCGGGAAACAGCGCAAATTCCAGCGCGCTGCCGTCGTCACACCCGCTCCAATATCGGCGCATGAAAGAGCCGGTGGTCGAGAACCCGCTGGGCTTGGTATCGACACATCCATTTGCAACGCGCCAAATCTCAAGTCCGGCAAAGATATCGCCCTGATGAAATCGGCCACCGCCCAACAAGCGCCCTTCCAGCGGCACCACGTTGTCCGTCCAGCCATGAGTGTGGAACATCCGAACCGGGCCATCGCAAGATTCAGGATCAGGGCGCCAGAACCCACCTGAAACGGGCACATAGGCCGAGAACGTATCGGGCGCGGCGCAGGCAAGGTAGTAGACCATGAACGCGCCCGCCGAGAACCCGCCCAGAACGACCCGGTCCGTATCCACGCCAAACCGATCCGCGGCATCCTCAACCGCCTCGGTCAAAAAGGCGGTTTCATCGCGTCCTTCCCAACCCGGAAAGAAGTTCCAGCTTTGTCGCCCGTTGCGCTCCGACCCTTCTGGCGCCATTACAGCGTAGCCGCGCTCCAGCAGAGGTTCCACCATGCCTCGGTTTTTCAACGTACCGGTGGCGGTGCCACCATAGCCGTGTAGAAACACCACCAGCGGAGGGTTCTCATCTTCGGGCAGTTCGATGTGATATCCACCCGAGGTGGTCTCGCACATACCCTCCTGATCGGCACAGGCGGCCAGCCCCGACTGCCCGACCAGCGCCAAACCCGTTGCCAGTGTTAATTCCCGGATCATACTGCACTCCTGTCGTAGTCGCGAACCGGCAATCCGGCGCGCACCCATCCCGGCCCGGCGGCCGACCCCAACATGCCTTCGGGCACATCAATAATATTCGTAAATCCTGCCTCGGTCAGCCGGTTGCCCAACCGCGCCGAGCGCACACCCCGCGCACAGATCAATGCAATTGCCGCGCCCTTGTCACCTTTGACGAGCTGCGTCAGAGCGGGAATGAAATCATCACGGCGCATGTCCAAAGATTGGGCGCCCTCTCCGATCCCGGTGGACTGCCACTCTTTCGGGGTTCGAATGTCCAGCAACAATACGTCTCCGGCCTCGGCCTGCGTATGTGCATCCTGCACGCTAAGTTGCCGTCCCGCATAGTCAGGCGGAATAAGCCGGTATTCGCGTATCGCAAATCCCCCCGCCGCTGCGGCACCGCCTCCGATCAATATCCACCTGCGGGATCGGTTTATGTTTCGGGCCACGTCGCACCCTCCTGACCTGACACCAGGTTTCTATCACAGCGCAGAATTGGAATCCGCGCCGAATTTATCCTGGCAGTTCAAGTTCACGTCATTTTTGCAGGCAAAAGCCGCAGCCTCGCTGTGTTGGCGCGCGGCAAATGAGTTGTATTAGCTGGACAGTAAGAAAATTATCCTTACAAAATCAGTACTACTTGACCGCCCAGAACGGAGTATCGCACTTGTCCCTATTCCTCATCGCGGCCCTTCCTTTTCTCGGCGCTGTTTTTCCAGCTCTTCTGATCAGGGCAGGACGAAATGCAGCTGCTTCTGCTGCTGGGTTGACCACATTTCTGGCGCTGATGGGTCTATTGATCCACATCCCGTCTGTGATGCGAGGCGATGTTGTGACCGCCCGGTTCGAGTGGATACCAGCCCTTGGATTGAACGCAAATTTCATGCTGGATGGCTTGGGATTTTTGTTTGCCTTGCTGATACTAGGTATCGGGTTGCTTATCATCCTCTACGCACGATTTTACCTGTCGCGCGAGGACCCGATGGGGCAGTTCTACACCTATCTTCTGCTGTTTCAGGGCGCGATGGTCGGGATTGTTCTGTCCGACAACATACTGCTTTTGCTTATCTTTTGGGAACTCACGTCGCTTAGCTCCTTCCTGTTGATCGGATATTGGAAACACCTGCCCGAAGGACGTCAAGGTGCGCGGATGGCGCTTGCAGTGACCGGCTCTGGCGGGTTGGCGATGATCGCCGGGATGCTGATCCTGGGCAATATCGTCGGGTCTTATGACCTAAGCGTAATTTTGCAGAACAAAGAGCTGATCCAGGCGTCACCCTATTACCTGCCCGCGTTGATCCTGATCCTGCTAGGTTGCTTTACCAAGTCGGCGCAATTCCCATTCCATTTCTGGCTGCCCCACGCCATGGCGGCCCCGACACCGGTTTCTGCCTACCTGCACTCGGCCACCATGGTGAAGGCCGGGTTGTTCCTGATGGCCCGGATGTGGCCCGTTTTGGCCGGCACCGACGCTTGGTTCTACATTGTTGCCACAACTGGACTTATCACCATGCTGATGGGCGCGGTGATCGCTTTGTTCAAGGATGATCTGAAGGCCCTACTGGCATTTTCAACCGTGTCGCATCTGGGGCTGGTCACCATGCTTTTGGGCTTTGGTACCAAATTCGCCGCGGTCGCCGCGGTGTTCCACATCATCAACCACGCGACCTTCAAGGCGGCCTTGTTCATGACCGCCGGGATTGTGGATCACGAAACCGGCACCCGTGACATCAAGCGGCTGGGCGGACTGCGCCATCTGATGCCGATCACTTTTACGATTGGCACAATCGCTGCGCTGTCTATGGCCGGGATTCCGCCTCTCAACGGGTTCCTGTCAAAGGAAATGATGCTTGAGGAGACCGTCCACACAACCTGGCTGAACTCGCACTACCTTGTACCGGGGCTGGCTTTGCTGGCGGCGCTGTTTTCGGCGGCCTATTCTTTCCGTTTTGTCAGCCATGTGTTCATGGGCCCCGAGCGGCACGACTATCCGGCGCATCCTCATGACCCGCCAGTTGGTTTGTGGCTGGCCCCAGCATTCCTCGTGGTTCTGGTAGTCCTGATCGGGCTCTATTCCAAGGCTATCGTCGGGCCATTGGTTGCGGTGGTATCCAGCGCGGTCATCGGCGGCGAGAAACTGCCCTACTATTCACTGAAACTGTGGCACGGCTTCACGCCTGCCCTTTACATGTCCGTGGTCGCGACGCTGGGCGGCCTGTTCCTGCTGAGCTTGCACAAGCATGAAGAAAAAGTCTGGAACTCCCTGCCGCGTCCCGAAGCCAAGGCGATCTTTGACGCGGTGATTGCGATGCTGACAAAGATCAGCCAGGTGATCACTGATACGTTGCACAACGGTGTCCTCAGCCGCTATGCGATCATCATGATCGCCTTCACGGTTGGTCTTGGTTACTACGCTTATACGAGCGGTTCGATCGGCCCCGAAACGCGTGAGGCTTTGCCCATACAGATCATTCCGCTGATCGGCTGGATCTGCCTTGTCGGCGCGACGCTCGCGATCATGTGGTTCCACCGCAATCGCCTGTTGTCGCTGGTTCTGATTGGTGTTGTCGGCCTGATCGTTTCGATGGCGTTCAACTACTTGTCTGCACCGGATCTGGCACTGACACAAATCTCGGTCGAAGTGGTCACGATGATCCTGCTGCTGCTGTCACTGAACTTCCTACCCACGGATACGCCTTGGGACAGCAGCGCTGCACGGCGGTGGCGCGATGCAGCGATCTCAGTCGTGGCGGGCATTGGTTCGGGCGCGCTGATCTATGCGCTGCTGCTGCGGGATTTTGCCTTTCCGACGATTTCCGAATTCCATCTGGCGAATTCATACAAAGGTGGTGGCGGTACCAATGTTGTCAACGTCATCCTCGTGGACTTCCGGGGTTTTGATACCTTCGGCGAAATCATCGTTCTGGGCATCGCTGCGCTGATCATTTTTGCCCTGACCGAGTCGGTGCTGGGCACGAATGTCCGCAGCTACTTGCTGAACCGGAAACCGCATTGGCCGCAGTCCGGAGACTCGCACCCGTTGATGATGGTGGTCGTCACCCGGATGATGATGCCAATCGCGCTGATGGTCGGGGCTTACATCTTTTTCCGGGGCCACAATCAGCCGGGGGGCGGCTTTATCGCGGGTCTTGTCGTCGCCATTGCCTTCCTGATGCAATACATGGCCAGCGGCTATACCTGGGCTATCGAACGTCAGAGGTTCTACTACCACGGGTCTATCGGTTGGGGTGTGCTTATCGCTGCCGCCACCGGGCTGGGTGCTTGGTTTAACGAGCGTCCGTTCCTTACCAGCGATTTTGGCTATATCCATTGGCCACCATTGGAAGAGTTCGAATGGGCCACCGCCATCCTGTTCGACACCGGCGTCTTCCTGGCTGTACTGGGGGCCGTAATGCTGGCGCTAGACAGCCTGTCCCGATTTGCGTGGCAACCGGGTATGGCGCAAGAATTCCCGATGGATATCAACCCATTGCGGGACAATCCGCCGCAAGAAGAAGAAAACAAGGAGCAGGCCTGATGGAAGCGCTCGTAGCCTCTGCCGTTGGCGTCATGACTGCTGCCGGGATATTCCTGATCCTGCGCCGCCGGACCTTCCCTGTCATTCTGGGCCTGTCTCTGCTGACTTACGCCGTGAACGTGTTCCTGTTCGCAACGGGCCGGTTGGCTTTGGACGCGCCTGCCGTTTTGAACAAATACAAAGAGGTACCCTATACCGATCCTCTGCCGCAGGCTTTGGTGCTGACGGCCATCGTGATCTCGTTCGGGATGACCGCCGTAATCGTAATGATCGCGCTCAGCGCCTATTTGTCCTCGAAGGATGACCATATCGACATGAACGCCCATGACAGCGTTGACGCGCCGGGAGAAGACGCATGAACCATTGGATCGTTGCGCCAATCGTCCTGCCCGCGATTCTGGCCCCGTTCATTATCATGGTCCTGCGCTTTCACTTGGACCTGCAACGCATCTTTTCGGTCGCTGGTGTGGTGGCCCTGTTGGGGATTGCCCTGACCGTCACCGCACAGGCGGCAGGCGGCGATATTCAGGTTTATGAACTGGGCAACTGGCCCGCGCCCTTTGGCATCGTTCTGGTGCTGGACCGGCTATCGGCCATGATGGTGCTGCTGACGGCGCTGCTGGCTTTGCCGATCGTTCTTTATGCGATCGCGTCCGGTTGGGACGACAGGGGCAAACACTTCCATGCCCTATTCCACTTTCAGTTGATGGGCGTCTGCGGCGCATTTCTGACCGGCGATGCCTTTAACCTATTCGTTTTCTTCGAAGTTCTGCTGATCGCGTCCTATGGCCTGATGACGCATGGGGGCGGTGCAGTACGGCTGAAGGCTGGGGTGCAATATGTGGCCTATAACCTGCTTGGTTCGACCCTGTTCCTGTTTGCTTTAGGCACGCTTTATGCTGTCACCGGAACGTTGAACATGGCCGACTTGGCCGTGCGGGTGGCCGAATTGCCAGCGGATGACACCGCCCTGCTGCGGGTTGGTGCAGTTTTGCTGCTGTTGGTGTTCTGTATCAAGGCCGCTGTCTTGCCGCTGCATTTCTGGCTACCCGCGAGCTATGCCAGCGCGCCCATGCCAGTAGCCGCCCTGTTTGCGATCATGACCAAGGTTGGCGCCTACTCGATTCTGCGGATGTACACACTGGGCTTCGGCCCAGAGGTCGAGGCTACGCAGGGGCTTGTTGGTGCTTGGTTACAACCCGCCGCTTTGGTGACGCTGGCCGTTGGTGCCATCGGCATTCTGGGCACACAGCATATCGCGCGTATGGTGGCGTTCTGTGCCATCACATCGATGGGAACTTTGCTGATCGCGATCTCGCTGTTCACTGAGACGGCGACGGCAGCAGCGTTGTACTATGTCTATCACTCAACCCTGGCGACCGCGCTTATGTTCCTGGTCGCCGATCTGGTGATGGAGCGTCGGGGCGGCGCGATTGCCCCAACGGCTCCGATGCCGCAAACGGGTCTGATCTCGGCTCTGTTCTTCGTGGGGGCCATTGCGCTGGCGGGTATGCCACCGCTGTCGGGCTTTATCGGCAAACTGCTGGTTCTGGATGCCGCGCGCGACGCCCCGGATGCAAACGCTATCTGGGCCGTAATCCTAATCGGTTCCTTCGTCACAATCGTGGGTTTTGCCCGGGCAGGCTCATTGATCTTCTGGAAAAGCCATGATGCCCAGCACAACACCGAAATGAATCCGGAGAACGAAGAAGAAGCCCAGCCCGTACCTGCGCCCGAGCCGAACCCCGCCCTGACCTTCACGGCCGTGTTCGCAATGGCAATAGGCCTTGTTCTACTGACGGTGTTTGCCGGGCCTGCGCTGGAGTATACCAACAAGACGGCGGAACAATTGTTCACACCCGAAAACTACATCGCAGCCGTATTGGGAGGCGACGCATGATCAGACTTCTGCACCGGATTTTTCCGCACCCGCACCTGACATTCCTGCTGACCATCGTTTGGGTCCTGCTGGCCAACAACATGACCCTGAATTCGCTGGTCTTTGGCCTGATCCTGGGGATTATCATCCCCTTTATCACCCAACCATACTGGCCTGATCGCCCAAAGCTGCGCAACTGGCCTATGGTTGTTGAATACATCCTGGTCGTACTGTGGGACATCGTGGTCGCCAACGTCACTGTCGCCCGGATTATCCTGTTCAAACGCGACGCAGATCGTCAGCCGGCCTGGATCTGTGTCCCGCTGGAATTGCGCACCCCCGAGGCGATCACGGTGCTGGCAGGTACAATCACCATGACACCCGGCACCGTCAGCAGCGATCTGTCTGCGCAGGGGCATAACCTGCTCGTGCATTGTCTGGATGCACCCGACCCTGACGCCGTGCGAGATCAGATCAAAAGCCGCTATGAGCGTCGCCTGAAGGAGATTTTCGAATGATCGACATTGCAATCGCCTTTGCATTCGCCTGCTTCGGCGCGGCCATTATGATGTGCCTTTGGCGGATCATCACCGCAGACGGCGTCGGCACCCGCGTTCTTGCGCTGGATACGATGGTCATCAACACGATCGCTCTGTTGATCCTATATGGTCTGACTCTGGGAACAGAAGTGTTCTTCGAATCTGCCATGATCATTGCCATGCTGGGCTTTGTCTCAACGGTTGCCTACGCGCGCTTCATGCTGCGTGGCAATATCATTGAGTGAGGGTGGTATGAGTTTCATCATAGAACTTCTGATCGCCTTCTTCCTGGTCGTCTCGGGCATATTCGGCTTTGTCGGCTCATACGGGATGATCAAGCTGAAAGACCCGATGTCCCGCCTGCACGCACCCACCAAGGCGACGACCCTGGGTGTGGGTGGCGTGTTGCTGGCATCGATCTGCCACTCGGTTCTGATCGAACAGCACCTGTCGCTACACGAACTTCTGATCACATTGTTCCTGTTCCTGACCGCGCCGATCACAGCCCTGTTCATTGCCAAATGGCACATTCACCGCCATGAAAAGCCCAGCGATCTGCCAGATGCGGGCGAGGATGAACTTTGGGCTACGCACGCTGTTGAGCAGGTCGAAGACGTCCCTGATCACAGCAAGTCCTGAGTTTGATGCACCACCCACCGCTGCCCCTAACCCGCGATCTGGTTTTAATCGGCGGCGGTCACACTCATGCATTGTTGCTGCGCAAGTGGGGCATGAACCCCCTGGCTGGCGCACGGGTGACGGTGATCAACCCCGGTCCCACGGCGCCATATTCGGGGATGCTGCCGGGCTTTGTCGCCGGGCACTACGCACGTCAAGACCTGAACATAGATCTGGTCAGACTAGCCCGCTTTGCCGGCGCGCGGATCATTGTGGGCGCGGTTTCCGGCATCGACCCAGAACGGCGCGAGGTTCATGTGCCAGACCGTCCTCCGGTGGCGTTTGACGTGGCTTCAGTCAATGTCGGAATTACATCGGACATGCCCGCCGTGCCGGGTTTTGCCCAGCATGCGGTTCCGGCCAAACCGTTGGGCCCGTTTGCTGCCAGATGGGTAGAATATCTGGAAAGATCAGGTGAAGCCTCGGTCGCTGTGATCGGCGGCGGGGTGGCCGGTGCCGAGCTTATCATGGCTATGGCCTTTGCCTTGCGCACCAAGGGGCGCACCGCGCACCTGACCCTGATTGACAGCGCACATGCCCTGACGGCGACTCATCCCAAATCCGCGCAGACCATTCGCAAGGCAATGGCTGATCTGGGTATCGAAGTGGTCGAACAGGCATCTGTTTCGCACATCGCCAAGGATCACGTCGCACTGCAGGATGGCCGTCAAATCGCGGCCAGCTTTGTAACTGGTGCGGCCGGTGCAAAACCCTATGACTGGATCACGAATACAGGGCTGGATCTTCAGGACGGCTTCATCCGCGTCGACGGGCACCTGCAGTCCAGCGATACTGCGATTTTTGCTGCGGGCGACTGCGCACATCTGAGCGAAAATCCCCGCCCCAAAGCAGGTGTCTATGCAGTCCGCGAGGCCCCCGTTTTGTTCCAAAACCTAAGGGCCGCCTTGGGGTCAGGTGCCATGCGGCGGTATGAGCCGCAAAAGGATTACCTCAAGCTCATATCACTAGGCGGCAAGTCTGCATTGGGAGAACGGCTGGGGACCTCGTTCAGCGGGTCGTTGATGTGGAAATGGAAAAACCACATCGATCAAAGTTTTATGGACAAGTTTCGCAATCTGCCGCAGATGAAGCCTCCGGCCTTACCCCGCCATCACGCGGCTGGTTTAACCGAAGCCTTGGGCGACAAACCCATGTGCGGGGGCTGTGGTGCCAAGGTCGGACGCGGTGCGCTGCATACTGCGCTTGCCGATCTGCCCTCCCCTGTTCGTGCGGATGTGACTCCGCTGCCCGGCGATGATGCCGCCCTGTTGCAGACCGGGGGTGCTCGGCAGGTCATGACCTCGGACCATTTGCGCAGCTTCGTGGACGATCCCGCATTGATGACGCGCATTGCAGCGGTTCACGCGCTCGGGGATATCTGGGCTATGGGAGCCCGCCCACAAGCCGCCACGGCAACGATCATCCTGCCCCGCATGTCGCCAACCCTTCAGCATCGCACCATGGCCGAGATCATGGCAACGGCCAGCGACGTCATCCGTAACGCTGGGGCCGAGATTGTCGGCGGGCACAGCTCGATGGGTGACGAGATGACGATCGGGTTCACCCTGACTGGCCTGTGCGACGCCGACCCGATCACACTGTCCGGCGCGGCACCTGGTGATTCTTTGATCCTGACCAAACCATTGGGCAGCGGCGTTCTGATGGCCGCAGAGATGGCGGGCGCGGCAAAGGGTGAATGGGTTGCGGCCGCTCTTGCACATATGGTGCAACCACAAGGCAGGGCTTCGGAAGTACTGGTAGATGCACATGCGATGACCGATGTAACGGGATTTGGTCTGGCCGGGCACCTGCTGGGCATGACCGAGGCCGCGGGTTGCGGTGCCACCCTGGATCTAGAGGCAGTTCCGGTTATGGACGGCGCGCAAGAACTGGCCGCGCAGGGCATCCGGTCAACCTTGTTCAAAGACAATCGTGCGATTACGCCCGAACTACCGACGGGCGGCAAAGCTGACCTGCTGTATGATCCTCAGACGGCCGGAGGCTTACTGGCCGCGGTACCAGCAGATCAAGAACAGATGATCTGCGAAACTTTGCGCGAAGCGGGATATCCTGCCGTAATCATTGGGCACATGACCGATGCGCCGGGGCTTCGCGTTCAAAGCTGACCCAGAATGGCTTCGATCTGCGCTGCTGTTGCAGACAAGCCAGCATCATCCAGCGCTGACGCATGGATATTTGCGATAACGTCTGACCTGCGCACACGGCTGGACTTACTATATGCAGGATCATAATGCTGTTCGATCAACGCCTGAGTCAGTGCGCGTTTGTCACCAGCGTCAATCATGTCCAGCCAACCGTCCACCACGTCATGCCCGCGGTGAAACCGCAGCGGGGAAAGGCGGTCACGGAGGCGGTCAGAGTCCGACAGAACGTCATCATAGGCGGATACCAAGTAGTCCGAACGCGCCGGAACGGACGCTGTGATCTGGATTCGCGGGGCTTGGCGCAAAGCCGCCCAAAGCGTCGGCGGCAGGATCAGAGACCCGATTTTGGACGACTCCGCTTCAACTACCACGGGGCGCGACATGTCCAGACGGCACAGCGCAGACGACAGGGCAGACTCGAACCCCTTTTGGCTGGGTTGGCCGCCGAGCATTTCACCCAGCAAGGATCCGCGATGGTTAGCCAACCCTTCCAGATCCAGAACCTGAACGCCACGTACGGCAAGATGCGCCAACAATTCGGTCTTGGCCGTGCCAGTATAGCCGTCCAACGCGATCAAACGATGCGGCAGCGGGTCATCATAAAGATACCGCTTCACCAAGCGGCGATAGCTGCGATAGCCACCCTCGACCACTTCGGCTCGCCAGCCAATCTGTTGCAGCATCCAGGTGAATGACCCTGATCTTTGCCCGCCACGCCAGCAATAAACCAGCGGCCGCCACCCGCCTTCGTGATGAGACAGGCTGTTCTCGATGTGATTGGCCGCATTCCGAAACACCAGCGCGGCCCCCAGTTTGCGCGCCAAAAATGGGCTTTCCTGAACATAGATCGTGCCGACACGGGCGCGTTCCTCGTTGTCGAGAACAGGCAGGCTGATGGCGCCGGGAAGGTGGTCTTCGTCAAATTCCGCCGGGCTGCGCACGTCGATTACCGTGTCGAATTCATGCGCGTAAAGATCGGGCAAACTGTCGAATTTTAGAACCATGTCAGAGGTCTATCCCGCAAGGCTGCGAATGAAAAGGCAGCGCTAAGTTTCGATCGGTTCAATCAATTCCGGCCCGCTGGCGCGGTTCGAATTCACGGTCGGGTCGACGCGGTGATAGCTGAGGACATCTTCGGCCCCCGGTCGCATCAGACGCGCGGCCCCTTTGCCCGCCTCGCCCAGCCAAAGGGGCCAGTCATCAGGTTCCAAGATCAGAGGCATGCGGTGATGGATTGCGCTGAGGTGACGGTTGGCCAGTGTCGTGACGATGGCGCAGGTGCCCTGTCGCGCATCTTCAGGCCCCCAATCCTGCCAAACACCGGCAAAGGCAATCGGTGCGTTGTCCTGACGGAAAATGTACCACGGCAACCGGTCGCCTTGTTCTGTCTTGGTCCATTCATAGAACCCCGTCGCAGCGATCAGGCAGCGGCGTTCCCGGCATGCAGCGCGAAAGGCGGGCTTTTCGGCAAGCGTTTCCGCCCGCGCGTTGATCAACAGAGGTCCTGCGTTTTCCGCCTTGTACCAATGGGGCAAAAACCCCCAGCGCAGCGGATCAAGCGTGCGCCCAGTTTCCCCGGCGCGCACCACATGCACCTGATTGGTCGGGCAGACGTTGAAATTTGGCACCGCAGGCAAAGTGTTAGCCGGGCGCGCCGAAAAAAGCTGCGCCATTGCATCGTTGGGAAGTGTTACGGCAAACCGTCCGCACATAGGCTTTGTCCCTTTTTCAGAAATTGTAGGTTAATGTCGCCCGCACCGATACCGAGCGGAACACCATCAAGCCGTTTCTGACCATAAGACTGAAAAGGCCGCGTCAAACGCGGCCTTTTGGGTTGAATATCGAAACAGATTTACTTCTGCTTGATCCGCCCATCCAGATAGGGCGTGTAAGGCGCGTTTTCGGCCAGGTATTCCGCCGTTACATCTGCCAAATCGGGGCCAAAGTCATAGGCGTTCTTGTCGTCGCCCGAGAACATCTTGTAGCCGTCACCGCCATTGCGGACGTAGTTGTTGGTGACCACCAGATAAGTCGCGGCCGGATCGATGGGAACAAACCCGTCTCCGTCGGCAACCATGACCTCAGCGATACGTCCTTCGTTCGGCGCAACGGCCGGGTCCCAGGTGAAGGTCAGGCCAGCAACCTGCGGAAAGCGGCCTTTGACCTCTTCCACCTGGCTGACGCCGTTTTCCAGCGCATCGATGACGCCCTGGCCGCTGATCTCAAAGGTCGACAGCGTGTTCTGGAACGGCAGAACGGTCAGCACTTCGCCCATGGTCACGTCGCCCGGATCGATCGAAGCCCGCAGACCGCCCGAGTTGGCAATCGCAATCTTAACGCCCTGATCCGCGACGCGTGCCAACATTGCGTCGGCCACAAGGTTGCCCATCTGGCATTCCTGAACACGACAAACAGCGCGGTCGCCTTCGATGGCATCGGCAGAGTTTGCAACCACTTTGTTGCGGATTTCATCCAATGGCACGGCCAGCTCGGCAATACGATCCAGCGCGGCCTGATCCTCGGTGACGGTGTTGTCCATGATCAGCGGCTCACCAGCAGCCGAGACCACGTTGCCGTCATCGTCAAAGGTCACATTCAGCTCACCCAGGAATTTGCCATAGGCGTAGGCCTGAACAATCTGAACGCCGTTGACCACAGTCGGATACGGGCCAGCGGCCTTGTCCGACGTATTCGACAGATATGTGTTCGAGTGACCACCTACGATCACGTCAACTCCGGTGGTTTCCTGCGCAACGCGCTGATCCACACCGTAGCCCGAGTGGCTGAGAACGATGATCTTGTTAACCCCTTCACCGGTCAGCTTGTCCACCTCGGCCTGAACCGCAGGCACCGGGTCCGAGAACGAGATATTCGGACCGGGCGAGGCAAGCTCGTCAGTGTCGATTGGTGTCAGGCCGATCAGGCCGATCTTTTCGCCGCCAACTTCGATCACGGTCGATTTCTTGATTTTGTCGGTCAGCAACTCTTCGTCCGCGATATCCGCGTTGGACATCAGAACCGGGAAATCGACCGAGTCGATAAAGCCGCGCAGAACCTCGGGGCCGTCGTCGAATTCGTGGTTACCCACTGTCATCGCGTTGTAGCCCAGCTTATTCATAAACTCGGCCGCGACCTTACCCTTGTAGTAGGTGTAGAACAACGATCCCTGGAACTGGTCTCCACCATCCACCAGAATCGAGTTTTCGGCACGGCCACGTGCTTCTTCGACCGCAGTGACCAGGCGTGCGGAACCACCGAAACACTTGCCTTCGGCGTTGTCTTCATCACCGCAACCGCTGTCGTACTTGTTGATCGGCTCAAAACGCGAGTGGAAATCGTTGGTGTGCAGAATCGTCAGTTTGTACTCGGCAAATGCCATGCCTGCGGTCAGGCTGAGCACCGCAGCAGATGTCAAAAGACGGGTGAGCATAGTTTAACTCCCTATTGTTAATTGCGGAGATGTTGCGACGCGCAACGCCGAGAGTCAAAGGGGGAAATCCGGCTTGATTCTACCCGTGGCCCGGTGCATCACGACCGCATGCTGATTTACAAAATTTTTCGGGCCGATGAATGGGCCACGTTACAGGCGCAAGGCGCATCAGACGGGGCGCCTATTGATGTCTCTGACGGATATGTTCATTTCTCGACTGCCAAGCAGGCGACAGAAACAGCCGCCAAACATTTTGCCGGGGTCGAAGGGCTGACCCTGCTGGCATGTGACGCCGATGCGATGGGCGACGACCTGAAATGGGAAGTCTCACGCGGTGATGCGTTGTTCCCGCATCTCTACCGGCAGATTCGTATGAGCGATATCGTTTGGTCGCACGCCCTCCCTTTTGATGGAACGGTTCACCAATTTCCGAAGGAAATGAAATGACCGAATTTGTCGATCCGGAGCGTGCCCAGTTTGAGGCCTTCAAGGACCTCGATCGAAACCACCCGATCGAAATGCTGAACCTGGTTAAGTTTCGTACCGATGCTGCGTATCCCGCAGGGCACAAACTTGCCGATGCCGGCCTGACCGGCGCGCAGGCCTATCGCAACTACGGCTCGGAAACAGCACCGATCATTGCCCGCCTTGGTGCCTCGATCCTATGGCGCGGCGAGTTTGAAACGACGCTGATCGGCCCGCAGGACGAAGACTGGGACGCTGTGTTCATCGCCCGTTATCCCTCTGCGAACGCGTTCTTGGAAATGGTGACGGACCCTGCATATCAAAAAGCCGTGGTGCACCGGCAAGCCGCGGTCATGACCTCTCGGCTAATAAGATGCGCCCCTGCCCAAGTCGGAGAGGCATTCGGATGAAACTGACGGAAAAACTGGGCCTGGCAGCCCTGCACCGCTTGGATCCAGAGACTGCACACAGCCTGTCGATCAAGGCGCTAAAAGCCGGTTTAGCTCCTGCGCCGGGTCCAGTGACGTCGCCTCGGCTGCGCACTCAAGTTGCGGGATTGGATTTGCCAAACCCCGTGGGACTGGCCGCTGGGTTTGATAAGAACGGCGAGGTACTTAGGCCGATGTCCCGCGCCGGTTTCGGGTTTATTGAGGTTGGCGCCGTGACGCCGCGCCCACAGCCCGGTAATCCAAAACCCCGCCTGTTCCGCCTGACCGAAGACATGGCCGCCATCAACCGGTTCGGTTTCAATAACGAAGGCATGGAGGTCATGGCCCGCCGTTTGGCTGATCGTCCAAAGGACGCGGTGATCGGCCTGAACCTGGGTGCCAACAAGGACAGTGATGACCGCGCAGGTGATTTCGCAAAAGTTCTGGCTCATTGCGCCGCGCATTTGGATTTTGCAACGGTCAATGTCTCATCCCCGAATACGGAAAAGCTGCGGGATCTGCAGGGCAAGGCGGCACTTTCTGCCCTGTTAAGCGGCGTGATTGAAACCCGCAACGCTCTGCCCCGTCCGCTGCCGATCTTTCTGAAGATTGCCCCCGACCTGACCGAGACCGAATTGCAGGACATCGCCAAAGTGGCCCGCGAAACCGGCGTCGATGCAGTGATTGCAACCAACACCACCCTGTCACGAGATGGCCTGCGAAGTGCCCATAAGGGCCAAGCGGGCGGGCTGTCCGGCGCACCTGTGTTCCAGAAATCAACCCACGTGCTGGCGCAGCTCAGCCAACTGACCGACGGGAAAATCCCGCTGATCGGCGTTGGCGGGATCGGGTCAGCAAAGCAGGCATACGCCAAGATTTGCGCCGGGGCATCAGCCGTACAGTTCTATACAGCTATGGTCTACGGCGGCATTTCGCTGGCAGCAGAGATTGCCCAAGGTCTGGATGACCTGCTGAAGCAGGACGGTTTCACGTCGGTCGATCAGGCCGTTGGCAGCAAAAGAGAGGACTGGCTGTGATCAAATATTGGCACAACCCGCGCTGTTCGAAATCCCGCGCCGGACTTGCATTGCTGGAAGAAAACGGTGCGACGGTCGAAATTCGGAAGTATCTGGAGGATGCGCCGTCAGTCGAAGAGTTGCGCGCAGTGCTGTCCCAATTGGGAGTTCCGGCCATCGAGATGATACGGACGGGCGAAAAGCGCTTCAAAGAACTGGGGCTGACTAAAACGACACCAGACGATGACTTGATTCAAGCGATGATGGAAAACCCCATCCTGATCGAACGTCCTCTGGCCGTGGCCAGCAATAAGGCCGCGATCGGTCGTCCGCCCGAAAACCTGCTGTCGCTGCTTTAGGCGATCTGCGCTTCCAGCTTAGGGTAACGCCATCCCAACGTGACCCCGCGCACGATGTTCAGGACCATCAGCGCGGCCCAAAGCCCATGGTTGCCGAACGTCGGCACCAGCAGGAACAGGGCCACCACATAGATCGCGACGGACTGGATCATCGCCTGCCGCATGGCGCGGGTCCAGGTCGCCCCGATATAGATACCGTCGAACATCCAGCTGGCTACGCCGATCACCGGCGCAAGGGCCGCCCAGAGCAGAAACTCCCGCGCGGCAATCCGTACTTCCGGTGAGGTTGACATCAGATCAATCAGGGATGGTCCGGTTAGAAAGAACACAAGACCCAGGGCAAACGCACCTCCGACGCCCCATTGCGAGGCCATGATCGACGCGCGCCGTACCTGGGCCCGATCACGCGCGCCGACCGCACTGCCCACCAGCGCCTCGGCAGAGAAGGCGAAACCGTCCAAGGCAAAAGCCGTGATCTCAAGAAATTGCAGCAGCACCTGATTTGCCGCCAGATTGACGTCCCCCAGATCTGAACCAACAAACAAAAAAGTGGTAAACGCGCCGGTCAAAAGCACCGAACGCACCATGATGTCGCCGTTCACCTGCATCATTCGGCGCAGACGCGCTGGGTCAAAGATCCTGGGCCAGTCGCGCCACTGATTTCCAGCGAAAGCGTCGTGGCACAACCAGAGACCAAGCGCCAACCCGGTCCATTCGGCGATGAGCGTCGCGATGGCGACACCTTCGACGCCCCAGCCAAGGCCAAGAACAAACCAGAGATCCAGAACGATGTTCAGCCCGTTCATCCAGATCTGCAAAACGAACACACCCTTGGTGCGCTCTACCGCGATCAGCCAACCTGTCACGGCAAAAAGCGCGATCGTAGCCGGAGCCCCCCAGATACGGATCTCCAGATAGGCGCGGGTCAGAGATTCAACCTCTGGACTGGCTGGAGACAGGGCGAACGCCCCCCAGAACAACCAGACCTGCGTCAATATAAAGAACAGACCCGCCGCGCCGCCCAGCAACAGCCCGCGCATCAGCAAGGCTCCGGTTTCCGCCGTGTCCCCTGCACCACGTGCCTGGGCAGCAAGACCGGTTGTCCCCATACGTAGGAACCCGAACACCCAGTAGATGGTGGCCAGAATGACGGCACCCATGCCGACAGCGCCTATCGGGGCCGCCTGCCCCAACTGCCCCACAACACCAGTGTCCACCGCCCCCAGTATTGGCACCGTCGCATTGGACAATACGATCGGCGCTGCAATCCGGAGCACCCGCTTATGCGTAATGGGTGCCGAAGCGTCCTGCATAGCGTTCTATTTTTCGTCAGTAGTGGGCTGTGGCATCAGGAAATGCCCGGAAGCCTGTGCAAAGAGCTTCGCGTGATTGTCTTGCCAGGCCTCGACCCTGACAGAGGCATAGCGACGCCCGGCCCGGCTGATGAATGCGCGCGCATAGGCATCACGCGGCAGGCCTGACCGCAGATAGTCGACGGTGAAATCGACGGTCTTTGGGAAACGTACCGTTTCATAGTCGGCGATATCACTGGCATTCAGTTCCCCGCTTTCGATCTTGGGCAGCAAGAACTCCCAACTCAGCGTGATGACAGCCGTGACTTCTAGAAACGCCGCCGTGACGCCGCCATGTAATGCGGGCAGTAACGGGTTGCCGATCAGTTTCTGGTCGAAATTCAACACGCCAGTCAGTTCATCACCGCGGCGATCAAAGCCGATGTCGAGGAACCGGATGTAGGGCACACCTTCGACTATAGCGTTCAGCGCCGCATCCCGGCGTTGTTTTACGACCTGGACGGGTTCGGGGCGAGTACGCGCCATTACAAACCCTCCACCGTGAATGACCCTGCCGCTGTGGCCACCGGAAGACCTTCGTCTTCGTCCATCGCCGTCGCGCGCACAAAGGCGACGTTCCGTGTGATGTGGTAGCATGTCGCCTGGGTCGTTATCGTCTGTCCCGGTGTTGCCGCCCGCATGTAGTCGATCCTCAGGTCAATCGTCGCCGTACCCCCTGGGGCCGACGGATGGCTCATGACGGCGGCACCACAACAGGTATCCAATGCGGCAAAAACAGCGCCGCCATGAATCACCCCGGTGCGCGGATCGCCAACAAGTTCTTTGCTGTACGGCATTGTAATACCCGCTTCGCCATTTCCGATTGAGGTCAGCTTCAGACCCAACGCCCTTGCATGCGGGATCGCCTCGATGAACTGGCGCGCAATTGCGGCTTTGTCGACCATGTACTTGAATCCGTTCTTTTGGTTTATCCCTTTATGAGCCCGTGTCCGCCAAAAGAGCAAGCCCGCCGGTTGCGCTTGCCGCTGACAGAACATAGGCTGCGCCAGAGGAGATCAGGAATGTCCGACAACCGTTTGTCATTCAAAGAGATGTGCGCCGAGTACGATGTGACTCCACGTACCCTGCGCTACTATGAGTACATCGAATTGCTGCAACCCGATCGGGAAGGCAGATCGCGATATTATGGCCCGCGGGAATGCGCACGCATGACTTTGATCCTTCGCGGCCGCAAATATGGGTTTTCGCTGGAAGATATCCGGCAGTGGCTGCTGATCTATGAAAATGAAGGCAACGAGATCCAAATGCGTGCTTTTGTCAACGTCGCGGACAAGCAGATCGTCGAACTGAACCAGCAAAAACAGCAATTGGACGAGGCAATTGATGCCCTGACCGAGATGCGCGACCAGACTGCCAAATCGCTCGAGTGATTCCGTTGGCGCACCATCGCGCACTCAAAAAATGAAGCGACTCTCGCACACTTCGGCCATGCCTTAAGGTGTGTTGGGTCGCTCTGCGGGAAATGGCACCCACAAATTCCGTTACGTTAATTCCGAAAAAGTCGGAAATCCGCGACTTGACGCGCGCGGAAGTTACGTAAACTTCTGTTGTGACGCAGCGTTCACATTACGTGAACGTCATCTACATGTTGTAACGTGCGCATCGACTGCGCAACTGACTTTCATTGACGCCAGGGACGAGAGTGCTGAAGCCATGACCGAAGATCTGATGACCATCCGAGAAATGTGCGAGACATATGATGTCACGCCCCGCACGTTGCGGTTTTACGAGGCCAAAGAGCTTTTGTTTCCGATCCGTGAAGGTCAGAAACGGCTGTTCACCAAAAGTGATCGTGCCCGCCTGAAACTCATCCTGCGCGGCAAGCGCTTTGGGTTCAGCCTTGAAGAAATTCGCCAGCTTCTGGACCTTTACCATGTCGGCGACCAACAGATGACTCAGATATCGCGCACCTATGAAATTGCGTGCGAGCGTCTGGAAGACATGGAAGCGCGCCGTGAGGAACTGACCCAGGCGATCGACGACCTGAAAGAACAGTTGCGCTGGGGCGAGAAAGTCATCGCCTCGGTCAAACAAGACAAAAAGGCTGCCGAGTAACCCCCTCGCCTGCCTACCACCCGGACATATGAATTAAAGGGAGCTTCACATGCCCGTCTACAACGCGCCAACCAAAGATACGCAGTTCATTCTGCACGACGTACTGAAAATCTCGGACTCCGACGTTCCGGGGTACAACGAGCTTGAAGCCGAATTCACAGGCGCCGTTCTGGAAGAAGCAGGCAAAGTGGCCACCAATGTTCTGCACCCACTGAACGTGGTTGGGGACACCGAAGGATGCCGGTTGGAAAACGGTATCGTATACACGCCCACCGGGTTCAAAGACGCCTTTGAGCAGATGAAAGAAGGTGGCTGGACTGGCCTCGACATGCCGGAAGAGTATGGCGGTCAGAATATGCCATACGTCCTGGGCACCGCCGTTGGCGAGATGTTCTCGGCTGCGAACCAGGCATTCGTGATGTATCAGGGCCTGACGCACGGCGCGGCGTCAGCGATCCTGGCGCACGGAACCGACGAACAGAAAGACAAATACCTGCCCAATATGGTCAGCTGCGAATGGACCGGCACCATGAACCTGACGGAACCGCATTGCGGCACCGATCTGGGCCTGATGCGCACCAAGGCAGAACCGCAGGGCGACGGCAGCTATAAGATTTCGGGCCAGAAGATATTTATCTCGTCCGGCGATCACGACATGGCTGACAACATCATACACCTGGTGTTGGCCAAGATCCCCGGCGGTCCCGAAGGCATCAAGGGCGTCTCCCTGTTCATCGTGCCCAAGTTCATCGTCAATGAAGATGGTACGCCGGGCGAGCGTAACGGAGTTTCGGTCGGCAAGATCGAAGAGAAGATGGGTATCCACGGCAACTCGACCTGCGTCATGAACTATGACGAAGCCACCGGCTGGCTGCTGGGCGAAGAGCACAAAGGCATGCGTGCCATGTTCACCATGATGAACGAAGCGCGTCTGGGTGTGGGCATGCAAGGTCTGTCTCAGGCAGAGGCCGCGTACCAGAATGCCGTCGAATACGCCAAAGACCGCCTGCAGGGCCGTGACGTGACCGGTGTAAAGAACCCGGACGGCCCAGCTGATCCGCTGATCGTGCACCCGGACATCCGCCGCAACCTGATGGATCAGAAAAGCTTCACCGAAGGTGCGCGTGCGTTCATCCTGTGGGGCGCGACCATGATCGACAAGGCGCATCGATCTGACGACAAAGATGCGGACGGACTGATCTCGCTGCTGACACCGGTCATCAAAGGCTTTTTGACCGATCAGGGCTATGACATGACTGTTCAGGCACAGCAGGTCTATGGCGGTCATGGCTACATCGAAGAATGGGGCATGTCGCAATACACCCGCGACGCACGCATCGCGATGATCTACGAAGGCGCCAACGGCGTTCAGGCGTTGGACCTTGTCGGTCGTAAGCTGGCGCAAGACGGCGGCAAGCACGTCATGGCGTTCTTCGACATGGTCAAGACCTTCTGCAAAGACAACGCTGGTAAAGACGAAGCCTATGACAAGGCCTTCATCGAACCGCTGAAGGCTGCGTCCAAAGACCTGCAGGCCGCTGGCATGTACTTCATGCAGGAAGGCATGAAGAACCCCAACAATGCTCTGTCCGGTTCTTATGACTTCATGCACATGTTCGGACATGTTTGCCTGGGCTTGATGTGGGCGCAGATGGCCAAAGCCGCGCAAGATGCGCTGGATGGCGGCGCGTCGGACAAGGAGTTCTACGAGACCAAGATCAACACCGGGCGCTTCTACATGGCGCGCCGCCTGCCCGCCACAGGCATGCATTTGGCGCGCATCCAGACGGGCGCGGACACGGTCATGGCTCTGGACGCGGCGAACTTCTGATCTCAGTCTGGGTCCGGGCGATATTGCCCGGACCCAGCTTACCGGAGGAACCACATGCCAAAGCGTTTTCGACTAACCCGCCGCTTTCCCGTCGCAATGACCGAAGACGGGTATCGCAAGCTCAAAGCATTCGCGCGTGATGCTGGATTGGACGAAGGAGAGGCGCTGTCGTTTCTGTTCGAGAATTTCAACAGCGTGATCAACGAGGACAACCTGACCCACCGCCTGCGTATCTTCAATTCGGAGCTGGATGACCGCAAGCGGTAAAAACATCAGCCACCTTCAATCAGGTGGGCGTGTTTTCAGAAAGCCAAACCCCAATGGCGCTTAGCCTTATGGTTCGTCTTTCTCGAAATACGCGAAATTCGACTTCGCACCATGCGCCTTGGGAGGGGCGATCACATGACAATCATGCTTCATTGCTTCGGAGAAAGCGGAAACAGTTATAAGGCTGCGCTGGCGCTGGAAATGTCCGGGCTGGAGTGGGAACCGGTCTTTGTCGACTTTTTCAAAGGTGTAACTCGCACGCCCGAGTTTCGCGCCGAAGTGAATGAAATGGGCGAAGCACCTGTCCTGATCGACGGTGATTTCCGCACAAGCCAGTCTGGCGCCATTCAGACCTATGTGACTGAGAAGTCAGGTAAGTTCGGTGGCAAGAACCGGGAAGAGAATTACGATGTTCTGCGCTGGGTGCTGTGGGATAATCACAAACTCAGCTCGATGGCCGGCCTGACCCGCTTCCTGATCAATTTCCTCCCGGAACAGCACCGCAATCCCGATGTGATCGCTTTCAATCAAGGGCGCCTGAAGGCCGCTTACCAAGTGTTGAACGATCATCTGAACGGCCGCGCCTGGATTGTTGGCGACGATGTCACGAACGCCGATCTCAGCTGCTGCAGCTATCTCTATTACCCCGAACCATTCGGCTTTGACCGCGCCGACTGGCCCCATATCGACGCCTGGCTGTCTCGCTTGTCCGAGCAGCCTGGCTGGAAACACCCCTATGACCTGATGCCCGGCAACCCGTCGGATCGAGCTTGAGGAGAAGACCCATGACCGAAGCTTATATTTATGACGCCCTGCGCACCCCGCGCGGCAAGGGCCGCAAGGATGGCAGCCTGCACGAGGTAACCTCGGTGCGCCTGTCCGCCCTGACCCTGAACGCGATGAAAGAGCGTAACAACCTCGAAGGCCACGCCGTAGAAGACGTGATCTGGGGCAACGTCACGCAAGTGATGGAACAAGGCGGCTGTCTGGCACGCTCGGCGGTTCTGGCCTCTGATCTGGATCAGTCGATCCCCGGTCTGGCGATCAACCGTTTCTGCGCTTCCGGCATGGAAGCTGTGAACCTCGCGGCGAACCAGGTCAAAGGTGGCGCAGGTGAGGCTTACATCGCAGGTGGCGTCGAAATGATGGGCCGTGTGGCAATGGGCAGCGACGGTGCAGCGATCGCGGTTGACCCTTCGCTGGCGATGGAGACCTACTTCGTGCCGCAGGGTATCTCGGCCGACATTATCGCGACCGAATATGGCTTTAGCCGTGACGACGCCGACGCGTTGGCGATGGAATCGCAGCGCCGAGCCGCGGAAGCATGGGCAGACAACCGTTTTGATAAATCGGTTATCACCATCAAGGATCAGAACGGCCTGACCATTCTGGACCGCGACGAATACATGCGCCCCGGCACTGACATGCAAAGCCTTGGTGGCCTGAACCCGGCCTTCCAGATGATGGGCGAACAGATGCCCGGCTTCGACAAGGTGGCCATGCTGAAATACCCGCATCTGGAAAAGATCAACCACATCCACCACGCGGGCAACAGCTCGGGCATCGTGGATGGTGCTGCGGCGGTTCTCATCGGCAACAAGGAGTTCGGCGAGAAATACGGCCTCAAGCCGCGCGCTCGCATCAAGGCAACCGCCAAGATTGGCACCGACCCGACCATCATGCTGACTGGCCCGGTACCGGTGACCGAGAAGATTCTGGCCGACAACGGTATGAAGATCAGTGATCTGGACCTGTTCGAAGTCAACGAAGCCTTTGCCTCGGTCGTGCTGCGCTTCCAGCAGGCGTTTGATGTCGACCCCGGTTTGGTCAACGTCAACGGCGGCTCGATCGCTATGGGCCACCCGCTGGGCGCAACCGGTGCGATGATCATTGGAACTCTGCTGGATGAGTTGGAGCGTCAGGACAAGGAAACCGGTCTGGCGACGCTCTGCATTGCATCCGGCATGGGTGCAGCAACCATTATCGAGCGGGTCTGATGCCCAAGCTGGATCTCTCTCAGATTCCGTTCAAGGGCGGCTCGGCCTATCCCGGCAAGCTGGCTGAAGCGACCGCAGGTCGTTTCGTTCAGCGTGTGGGCGATGCAGGCGGGCTGTCCCAATACGGGGTCAACATCGTGCGGTTGGAACCGCAGGGCATGTCTTCGCTGCGCCATTACCACATGGAGCAGGACGAATTTGCCATCATGCTCAGCGGCACCTGCGTGCTGATTGATGACGATGGTGAGCATGAGATGCAGCCCGGCGACTGCGCCGCTTGGCCCGCAGGTGAGGCCAACGGCCATCACCTTGTGAACAAAACCGATGCGCCCGCGACCTTTCTGGTGGTGGGAACACGGACCCCGACCGAGACCGCATATTACAGCGACTTAGACATGATGGTGAAGGATGATGAGAACGGATTCTCCTTCACCCGCAAGGATGGCAGCCCGTTGACGGCTGACCAGATTGGAGATGACAATGACTGATTTCACTCTGAGCAAAGACGCAGACGGCGTCGCCACAATCACCTGGGATGTGCCCGGGAAAACCATGAACGTGATGTCCTTTGACGGGCTGGCACAGCTGAGCGATCTGGTCGATCAGGCGCTGGCTGATGACGACGTCAAAGGCATCATCATCACCTCGGGTAAGGAAGGGTCCTTCGCTGGTGGCATGGACCTGAACCTGTTGGCAGTGATGAAGGAACAGGCGGGCGACAACCCGGCAAAAGGCTTGTTCGAGGGCACAATGCAGATGCACGCACTGCTGCGTAAGATCGAGATGGCGGGCATGGACCCCAAGACCAAGAAGGGCGGCAAGCCGATTGCCACCGTTCTGCCCGGCACTGCCGCAGGCATTGGCATGGAACTGCCGCTGTCCACGCACCGCATCTTTGCGGCCGAAAACCCCAAGGCCAAATATGGCCTGCCCGAGATCATGGTCGGCATCTTCCCCGGCGCGGGTGGCACCACCCGGATGGTCCGCAAGGTTGGCGCGATTGCGGCGGCTCCGCTGCTGCTGGAAGGCAAAATGCTGGACGTCAAGAAAGCCAAGGGCGCGGGTTATATTGACGAAGTCGCAGCCGACCCGATGGCCGCAGCCAAGGAATGGGTGCTGAACGCCAAGGACGCAGACATCATCAAACCGTGGGATGCGAAGGGCTATAAGATGCCCGGCGGCGCGCCTTACCACCCTGCTGGTTTCATGAACTTCGTTGGTGCATCGGCGATGGTAAACGGCAAGACCCAAGGCGCCTTCCCTGCGACCAAGGCTCTGCTGAGCGCGGTTTACGAAGGTGCGCTGGTCGATTTCGACACCGCCCTGAAGATCGAGGCGCGTTGGTTCACCTCTGTCCTGATGAACCCCTCTTCGGGTGCGATGATCCGGTCGCTGTTCCTGAACAAGGAAGCGTTGGAAAAAGGTGCCGTGCGTCCTGCCGGTGTTCCCGATCAGTCGGTCAAGAAGATCGGCGTACTGGGCGCAGGCATGATGGGTGCCGGTATCGCGCTGGTGTCGGCCCAGGCTGGGATGGAAGTGGTTCTTGTGGACCGCGACCAGGAAGCTGCGGACAAAGGCAAAGCCTATACCGA
The DNA here is from genome assembly GCF_059609785.1 of Ruegeria sp. YTSC003. Classification (NCBI taxonomy): domain Bacteria; kingdom Pseudomonadati; phylum Pseudomonadota; class Alphaproteobacteria; order Rhodobacterales; family Roseobacteraceae; genus Ruegeria; species Ruegeria sp. YTSC003. The sequence goes on along the minus strand of NZ_JBXWMK010000008.1, from coordinate 151,011 downwards.
GAGCTATCTCGACAAGGGCATGAAGCGCGGCAAAGTCACGGCTGAGAAGAAAGAGGCCATGCTGGCCCGCATCACCGCGACCCCGGATCTGGACAACCTCAAAGGATGCGATCTGATCATCGAAGCCGTCTTCGAAGACGTGGGCGTCAAGGCCGAGATGACCAAGAAGGTCGAGGCGATTATCCCCGAGGATTGCATCTTTGCCTCGAACACTTCGACCCTGCCGATCACCGATCTGGCCAAAGCATCCGTGCGCTCGGATCAGTTCATCGGTATTCACTTCTTCTCACCGGTCGAGAAGATGTTCCTAGTCGAGATTATCAAGGGTAAAGAAACCGGTGATCGCGCGGTTGCCAAGGCGCTGGACTATGTGCGCCAGATCCGCAAGACGCCGATCGTGGTCAACGATGCGCGTTTCTTCTACGCCAACCGTTGCATCATTCCCTATATCAACGAAGGTCTGCGCATGATCACCGAGGGCGTCAGCCCAGTGTTGATCGACAACGCCGCGCGTCAGTTGGGCTTCCCCGTTGGGCCGATCCAGCTGAACGATGAGACCTCGATTGATCTGGGCGCCAAAATTGCTCGCGCGACCAAAGCCGCGATGGGTAATGCCTATCCGGATAACCCCGGCGATGATCTGATCTTCTGGATGGAGGAAGAGGGTCGTCTGGGACGCAAGGCAAACGCAGGTTTCTTCGACTATGACGAAAAGGGCAAGCGCACTGAGTACTGGAAGGGTCTGCAGGAGAAATATCCGCATGCCGAGGACCAGCCTGACCTGATCGAAGTACAGGAACGTCTGATGTTCGCACAGGTTCTGGAAGCGGTCCGCGCGCTGGAAGAAGGCGTTCTGGAGGACATCCGCGAAGGCGACGTGGGCGCAATCCTTGGCTGGGGCTTTGCACCATGGTCGGGTGGTCCGCTCAGCTGGCTGGACATCATCGGCACGCCCTACGCGGCCGAGCGCTGCGACCAGTTGACGGCACAGTATGGCGAACGCTTCGCCTGCCCGCCGCTGCTGCGTGAGATGGCTGAGAAAGGCCAAAGCTTCTATGGTCGCTTTGACCCCGAAGCAAAAGCTGCCTAAAAAATTGACGCTGGTGCGGGTTACCGCGCCAGCGCCATTCTTTAATCAATAGCTTAACAAAAATTAGAATATCGGTGCAGGCCGCCCCGGCCGACCAGGACGTCGCGCACCCATGACAGGCCGCGCTGGAAAAATCGGGTTCTGCATGATCGGAGCCGGTAATGCGCCCAGTGAATTCGCAAGAACAGCAATGTCCCTGCTATGCGCGACCATGTCGATCAGGTCTTCGGTCCGATCAGCATCGACCACCTTGTACGAGGCGTTCGCGGGCCGGCTGTTCGACCCAAAGCGGCCCGCAGGACAAAAGGCGCGCAAACCACCCTCGATATAGATCACTTCGTCTTGCTCAAAGAACAACGAACAAACCTCAAACAGCAATGAGGGCGCGCTGGACGAAAGTCGAAACGTTCCACTGAGAACCCGCGCAGGCACCACAGGCATGCTGATCGGCAGCGTGATCGGACCCTGGCTCAGCTTGGTGTTGTCCAACGCCACGCCCTGCTCTGGCATCAACCAGACCGGATCGCCGTTATACAAAGTGTTCGATGGCACACGGACAGGTAAGTTTTCCGACCTGGACTCGCTGGCAGCGATTGCTATGCAATCCGTCGCAACCCGCGAGACTGCCCTGAACCCGTTGTCCATCGTGCGGATCAGATCGCCTGCTTGCAGTCCTTCAACAGGCTGCCAACCGCGATCCGTCGCAATCTTAGTTCCGTGGACAAAACCACCCCGACGCGCGTTCAGCGAAATCGCAGGATTGTCCTGCACTTCCCGGTTCGGAACGGCCTCATAACTCAAAACACTCTGTACATTTAACACGTGTCGCACCCATTTCTGACACAAAAACAACTACTCATAACGACTAGCACGACTTAACCATGGGCGACTTAATTCAGACACATTGCCGCCCAATTTGCGCTCTTAAAGCCGTGAAAAACAACAATTCTTTAAACAACACTGCGCAATTGGTAAAAATTGGCAGATTTTTGGAAACTATAATTTACACCAGCGGTCATCCGTGCCGCCGAATCTGTCTGAGCCCGTCGGCTGAAATCGGGCAGGTCGTGTTACACCCATCGGTATCCGGTCTGAATGATCCCCGATTGCCCACCCAAAACAAATGGCTGGCCTCAGGATAAGGCTAAACCGGTTCTGGCCGGGCAGCCTCGCGCCCTGCTCGCCATCCCAACAGGGCACCTGCGATTGCAATCAAGCCAATCCCGCCAATCTGCATCGGCCCGATCGCCTGCCCGAAAGCCGCAAAGGCAAAGAGCGGACCAAAAATCATGACCGAGTACTCAAAGACCGCGACATAGGACGGCTCGCCCACCTGATAGGCCTTGATCAACATGAAGACGGCAATCGTGGAACCAACCGCCTGTATTGCGATCCACGGCAATGCAGGTTGCATCTGCCAGACCCAACCCCGCGCGGCGAAGCCGGCGGGACCATCCGGCGCGGCCACCGGAAACAGCTCAAGTACCAGAAGGCCAATCGCCCCGGCCGATCCCAGCGTGATGATCATCGCAGCCAGCAGCGCCACGGTGCTTTCATCGGAACAATGGCTGCGCGTGATAACGGCACTCAGCGCGTAGAACAGACCCCCGGCGACCGGCAACAGGCTGCGAGTATCGAAATCGTAGGGGTCAAGCTGCAGCACGCACAGAATTCCCGCAAACCCCAGTAGAACCGCAACAATACGCCAAGGGCCAATCCGCTGCTTCATTGCCAGGGCCGAGATCAAAAGGACAAAAATCGGCGATGTGAACAACCCGGCCAGCGCCTGCGCAATCGGCATGACCGCAAGCGATGCGAAATAGAACAACATGGCCAGGGTGATCAGTACGCTGCGCAGAATCACCGGGCCAAATCGTTTCGGGCGCATACTGCCCAGCCCCAATAGCGATAGACCGAAGATCAGCGGCAACATTAGCAACGCGCGGCTCAGGTGGAATTGCCACAGGCCAACCGTTTCCGCCAACAGGATCACCACATTGTCGATCACCCCGATGATCGCCATGGCGCTGATCATCAGCACCGATGCCAGTATCGGTGAGGTCTGAGTGTCCGCCTGCATCTTTCGCCTCGGTAAAATGGTGGGGCACGACAGGACAACCCTGCACGTGTCGTTGTATCCAGCACATTTATCGCAGATGGCGCAACTGGTTTGCGCCCTTTGAATTTACCATGTTAAGCTGGGGCAAAATAATAACGAGCAAACCTCACCTTGATGACGGCTCTGAAACAGTACCAACGGATCGAAGCCACCGGTCTGTGGCGCCCCTCGCCCGACGTGCAGCGGCGCGAGGTTGTGGTGTCGATTGGCGAAGCAACGCTGACGATTTCTGATTTCAACGACCGGGCACTGACGCACTGGTCGCTGGCAGCTTTGGAGCGGCAGAATCCCGGAAGCTATCCAGCCATCTTCAACCCGGACGGCGACCCCGACGAAACGCTGGAGCTGGAAGAAACAGAGACCACGATGATCGCGGCGATCGACCGTTTGCAAAAGGCAATTGATCGGTCGCGACCGCATCCCGGACGGTTGCGTTGGCTTAGTGTTGCGGGTGTGATTGCTGCAGTTGCCGCATTATTGCTGCTTTGGGTTCCAGCCGCGCTGCAAAACCACGTCGTTTCTGTTGTCCCCGAGATTAAGCGATACGATATCGGGGATGCGATCCTGCACCGGATTGAACGGGTTTCTGGTGTCTCGTGCACCTCAGAGGATGCGCAGGCTGCGTTGGACCAACTGGCAGCCCGAACCGGCGTGCGAGAGGTCGTTATTCTGCCCGCGGGGGTACAATCAAGCCTCGGCCTACCTGGTGGGATCATTCTGCTGAACCGCTCATTGGTCGAAGATCACGAGGACCCATCCATCGCTGCCGGTTACATCATCGCCGAACGCGCGCGAGCCGCCGCACAAGACCCATTGGACGAGGTGCTGGATCGAACTGGCCCAACCACGGCGTTCCGCCTGCTGACAACCGGAGAGCTGACGCCCGAGATCGTTGACGCCTATACCGAACAGGTCTTGTCAGAACCGCGCCCAACTTTGCCCGATCAAGCTTTGCTAGAGGTTTTTGCCCAGGCGGCGCTGCCTTCAACGCCATATGCCTATGCTGTGGATGTCACGGGGGAAGACACTCTCGGCCTGATCGAGGCTGACCCGATGGCCGGGCGCCCGCTGCCGCAAGTACTGCCGGACCGCGATTGGGTCCGACTGCAGAATATCTGTGGCGAGTAAGCCGGTTACTTGGTGCCGAACATCCGGTCGCCGGCATCGCCCAACCCAGGCATGATATACCCTTTCGAGTTCAACTCGCGATCCAGCGACGCCGTGACGATGTTCACGTCAGGATGCGCCTCTTTCATGCGGGCGACGCCTTCGGGCGCGGCCAGCAGGCAGAGGAAACGGATATCGGTCGCCCCGGCTTCTTTCAGCAAATCAATCGCCGCAGCCGAGCTGTTGCCGGTTGCCAGCATCGGATCAACCGCGATGACCAGCCGATCCTTCAGACCTTCAGGCGCTTTGAAGTAGTATTGCACAGGCTTCAGGGTTTCTTCGTCGCGGTACAGCCCGACAAACCCGACACGGGCCGAGGGGACCAGTTCCAGCACCCCGTCCAACATTCCGTTTCCGGCACGCAGGATCGACACCAGAGCCAGTTTTTTACCGGCCAGAATGGGGGCGTCCATTTCCTCCATTGGTGTTTCAATGTGCCGGGTGGTCAGCTTCAGCTCACGCGTGACCTCATAGGCCAACAGCAGCGTGATCTCGCGCAACAGCTGGCGGAACACGGCGGTCGAGGTGCCCTTATCCCGCATGAGCGTCAGTTTGTGCTGCACCAGCGGGTGGTCAACGACGGTCAGGTGTTCGCTCATGTTCTCTCCAGTCTTTTCTTCACCCGTTCGCGGGTGTCATCATCGCAGAAGGCCGCGTTCAGGGCTGTGTCGTTCAGGGCCGCAAAATCCTCGGCGTCCCAGCCAAAGGCCTGATGCAGCATCTCATATTCGCGCCGCATTGTGGTATGGAAAAACGGCGGATCGTCGGTGGAAACTGTGACGTTTACACCCTGATCGCGCAACCGGGCAATCGGATGTGCCGCAAAATCTGGGAACAGGCCCAGAACCACGTTGGAACCGGGGCAGACTTCAAGCGTGACTTCGCGGTCAACAAGTTCCCGGATCAGATCGTCGTCCTCAATGGCCCGCACGCCGTGGCCGACCCGTTCGACACCGAGGTCCCGAACAGCATCGCGAACGCTTTCGGGGCCGCCGAACTCTCCGGCATGGGTGGTCAAGCGCAGCCCAGCTTCGCGGGCACATTCAAAGGCCCATTTGAAATCGCCCTGCGTCCCGACGCCCTCGTTTCCGCCCATTCCAAATCCGGTGATCCAATTACCAGCGGTTTCCGCCGCGCAAAAAGCGCTTTGTTTTGCCTGCTCGGGTCCGAAATGACGAACACAGGTGACAACGCCGCGCAGGGAGATATCGAACTTGCGCTCGGCCTCGTCCGCCGCGTCCTGAATGGCGTTCAGATAGTCACGCCAGGCGTGCACATCCCCGCCGCCGCAGAAATCTGGGCTGAGGAAGGTTTCCGAGTAGACCACCCCATTCGCAGCGCTTTCCTCTAGAATGGCCAAAGTCAGGCGACGGAAATCCTCGGGCGATTTAAGTACTTCGCAGGCGGCCTCGTAGACGCTGAGAAAGTGGGCGAAGTCGCGGAAGTCATAACTTCCGTCTGATTTAAAGATACCGCTCAGGTCTATGCGTTTTTCATGCGCAAGCTGGCGGATGAAATCAGGCGGCGCTGCACCTTCATGGTGCAGGTGCAACTCGATTTTTGGTAGGTCTGCGACGGTCATAGAAAACTCTTCCCCGGCCCTTGTGCCGGAATGTTCAGATGGTGTGCGATACTTGCGGCGACATCGGCAAAATCGACGGCCCCGATTTGGTCCGTGCCTTGCCCGGCGATCAGAACGGGCACCTGTTCGCGCGTGTGGTCGGTGCCGATCCAACTGGGATCGTTGCCGTGATCGGCGGTCAAAAGCATAAGATCGCCCGGGCGCAGTTTTTTCAGGATCACACCGATTTCGCGGTCGAACCGTTCTAGCGCGCGGGCATAGCCGCTGATATCGCGGCGGTGGCCATAGAGGCTGTCGAATTCAACAAAATTGGCAAAGGTCAGGCTACCCTCTTCGGCCACATCGACCAGATCAGACAGGTGACCCATCAACTCGGCATCCGACCCTTTTCGCAGCGTGTCGATTCCTTGCATCGAAAAGATGTCACCAATCTTGCCCACGGCATGAACCTGACGGCCTGCGTCTTGTGCCCAATTTGTCAGAACTGGCGCGGGGGGTAGGATCGCGAAATCCTTGCGGTTGGTGGTGCGGGTAAATCCCTCTTCAGGTGTACCAACAAACGGCCGTGCGATAACGCGGCCAACTTTCATCTCATGCAATCGCGGGGCGAGCGCTTTGCACATCTCCAGCAGACGGTCGAGGCCAAAGCTCTCTTCATGCGCGGCGATCTGAAACACGCTGTCGGCGGAAGTGTAGCAGATGGGCCAGCCGGTCCGTATATGCTCGGCCCCCAAATCGGCGATAATGGTCGTGCCCGAGGCGTGACAATCACCCAGAATACCGTCTGTTCCAGCCGCCTGTGCCGCAGCCCGGCTTAGGTCGGCAGGGAATGAAGGCGTGGTATCCGGGAAATAATGCCATTCCCACGGCACCGGCAGACCGGCCAGCTCCCAATGGCCCGAAGGTGTATCCTTGCCCAGTGAATGCTCTCTCGCGCACCCCCAGCGCCCAGACGGATCGACCTCCAACCCCGGCGTTTCAGCTCCTGATGCCAACCGCGTTGCCGCCCCCAACCCAAGCGCATCCAAGTTTGGCAGGTGCAGCGCGCCTGAGCGCCCGTCTTCTGCCAGTCCTTCGGCGCAAGCTTGTGCAATATGGGCAAGTGTGTTTGCACCCGTGTCCGGCACATCGCCATTGAAAAACCGATCAGCATCCGGCGCGCCGCCGATGCCAACCGAGTCCATTACCACAAGAAACGCGCGGGTCACGGCGTAATCCTTTCGTGGACAAGGATGGGCTCTGCCGGGGCATCGGCACCTATCGTGATCGCGCCGAGAACGGTCTCCGCGGCCTGCCGCGCGGCATCCTCCCGGGACGCGTGGATTACTGCTAACGGCGCACCCTTCTCGACTTTGTCGCCTAGCCGGACGATGTCAGACAGACCCACGGCCGGGTCGATGACGTCGTCTTCAACCTGCCGTCCACCGCCCAGTGCTACAACTGTCAGGCCCAGCGCCTCACCGTTAATCGCAGTGATGTGTCCGTTGGTCGGTGCCGGAACTTCAAGGATCACGCTGGCCTCTGGCAAGTACCGGGACCAGTTGTCAACAAACTGCAGCGGCGCGCCTACGGCTGCCATCATGCGCCCAAAGCGTTCAGCTGCACGACCATCGCGGATGACATCCGTGATCTTGTCGCGCCCTTCATCGGCAGTTGCGAACATTCCAGCATCGGCCAGCAATACTCCACCTAACTCGGCCGAGATTTCCGCCAGCGGGGCATAGGGGTCTTGCGTCATGACCTTCATCACCTCGGCCACTTCCAACGCATTGCCCAGCGCAGGCGCCAAAGGTTGGTGCATATCGGTGATAACCGCCGAGGTCCGGCAGCCTGCTGCATTCGCAGTTTCCGACAAGGCACGCGCCAGTTTGCGCGCATCCTCCAACGTTTTCATAAATGCACCGCTGCCGACCTTGACGTCCAGCACCAAGGCCTCGGGGCTGGCGGCCAGTTTCTTGGACAGGATCGACGCTGTGATCAGGTCCAGGCTTTCAACGGTCGCCGTCACATCACGGATCGCATAAAGGCGCTTGTCGGCCGGGGCGATCTGCCCCGTAGCCCCGACAATGGCCGCGCCGGTCTCATGCAAAATCTGCCTGAGGCGGTCCTGACTGATCTGGGTGCTGACACCGGGAATGGCCTCAAGCTTGTCCAGTGTTCCGCCGGTGTGACCCAACCCCCGACCCGAGATCATGGGGACATAGGCGCCCAATTCGGCCAGTGCAGGGGCGAGCACGAGGCTGACACTGTCCCCGACCCCACCAGTCGAGTGTTTGTCGATTACCGGGCCATCGAAATCCCAGCTGAGCACATCACCGCTGTCGCGCATTGCGATCGTCAGATCGGCGCGCCCTTTGGTACCCAATCCGCCCATGCAGACGGCCATGGCAAAAGCGCCCGCTTGGGCGTCGCTGACACCACCATCGGCCAGTCCTTGCGCGAACCAGTTCAGCTCATCTCCGGTCGGCACCTCGTTCCGGCGCAGTTTTGCAATGATCGAACGGGCGTCCATTGGATCAGACGTCCTCCATGTGCGAGGCGTCGAAAGCGCCCGGCAGCAATTGTCCAATCGTGGTTACAAACTCGGCGCCATCCACGGTCGCCAGCGTCACCTTGACGTCCCGCTTGCCAAATTCGGCCAGCTTTTGCCGGCAACCGCCACAGGGCGGAACCGGTTGCGGACTTGAGGCAACAACATAGACCTCGGACAATTCCTGTTCGCCCGCAGCGACCATCGCAGCGATTGCCCCGGCCTCGGCACAAGTGCCTTCGGGATAGGCCACGTTTTCCACGTTGCAACCCGCGTGGACCTCGCCGGATGCGGACCGGATCGCCGCCCCAACCTTGAAGTTGGAATAAGGCGCATAGGCTTTTTCCCGAACAGACAGTGCTGCATCTTTCAAAGTCATGGCGATTCCCCGTTTTTGATCAACTGGTCAGAAAATCATACCCTAAAGGAAAGAGCGCAGGGAGTTGAACCCCCGCGCGCAAGATTCCTGGGCTAAAATCCTCTTAGCCCAGCTTGGTATTGAAGATCCCCGGAAGCGTAACCTCAAGCAATTCGACATCATCGGAAGGATCGGACAGTTTGGTGCGCATACCGGGCGGGATCACGAACGCATCCCCTTGTTCCAAACGGAACGGATCGCGCCCTTCACCTTTCAGAGTTACCTCGCCCGTCATGACGAAGGTAAAATGGATATCCGTGTCATGCGTTGCCCAGATCGGTTCACCCTGCCCTTTTCGTACGACCTGCACGCCTGCAACACCTTTGGTATTCTCGGCAATCGTCGTGTCGCGACAGATGTATCCTGGCAGGCGAAATGGTCCCCACGCTGATTTCTCGGCTTTGTTATAAACAAAACGCTGCCCTTGCCATTCGCGGTCCGGGCGGAAATTCGGCGTAGGCAGGTCCATCTCGTGGTCGATTTCGGTGACATGTTCGGCGGGAACACCGATTTCGATCACCTGAACATTATTCGAGGCTTCAAGAACCCGGTGGCGGATTTCTGGGGGTTGGATAAAGCAATCCCCAGCTGTCAGGCGCATTTTGTCGCCCTGATCCTCGTAGACGACGTCGACCCAACCATGGATGCAGAAAATCAGTTGAAACCCGACCTTGTGGAAATGCACCATATCCGGCACCGGGCCCCCATCGGGTATACGGATATGGCTGGCGATGATCGATCCACCTAGCCGATCCGGCACAAGATCGCGGTAATGCATCCCTGCCCGCCCGATGATCCATGGGGCCTGATCCTTGAGCCTGCGCACCACGAAGGAATGCACCGTTTCGGGCATCACCATCGGAGGGTTCATTTCATCAATCTCAACCCGCGTGCCGTTGGGCGCGACCAAAGTACGCTGCCCATCAGCAAAACCGTCAGGATCGTCTGTCAGGATACGGATCGTACCAGCGGCCTCGGGCGCGTCCTTCTCGACCCGAAGGCGCAACCCGTGGCCGGAAAACACGGCAACACGCGGATCGTCGGCGGGATAGATCATATCCATCTTCATACCGAGCACTTTTGTGTAGAACGGGATGTCGTCGCGCAGCTCGCCTGTCGGCAGACGGATTTCAGCGCGTGTCTGGCAGTTGTTTCTGGTTGAGGTCATTCAGCGTCTCTTCGGCATCGGATTTTGGCCATCCGATCAGAACAGAAGCCAAAATGCCAATCGAAAAGAACATCTCAAGCGTTTCTTCCAAAACAAAGAGCCGTACTGTCATAAGTGTGGACAGATCTGCCTGGTAAATTCCGGAAACTTCCTCGAGCAGCTGAGCGGTTACCGCCAGCAATCCCGCCAGCACGAAAATCACGAAAAAAGGCGCCCGTCGCTTTACCGCCTGCCAAGCCGCCGGGGCTCCATGCCATAGGGCACCTCCGATCACGATGACGGCCAGAACCACCCGGATCAGCGTCATATCAAGCAAATTATCCAAACCGTTCAGGACCCAATATGGCAGGCTGTCAACTGGATAGATTTCCGCCTCAAGCTCTCTTTCCGCCAGCAACAGACAGACCAGTGCGATGTAAAGACGAGTTATGCCGGGATAGCGCCAGAGCGCAGCCAGGCCCGCGACAAACAGCGCAGCGGCCGAGATCGTTTCGAACAATCCGCCCTCTTCGTTCAGAGCAAGGGCTAGAACCGGCCAGATACCGACGGCGGCAAGGACAAGGATGGCGATCAGCAAAACCGATATGTAAACGGCGCGATCCGGACCAACAACAACCTGGTCCGCCGGGAAGGCGGTCCCGGCCTGAAATTCATCTTTATAGCTCATTTATGGCTTTCAGTGCTCGACAGGTCTAGGTTGGCTCCAAAGTTGCCCGAATGTAAAAGCAATACGACGCTTTTCAACGGGACGTCGGTGAACTTTAGCAAAACTGTTGCAAAATGACGTAGCGTAGCCAAAGCCGGGGAAATAGTTTAACACTAAATCAAATTTTCTGAGGAGTTGAGTCGCCGATGTCGGACACACCCAGCCTGCGGCAGGCCGCGCTTGAATATCACGCCCACCCAAAGCCCGGTAAGCTTGAAATCAAAGCGACCAAACCAATGGCAAACGGCCGCGATCTGGCACGCGCCTATTCACCCGGTGTGGCCGAAGCCAGCCTGGAAATCAAAGCGGATCCTGCAAACGCCGAGCTGTATACCGCACGCGGGAATCTGGTTGCGGTCGTCTCAAACGGGACAGCGGTTCTGGGGCTGGGAAACATTGGCGCGCTTGCATCCAAACCGGTGATGGAAGGCAAGGCCGTCTTGTTCAAGAAATTCGCCGGGATCGATTGTTTCGACATCGAGGTCGATCAACCCGACCCCGAGAAACTGGCGGATATCGTTTGTGCATTGGAGCCGACCTTTGGCGCGATCAACCTTGAAGACATCAAAGCGCCGGACTGTTTCATCGTCGAAAAGCTGTGCCGGGAACGAATGAACATCCCTGTCTTTCATGACGACCAGCACGGCACCGCCATTGTCGTGGGTGCCGCGGCCAAGAATGCGCTGTTCGTTGCGGGCAAGAATTTCGAAGACGTCAAAGTGGTCTCAACCGGTGGCGGCGCAGCGGGAATTGCCTGCCTGATGATGCTGGTCAAGCTGGGCGTCAAGCGCGAGAATATCTGGCTGTGCGACATTCACGGGCTTGTTTATGAAGGCCGTGAAGAGGACATGAATCCGCATAAGGACCAATTCGCGCAAAAAACGGACTTGCGGACACTGGACGATGTGATCGGGGATGCAGACTTGTTCCTTGGCCTCAGCGGGCCGAACGTCCTGAAGCCCGAGATGGTTGAGAAAATGGCCAAGCGCCCGATCATCTTCGCGCTGGCCAATCCGAGCCCGGAAATTTTGCCGCAAGCAGCACGTGAAGTCGCGCCGGACGCGATTATTGCCACGGGCCGCAGCGACTTCCCCAATCAGGTCAACAACGTTTTGTGTTTCCCTTTCATCTTCCGAGGCGCGCTGGACGTGGGGGCGACCGAAATCAACGATGAAATGCAGATCGCCTGCGTGGACGGGATCGCTGAGATGGCCCGGGCGACGACCAGCGCCGAGGCGGCAGCGGCCTATAAAGGTGAGCAACTGACTTTTGGCCCCGATTATCTGATCCCCAAACCCTTTGACCCGCGCCTTGTCGGCGTCGTGTCCTCGGCCGTTGCCAAAGCCGCGATGGAAAGCGGTGTGGCCAAGCGCCCGATCACGGACATCGAGGCATACAAAGAGCGGTTGAATCAGTCCGTATTCAAGTCTGCCCTGCTAATGCGCCCTGTCTTTGAGGCTGCGGCCGTGGCCTCGCGCCGGATCGTGTTTGCCGAGGGTGAGGACGAGCGCGTTCTGCGCGCAGCCCAGGCCATTCTCGAAGAAACAACCGAAACCCCGATCTTGATCGGCCGCCCCGAAGTGATCAACGCACGATGCGAGCGGCTGGGGCTGACGGTCCGTCCCGGCAAAGACTTCCAGATTGTGAACCCGCAAGACGACCCGCGTTATTACGACTACTGGAACTCGTATCACGAGATTATGCAGCGCCGCGGTGTCACGCCGGATCTGGCCAAGGCGATCATGCGCACAAACAACACCGCCATTGCGGCCATCATGGTGCAACGTGGTGAGGCAGACAGCATGATCTGCGGTACCTTCGGCGAGTATCGTTGGCACCTGAACTACGTAGAACAGGTTCTGGGCGATGGCGATCTTCACCCGCATGGCGCGCTGTCGCTGATGATCCTCGAGGACGGACCGCTGTTCATTGCCGATACCCATGTTCGGCAGCTGCCAACCCCAGAAGAGCTGGCCGAGTCGACCATTGGCGCCGCGCGTCATGTTCGGCGTTTCGGGATCGAGCCTAAAATCGCCTTCTGTTCTCAGTCGCAGTTTGGCAATCAGGCTGAAGGATCGGGCAAAAGGTTGCGGGCGGCACTGGATATCCTCGACGCCGAGCCGCGCGATTTCACATATGAAGGTGAAATGAATCTGGATCTGGCCCTCGACCCTGAACTGCGTTCGCGGATCTTCCCGAACTCACGCCTGAAAGGAACAGCAAACGTTCTGATCTTTGCCCATGCGGATGCGGCGAGCGGAGTGCGCAATATCCTGAAAATGAAGGCCGATGGCTTGGAGGTCGGCCCGATCCTGATGGGCATGGGCAACAAGGCGCATATCGTGACACCGTCGATCACAGCGCGCGGATTGCTGAATATGGCGGCGATCGCGGGTACACCCGTAGCGCATTACGGTTAATAAACCTGAGCACAGTATTCAGGGCGCCAGTATCGGCGCCCTGTTTGATTCACAGCAGGCAATAATTTGCACGCCAAAATATTCAACTTTGCAAAAGTGCATTATTGATCGCAAAAAGTCAGCAAAAAGGCGATGATTTGCAACAATTTGCAGGCCAGCCTGCGGATTCCTGCAAATTTTTTGCGATAAAGTGACGCTCCGTCACAGCGCTCGCTTGTGCGGTGCCCCCTGGCCACATAACACATTTCTCAAGGAGATTTAGGAGGAGTTCACTGTGGCATATCAGGACATTTACGAAGGTTGGAAATCGGATCCAGAGGCTTTTTGGATGAACGCTGCAAAGGCAATTGACTGGGTTCAACCGCCGACCAAAGCCCTGTTTGACGATAACGCCCCTTTGTATGAGTGGTTCAGCGATGCCAAAGTGAACACCTGCTGGAACGCGGTCGACCGGCATGTCGAAAATGGTCGCGGCGAACAGGCCGCAATCATCTATGACAGCCCGATCACGCACACCAAGCGCGAGATTTCATATGTCGAACTGCGCAATCGCGTGGCCAATCTGGCCGGGGCATTGCGTGCCAAGGGCGTGGAAAAGGGCGACCGGGTCATCATCTATATGCCAATGATCCCCGAAGCGCTGGAGGCCATGCTCGCCTGCGCCCGTCTGGGGGCCGTGCACTCGGTGGTATTCGGCGGCTTTGCCAGCAATGAGCTGGCTGTCCGGATCGACGACGCCAAACCCAAGGCGATCATCGCCGCATCCTGCGGGATGGAACCGGGTCGCGTCGTGCATTACAAACCCCTGCTGGACGGGGCCATCGACATGGCTAACCACAAGCCCGAATTCTGTGTGGTCTTCCAGCGCGAGCAGGAAGTGGCGCAATTAATTGAAGGGCGCGACTACAACTGGCACGGCTTCCAGTACGGAGTCGAACCGGCCGAATGCGTTCCGGTCGATGGCAATGATCCGGCATACATCCTGTACACCTCGGGCACGACCGGCGCGCCCAAGGGCGTTGTGCGTCCGACCGCAGGCCATTTGGTGGCGCTGAACTGGACGATGAAAAATATCTACGATGTCGATCCGGGCGATGTGTTCTGGGCAGCGTCGGATGTGGGCTGGGTCGTAGGACACTCCTACATTTGTTATGCTCCGTTGATTCACGGCAACACGACGATTGTGTTTGAAGGCAAGCCCGTTGGCACGCCCGACGCAGGCACGTTCTGGCGGGTGATTTCCGAGCATAAGGTCAAAAGCTTTTTCACCGCCCCAACCGCCATCCGCGCCGTCAAACGCGAAGATCCCAAGGGCGAGATGTTGGCGAAGTATGACCTCACCTGCCTGCGCGCCCTATATCTGGCCGGTGAGCGGGCTGATCCCGACACGATCGAATGGGCGCAGGACGCGCTGAAGGTGCCGGTGATCGATCATTGGTGGCAGACAGAAACAGGCTGGACCATCGCCGGCAACCCACTGGGGATCGAGGAACTGCCGGTCAAGCTGGGTTCACCCGCCAAACCGATGCCGGGCTATGACGTGCAGATATTGGACGAAGGCGGTCATCCGATGAAGCCAGGTGAGTTGGGCGCAATTGCGATCAAGCTCCCCCTGCCCCCGGGCACCTTGCCAACGCTGTGGAATGCCGAGGATCGGTTCAAAAGTTCCTACCTGAACCAATTCCCCGGTTATTACGAGACCGGCGATGCAGGTATGGTGGACGAGGATGGGTACCTTTACATCATGGCGCGCACCGATGACGTGATCAACGTCGCTGGCCACCGCTTGTCGACCGGCGGGATGGAAGAGGTTCTGGCCGCCCACCCCGACGTGGCCGAATGTGCAGTGATTGGTGTGACGGACCAGTTGAAGGGTCAAATGCCGGTGGGGTTCCTATGCCTGAATGCGGGCTGTGACCGCGACCATGGCGAGGTGGTTCAGGATGTGGTCAAACTGGTCCGCGAAAAGATCGGTCCGGTTGCCGCGTTCAAACTGGCCGTTGTGGTCGACCGCCTCCCCAAGACACGGTCAGGTAAGATTCTGCGTGGAACGATGGTGTCGATTGCAGACAGCAAGGACTACAAGATGCCAGCGACCATTGATGATCCCGCCATTCTGGATGAAATCACCGACGCGTTGAAAACCCTTGGCTACGCTCAGTAACAGACATGCGGGCGACGATCCGTCGCCCGCCGCCTGTCTTTCTCTTGCAACCTGAAACAAGCCCCCTACTGTCATCCCAAGACAGCGAGGGCCCATGACACAAACCGATATCTGGCGTCTGAACGCCACCGACCTGACCGCCTTGACCCGCAGCGGTGAGTTGAGCGCGCTGGAGGTCACTCAAAATGCAGTCGACCGAATGCATCAGGCCAACCCAGACCTGAACGCGGTGGTCAAAGACCTGAGCACCGAGGCGTTCGAGCGTGCGCGTGAACTGGATGCGGCCGTGGCAAGCGGTGCACCCGTGGGGCCTTTGCATGGCGTTCCCGTCACTATCAAGATCAACGTCGATCAAAAGGGGTACGCGACCTCGAACGGTGTTGTTGCCCTGAAGAATGTGATCGCGCCCGACGACGCGCCGGTTGTGCGCAATCTGCAGAATGCCGGGGCCATCGTGATCGGGCGGACTAATACGCCCGAATTCTCATTCCGCGCCGATACAGACAACCCGCTGCATGGCCGGACACATAACCCGTGGGGCCGCCATATCTCGCCCGGTGGGTCTTCGGGCGGGGCCGGTGCGGGCGTGATGGCTGGGATCGGCGCGCTGGCGCATGGCAACGACATCGGTGGCAGTCTGCGGTTTCCCGCGGCGGCCAATGGCGCGGTCACGGTCAAACCCGGGTTGGGGCGTGTCCCCGCTTGGAACCCCAGCCAACAAGCCGAACGCGGAATTCTGGCACAATCCATGTCGGTGCAGGGGCTGATTACCCGCTCTGCCGCCGACTTGCATCTGTCCATGCCCAGCTTGGTCGCCGCCGACCCGCGCGATCCGTTTCACGTTTCAATGCCGTGGCGCGGGGAAGCCTTGGAAGGCCCCATAAAAGTGGCCTTCACCAAAAACACCTTCGGCTATGCGCTGCACCCCGAGGTCGACAAGGCGCTGGACACGGCCCGCGATGCGTTGGTCGACGCTGGCTATCTGGTGGAAGAGATCGACCCGCCGGATGTATTCGAGTGCGGTCGGTCTGGGTATCGCGCCTTGATGGGCGAAGTTCTGACCCTGATGCAAAGCGACATCAAGGCAGCAGGATCTGAAACCATCCGCGAAATCTTTGATGTCTATTTCCAAGAGTTCCCACCCATCGTGGACACCGACCTGATCCGGATGCTGGCCAAGCGCAGCCACTACGCCCGCGAGTGGTCACTGTTTATGGAAGACTATGCTTTGGTCTTGTCGCCCTTCCTGCCGCAACCATTCTTCAAGCCGGATCGGGACACCGAAGGTGCCGAAGGGGTGCACGAGGTTCTTGGCTGCGCCGTTTATTCCTATGCGATGAACTTCCTTGGCCTGCCCGCCGCTTGCGTTCCGTCCCGGCTGGCGGATTTGCCCAGCGGCCCGCAGCCGATCAATGTCCAGATCGCTGCCCGCCGCTGGCGCGAAGATATGGCCGTGGATGCCGCCGCTGCAATTGAGGCGCGCGTCGGTCAGATGTGCTTGCCGTTGTGGGAGAAGATGGGCACGTAGTGCGACCCAAAACGAAAATAGACCCCGGGTTTTTGTGCCCGGGGTCCGCTTACTAAAATAAGCCCAGATATCATTAACGAGCGTAGCACCACCTACCCTCGCCAGCGCGTAAACTGCGCTATCGTTCGAAAACGTCGTTTGGTGGCCACTCACTCCCACCGAGACGTGTTCTCCGGGCAAGATCAGATTAGCGGAAAGTTAATGAAGCTCATGTGAACTGCTTCACACAACTTCTAAAAAATTCGTAAGTCCCAAAATTTAGGTGAATTGCTCGGATATCAGGCGCTCTTCCAACCCATGCCCTGGGTCGAATAAAATGCGGTGCTGGATTGCAGGTTCAGAGCGGATCTCAACCCAGTCGATATCAGCGAAAGACACCGAATCTGCATCCGCCATGACCGGGCGCTTGTCCGCATCCAGCACATCAAAACGCACCTTGGCGATCTTGGGCAACAGCGCGCCGCGCCACCGGCGTGGCCTGAATGCAGCAATAGCCGTCAGAGCAAGAACATCTGATCCAATTGGCAGAATCGGGCCGTGAGCCGAGTAGTTGTAGGCGGTCGATCCGGCGGGCGTAGACAGCAGTGCACCATCGCAGACCAGCTCATCCATACGAACACGGCCATCGACGCTTATCCTGAGGCGCGCAGCCTGTGGTCCGGCGCGCAGCAGCGACACCTCGTTGATCGCCAGCGCCTCGTGCATCTTACCTGACTGATCCATCGCACGCATGGCCAGTGGGTTGATGACTTCTTCCTCGGCTTCCCCCAGACGGGCCATAAGGTCCCCCTCGTGGAATTCGTTCATCAGAAAGCCGATTGTGCCGCGATTCATGCCATAAACCGGTGTATCCAGGTGCTGCATGCTGTGCAGCGTATGGAGCATGAACCCGTCACCGCCCAGTGCAACGACCACATCGGCATCCCGCGGTGCCGCGTTTCCATAACGTTTCACCAGCACGTCGCGGGCTGTTTGGGCCACTTTGACGTCGCTGGCGAGGAAAGCGATTCTCTGGATCATTTGTTGCGGTTTCCGGTCTTGCACATTTGGTTCCGAAACAACCATACCTTTCCCCGATAAGCCAGACTTGACGCCGCAGCGGGCCAATTCGTCGCTTTAAAGCTTTTGCGCATGTACCGTTTCCGATAGGAAATCCGCAAGATTCTTACCCAGCCATGTGGAGCCCCTATGAACGCCAATCTCCGTGATACCGGATTTTTCACCCAGTCCCTGTCTGACCGTGATCCCGAGCTGTTCGGCTCGATCACATCCGAGCTGGGTCGTCAGCGCGACGAGATCGAGTTGATCGCATCCGAAAACATCGTCTCTGCCGCCGTGATGGAAGCACAAGGCTCGGTGATGACCAACAAATACGCCGAAGGGTATCCCGGACGGCGTTACTATGGCGGCTGCCAATACGTGGACATCGCCGAAAATCTGGCCATCGACCGCGCCAAAGAACTGTTTGGCTGCGGCTTTGCCAACGTTCAGCCGAACTCGGGCTCTCAGGCCAATCAGGGCGTGTTCCAGGCATTGATCCAACCCGGCGACACCATTCTGGGCATGAGCCTGGACGCAGGCGGTCACCTGACACACGGCGCGCGCCCCAACCAGTCGGGCAAGTGGTTCAATGCGGTGCAGTATGGTGTCCGCAAAGAAGACAACATGCTGGACTATGATCAGGTCGAGGCGCTGGCAAAAGAACACCAACCCAAGCTGATCATCGCCGGTGGTTCCGCGATTCCGCGACAGATCGACTTTGCCCGCATGCGCGAGATCGCCGACATGGTCGGCGCCTACCTGCACGTCGACATGGCGCACTTCGCCGGTCTGGTGGCAGCGGGTGAGCACCCCAGCCCCTTCCCGCATGCGCATGTGGCGACCACCACCACGCACAAAACCCTGCGCGGTCCGCGTGGCGGCATGATCCTGACCAATGATGAAGATATCGCTAAGAAAGTGAATTCGGCCATCTTCCCCGGCATTCAGGGCGGCCCGCTGATGCATGTGATCGCAGCCAAGGCAGTCGCTTTTGGCGAGGCGCTGCAGCCTGCATTCAAGGACTACATCAGGCAGGTCGTCGTGAACGCACAGGCGCTGTCAGACCAGCTGATCAAAGGTGGTCTGGACACGGTGACCCACGGTACCGACACCCATGTGGTGCTGGTCGATCTGCGACCCAAAGGCGTGACCGGCAACATTGTCGACAAGGCTCTGGGCCGGGCGCATATCACCTGCAACAAGAACGGCGTGCCGTTTGACCCGGAAAAACCGACCATTACGTCGGGCATCCGTCTGGGCTCCCCCGCCGGCACCACCCGCGGCTTTGGCGAGATCGAGTTCCGCCAGATTGCAGATTGGATCATCGAAGTCGTCGACGGTCTGGCCGCCAACGGCGAAGACGGCAATGGCGCGGTTGAAGCCAAGGTCAAAGCCGAGGTTGCAGAGCTTTGCGCTAAATTCCCGATCTATCCAAACCTGTAATCCACACAGGGATCACAGATCAGAACGGCGTCCAATGGGCGCCGTTTTTTGTTGGGAATGCAGTCAGATGTAACCGCGCCAGCGCAGAACAAACACGGCCAAAGCCGCCAGTGCCAGAAACCCCAAAGCAACCGCCCCCAGAAAATTCAGGAACCAGCCCCAGCGGCGATCGGCCAGGTTTATACCGCTCAGATGGGTCTGAACTTCTTCCGATGCCTTGGCCAGTTTCGGAGCGTCCAAAACCAACCGTAACTTGGGGTGCGAGGCCATTTGCTCGGCACCCGCCAGCAACATTGCCTGCTTGTATACGCGGCGCGGCAATCGGCGCTTGGCCTTGCGGACCGAAGCCGTCAGCGTCTGGTCCTTTACACCCAGTTTTTCACGCAGCAATTGCACTGTCTGCGCGATCTGGCTTTGGATATCTGTGGTTTGCGACATGACGTTGCCTCCTGCCTGCGCAATCTAACCTCAGCCCGCAGGGGCGACAATGGGGGCTGGTCGTTTCAAACGCACGCAGGTATCAAACCAGAATGCTGAACACGATCATTCACGGTGAACCGACCTCAAACCCTCCTCTGCTGATTGCGCATGGGCTGTATGGATCAGCCCGAAACTGGGGGGTTATTGCGCGCCGACTATGTGACGAAAGGCAGGTCGTTGCAGTCGATATGCGTAACCACGCCTACAGCGAATGGACAGATCAGCACGGTTATCCCGATTTGGCCGAAGATCTGGCCGAGGTGATCCTGCACCTTGGCGGCAAAGCGGATGTTGTCGGGCATTCGATGGGTGGTAAGGCTGCGATGATGTTGGCGCTGAGCCACGGAGAATTGGTGCACAAGCTGGTTGTGGCGGACATTGCGCCCGTTACTTATTCGCACAGCCAAATCCAATTCATCGAAGCCATGCGAGCCGTGGATTTTTCAACGATTGAAAGACGCTCGGACGCCGAGGGACAGTTGGCAGCGCAGGGCGTCGAAAAAGCTTTGCAGAGCTTTTTCACGCAATCTTTGGACGTCAAAGGGAAGCGTTGGCTTCTAAACCTTGACACGCTGGCGGCCGAGATGCCCAAAATCATGGGCTTTCCGGAAATTGATGCATCCTGGAACGGCCCCGCCCTGTTTTTGTCCGGTGGCGATTCCGATTACGTCCTGCCCGAACATCGCAGCACCATCCGCGCGCATTTTCCCGCCGCACGATTTGCGAAAATCCCCGGCGCAGGCCATTGGCTGCACGCCGAGAAACCTCGTGAGTTTGAAGCCGCTGTCAGGACCTACCTGAACGCCTGATCAGGCTGTGTTCTGGTACAGTTTCTTCGCCACCAACCAGGACACTGGCAAGGCCGCCACACAGCCAGCCGCGGCTGCTGAAACGATTGCAACCGTAGACACCAATCCCGCGCAATAACGCCTGACCCCGCCAGAGCGGTTGCGATCAAAGTATACAGGATGGAGGCAAGGCGTAGCATCGTCAGTTGTCCTTTTGTCAGAAGCCCGATTATCGCTTTAGACAACTGGTCTGCTATACGCCTTGATCTGCGTCAGATTTCAACGGACAGAGGTCAGAAATCAGGCCACTTCGCCGCCACCGTTGACCCAGTCCGGCAACCCACCGATGTTGTAGACCTTTTCATACCCCATATCTTTCAACAGCTTGCCCGCCAGTGCCGCACGACCACCTGCCGCGCAATACAGCACGATTGCGCGGTCCTTGCGCAGCTCGGGGTCATGGGATTTCAGCGCGTCGTCAGCGCGGAATTCAAGCATACCGCGTGGGATATGATGCGCGCCTTGCGCACGGCCGGTTTGCTGCAGCTCGACCGCGTCGCGTACGTCCAGCAATAATGCACCCTGCCCCATCAATTTCTTTGCTGTGTTTGTGTCGATCCGTTCGACGGCAGCGTTTGCTGCCTCCATCATCTGGCCTACGGTTAATGGCATAAAGCGTCCCCTCTGGTGAATCTCACCAGAGGCTAACACGGTAAACCGGGAAAGAGCAGGTCTATAGAGCGATCAGTGCTCGCGGAAGGCGCGCGACATACTGTCTGTCACAGGCTTTGCAATATAGGCCGCAAAGGTGCGTTCCTCGGTCTGGATCATGATCTCGGCGGGCATTCCGGGTGTGGGAACAAATCCACGCACGCGGTCCATCTCATCGGGTTCCAGCGAAATGCGCGCCAGATAAACCTCTTGCGGAATTCCTCCAGAATCTTCCACCAGCGCGTCCGCCGAGACATAGTAGACCTCGCCGCTCAGCACAGGAGTGGTACGCTGGTTAAGCCCGACCAGTCGAACCGTTGCTTGCTGCCCCATCACGACGCTGTCGATTTCCGTTCGGGGGATCTGCGCCTCGATAATCAGGGGGGCATCCGAAGGCAGGATTTCCGCGATAGGCTCACCAGTTTCGATAACACCGCCAGCCGTATGATAGTGCAATCGCACTACGGTTCCCGTAACCGGGGCGCGCACAACCGCACGGTCCAGAACGCTTCGGGCCTGCCGGGATTTTTCGCGCACACTTTCCAGATCAGCCGCAATCACGCTCAATTCATCCAACGCAGCCTCGCGATAGGCTGATCGCGTGCGGGAAATCTGTTCTTCGTATTTCAGAAGCATCTGGTTGATTTCAGCCGTTTCAGCCGTCAACCGCGCCAGTTGGCCCTCGGCCTCGGCCTGCACGCGGCGGATCGTGTTGATGTCGCCCTTACGCACCAACCCTTTTTTGAACAGTGCTTGTTTGGTTTCGAACTCTTCCTGCAAAATTTCCGAACGCCGAACCATACTTTCCAACTGCGCCTCGAACCCGCTTGAGCGAATTTTCAACGCTTCCATGTTGCGTTCCAGCAAAGCGATGTCGTTTAGCAACGTCTTACGGGATACATCAAAGCTTATTTTTTGCCCGTCAAGGATCGCCATCACCTCGACATCGTTCGACGCTTCAATCAGTTCCGGCGAGAACTCAAGCCGATCGCGCTCATTGTTTTCAGCGGACAAGCGCTGGGACATGGCTTGCAGGCGAATTTTGCGGATGAACAGTTCGCGTTCGTTTGACTCGGCCGAAGTCTGGTCGAGGGTCATAAGAACTTGCCCTTTGATAACGGCTTGACCCTCGATGACTTTGATATCTTCGATGATCCCACCTTCGAGGTGCTGAACAATCTTATTGCGACCTGTGGCAACAAAGCTGCCCTGCGCAATGACCGCCGCGGCCAATGGCGCACTAAAGGACCAGATGCCAAACCCGCCAAAGCAGACAACCAGCAAGATCACACCGATGGTAACAAAGCGGTGGATCGACCGCGGCACCTCGGCATACCAAACTGCTGGATCCTTGGGGTCATTGTTTACGGGTACAACTTCGTTCATTTTGGCCCCCCCTGCTGCGACTGAATACCTGGTTTGTTCCCACGCGAGGCGTTCAACTGTTGCAGCACCTGTTCACGGTGACCAAACAGCGCCACACGACCATCTGTCAGCAGCATAATTTTGTCGACAACGCTCAACAGCGTCGGTTTCTGGGTGATCACCACGACGGTAATCTTGCTTTCCTTGGCCTGTTCAATCGCCCGCGACAGCGCCTGATCACCGGCAACGTCTAGGTTCGAGTTCGGCTCGTCCAGAACCACCATGCGCGGATTGCCAAAGAAAGCGCGGGCCAGTGCGATACGCTGCTTTTGCCCGCCCGACAGCGGTGAGCCATCTGCCGCAACCACAGTTTCATACCCTTGTGGCAACGTGGCAATCATGTTGTGCACATCAGCCAGAACAGCGGCGTCGTGGATTTGCTCATCTGTCGCGTCGGCACGCATCCGGCCGATATTGTCTTTGATCGTACCGGGGAACAGCTGAACATCCTGCGGCAAATAACCGATGCTCTCACCAAACTGACGTGGGTCCCAGTTGCGGATATCCATCAGATCCAGACGAACACTGCCGGAGGTCGGCAGGATCGACCCAACCAGCGTTTTGCCCAACGTGGTTTTTCCCGCCCCAGAATTGCCGATAACGGCAAGTGTTTCGCCGGGATTAAGCGAAAAACTGATGCCGTTCAGGACAACACGTTTGGTGCCACCCGGAACATAAAGAAGGCGCTCCACATCCATGCGCCCCTCGGGACGCGGCAGGCGCAACTTTTCAAATTGCAGGGCCGAATTGGACAAAAGGTTCTTGATGCGCCCAAAAGCGGCACGTGTCAGCAGGAATGCATTCCAGCCTTCGATCGACCCTTCGATAGGTGCAAATGCGCGCCCGGCGATGATCGAAGCGGCGATGACCATACCGCCAGTGATCTCGCCCTGCAGCGCCAGATAAGCGCCCCAGCCCAGAATGGCAATTTGTGTCAGCAGGCGTATCGCACGCGAGATGGCCGCGAAGATCACGTTCCTGTCCTGCGCCCGTACTTGCCATGTCAGAGATTGTGCCGTGTCGCGACCCCAGATGCGCACCGCCTCGGGGATCATCGCCAGAGCGTTGATGATCTGGCTGTTACGCGCCATCGAGTCGAGGTGCAGGTTCGCCATTGATTGGGATCTGTTCGCCTCGGCAAATGGCTTGGCAGTCATTTTCTGGTTAATCACCGCGATAATCATCAGCAACAGCGCGGTTACGATAACGATTGATCCCAGCTGCGGATGCACCAGGAAGATCATCAAGATGAACAGCGGCGCAAAGGGGACGTCGAGAAATGAGATCAATGTGCCTGACACCAGAAATCCGCGCACTTGCTGAAGATCGCCCAGCGTCTGGTATTCCCGGCCGTTGCCGTGCAGCGACGCATGTGCTGCCGCACTTAGAACGGGCGCGCCCAATCGCGCGGCAACCTCGACCGCTGTACGCATCAGAATAAAACGGCGCACCGCGTCAAATGCCGCCTGAAAGATCACAGCCCCTGCAACAATGGCGGTCAGCATGATCAGCGTATCCAAAGACCGGCTGGTCAGCACCCGGTCACTGATTTGAAACAGGTAGATCGGGATCGCAAGGATAAGGATGTTGGTCGCGCAGGTCAGAACCAGGACAAATGCCAGATTGCGCCAGATCGCCTTTAGAGAGGTGCGCAGAGTATTTTGGAAATCCTCTGGCGGCGTGCGTTTGTGGAATGTCTGGGGTGGCCCGTTGCCGTCACCTCCGCCCGTTTGTCGGAGTTGCATCGGCTCGTTCGCCTTGGCCTCGATAGTGGCACCTAAGTGTTCACCGCCCTTCGAGCGCGTTTGGGGGGTCACCCGCGCAGTCGTTTCTGTGGCGGTGTTAGGATCGGGGCTTTGGGCTTCTTCGGCCACCCCAGCGTCGCGGCCCTGGGCATTCTGATCTTGATCGGGCTGCGACTGTTCGCGCCGGGGCGAAGCCGCGGCACGAGTTGGTGGTTCCGACCTGGTTTTGGTCGCCTGCTTTTTGGGCTTCACAGCTTTTGCGGCAACCGCATCGTCCTTTTTCGCAGTCATCTTGGGACTGTCCTCTGGATCTGGTACACGCATTTCTTTGTTCAAACGCAAACTTGGCGTCTTAGCTGCTTTTGGTAGGGATTTATCGCTGCCATGCGGCTGCGTGGGCGTGCCAACGCCCTCAATATCAAGCGGGCTGGCATCAGAAGAACGACGCGACGAAAATACAATCGACATTTTATAACTTTCGGAACACTCGTAACAAATACAGTCATTACGCTAACACGAATTGACCAAATCAGGTAGAAATTTCACGCCAGCATCGTTTGCATCGCATCATCGTTGCTAGCATTTTCAGAAGGCGTAAGGTTCGATTGTGCCTGTGCGATAGCGTTTTCGCCAATCCCAGCCGTCTCTTCCATTATTATGGCAATGACTTCATTGGCCAACTCCGAAGCGTCTGGCACTTCGGGGATGTCAATCAGTGCTGCCTGATGCAACAGCAGGTCCGAATATTCGCCGCCCGCTGCCATAATGGTTGAGTCGACACCAGTCTTGGTGATGTTGGCTGCATTCAACAGGGCGTTTCCGGCTCCGTTGACCGCGGCATCAACAGCAGCTGCTGCTTCAAGCGAAATATCGTCTTGATCCTGCAACAATGTGACCTGTTCGACCGAATTGACCTGCAAAAGATCGCCGTCGATCTTCAGTACGCGAAGCAACTCCATGCCGGCGTAGTCCGGATTGGATGTCAAAGCGTCTTCAAAGGCCTCGCGATCAATCTGCTGCAACGGCATAGCCTCGGCATGGGCCATGTCCAATTCTTCCACCGTGTCCTCGCCGGTCGTCGTCAGATTGGCCTGGTTCATAACCAGATTGTCGTCACCCTCTTCCGGCTTGCCGGCGCCATAGACGTCATCGTCCAACAGCGCGATGGTCTGGTGCAGCATATCGACCGAAATCATGTTTCCACCGATCATGATCAGATCGTAGAAATTGCCCAGTTCAACGATGTTTGTAACATTGGTCAGAATGTTGTCACCCAATGTGAACAGGCTGGTCGAAGCCGTGACTTCCGTGTTGATCTTGTCGATATCTGTGGCGTCGATCACCTGCTTGATGAAGTTCGTGACCCACAAATCGCCTTGTATCCACGTGACCGAGACAATCGGATCCGCACCCGGCTCTGCTACATTGTCGTCCTGCCACCACTGTTCGCTGGCTTCGGTCCCGATAAATGACGCCTGAACCACATTGGTGTCACTTTGAACACCGGGTTCACCCTGATCGATGTCGGACACCACCGCCACCTGACTGATCACTGTCAGGTTAACGGACTTGCCGCCCACTGCGATGACGGGCGCGTCGACCCAGGCCACAGTGATGTTAACCTCGTTGACCGCAAGGTTTCCGCCCGCGATAACCGTATGGCCCTCGCCGAACTCATCATCATCCGAGCGATCCCATTCGTCCGGGGTCATGTCTGGCGTATCGTCTTCTTCCTCGTCTTCTGTCTGGTGATGCGCGGGCAGAAGATCGTCCCAATCCGGAATTTCTTCGACCATTTCGCCATTCACAATAACGCCCAGCGCGTCCTCGCCGTGGAACTGGTGAATGGTCACGCCTTCGATTTGAGATATCATCGGCGACTGCATCTGTTCAGCCAGACTTTCGAGGTATTCCAGCGACTTATAGTCTTCAATGTTCAGAGATGGCGTTGCAATTGCGTGCATCGACAACGCGACATCCAGCATCTGCTCGCCTTGCGCAATCTGGATTTCGATATCGCGAAAATCGCCGTGACCGATGACATCGTTGTCGTTCAGGACAATCGCCTGGAACGTGTAGGTCACGGCCGAGCCGATGATGAGTGGTGGGACTTGTGGATCCAGAATTAATACTGCTGTCTGCGCCGTCCCCAACTGAACATCCGGAATATAGGGATCGGGTCCGAAGCTGGGACCGACATATATCTCTGACAACGCAAGCGCCCCATCAGGCACGGGCGGCAAAGGAAGATCGGCAGGAGGAGGCAGAAGTTTATAAGGGAGTGGATCATATTCTCCTGGTGGGAGATCTAATTCAGTAGCGATCCGTATGGATATCGGATCGTCAAGTTCATCCAGTTCGACTTTGCGCCGAAGCGCCGTGAATTCTTCGTACTGATCTCTCAGCCGGGCCTGTTCAATCGTAAGCTCAAAGGTTCCAATAAAATGCGCTATCGTTTCTGTAATACTGTCGAGAGACATATCGGTTTCCTTTTCCCCGCCCCGGCCTAAAATTTCCGCTTTGGGTTTGTTGTGCCGAGGCCACTTGTCGCGGCCTCGGCGGTTTCGTCAGAAGGTCGGGGCCCGATAATTCGGGCCCTGACTGCGACTTACACGTCGGTGTCGTCGCTTGCGAAGCTCGAATTCATCGCACCGCCAACCATCGTGGTGTCGACCGAGTTGCCAAGAACATTGGCACCCATGACGATCGACTGGTTGAAGGCCGAAGTATCGACAACTGCGGCTGCAGATGCATACGACTCGCCGTTGATGATACCGTCGCCACCGTTGTTAGAGCCCCAGGTTCCTGCGTTTCCGCCAGCTCCGCCGTCGCCCGAGTATGCGCCGGCCGAGCTACCGCCCATGCTGTCACCACCCATGGAATCCCCGGACATAACGTCGACAGTGGCCTGGCCGCTTGAGCCGCCCGTTGCCGTTCCGGCACCGCCTGCACCGCCAGCACCGCTAGTAGCAGTACCCGTGGCTTCGTTCATAGCGGACGAATCCGAGTCATTATCGGATGCCGACGCGCCGCCGTACCCGGCGATTGCTTCAGCCAAGCTGTCTGCCGAACCATCGGCTTCGAACACGGAGTCGAGTGCACCTGCACCACCACCGCCGCCAACCGCGTCAGATTGTGCTGTACCGGCGCCATCAGCGTCAGCATCAGCCGCCGAAGAGCCTGTTCCACCTGCACCACCATCACCGTCAGCTGCTGAGCTACCGGTGCCAGTTCCATCGCCGGCACCGCTAGCTGTATTGGTTCCACCGTCGCCACCATCTGCATCCGCATCAGTAGCGTTATCGGCAGCACCAGCAACGTCGCCCGAGGTCTGGTCGACATCCGGGCCAGAAGCGGATTGATCGCCTACACCCTGGCCATCGACATCTGCAGCGGCGTCTCCAGCATTGCCATCACCACCGTTGCCATCACCGGCTGTCGACGAACCGCTACCAGAATCCGCTTGGGAATTACCGGTGTCGGCATCTGCGTCGCCTCTTCCGCTTTCCGAGATTTCCTGTTGGAGGCGCGCAATGGCTTCTTCTACGAGACGCGAGAAGCCGCCTTCTCCGTCACCGCCGGCCGCCGAGGTATCGTTGTCGGATTCACCACTGCCTGTACCGTCAGCAGTATTATCACCCGCATCATTGTCACTGGCGTCGGTGTTGTTGTCGCTGGCGTTGTCAGCAGAGCCGTCTGCATCTGCGTCACCATCGCCACCATCTGCTCCGGAGGCGTCACCATCGTTGTCGGTTTCGCCGTAGCCTTTGGCTTTGGACGCGGACTCGTTGTCACCACCATCGGCTTGTGCATTCGAGTCGCTGTCGGCATCAGCAGTCCCAACTCCCTCTGCGTAAGAGTCTACATAACCACCGTCACCGCCTGCATTGTCTGCATCGTTGTCAGCGTCGGTCGAGTTGTCAGCGTTCGAGTCGCTACCCGCTTCGCCACCATCGCCACCGCCGCTTTCACCATCCGCTTCTGAATTCGAACGCGCTTTACCGGTGTTTTCATTGTCGGCATCGCCAGTATGGCCACCATAACCGCCTTCTGCGTCTGCATCTGCGTTGCCGGTCTGACCGCCTTCGCCGTACGCATCGCTACCGATGGTTTTGCCACCATAGCCGTCGCCACCGCGGCTGTCGCCGCCCATGCCGGAGCTCGCGCCATTTGCTGCGGAACCGATACCTTCCTTAGCGTTGGCTTCACCGCCATTGGCATCGCCATTCTGCTGGAAGTCGCCGTAGTTTCCGACCTCAGCGTTGTCGAGGTCGTCATTGTCTTCAAGGCTTGCCAACTGATTGCTGACAAAAGACATATCGTTTCCTTCGCCATCCAACGAAATGTTGAGGTTCATGTCGTCGCCGGGATCATAGTCAAGATCGCGACCAGCAATTATTACGTCACCCATGCTGGCGTTGTCGCCCAGATCCAGGTCGACTTGATCGTCATCACGCGGGATCCACTCGCCACCACCAAAGTCAATGTTCACAGCATTGCTGTTCGAGTTGTCGTTGCTGTCGTCACCACCGTTTTCATTTGATTGCGACTGTGTTTGATCCTGGTCTTGACCCTGATCCTGATCCTGACCCTGTTCGTTTTCGACCTTGTTCTTTTGCTGTTGTTGCTGGTTCTGTTCGTTGTCGACGCTGTTGTCGTTGGTTTGCTCTTGCTCATTTAGATTTGCGTCAATCTGAGCTTCTTCGACTGTAATATCGGCATCGATATCAACATGGGCCTCTTCGACCTCAACTTCACCGATTGCAGTAATGTCGTTGTACGGTTGGTTGCGTCTACTCATAATAGTTCTCCACTTATGAAGCGCGCTGACCGTCACTCATCTCTAAAACGGTTACTGGCGCAGTTGAATAATAAGAGCCGCACTCATGCGCAAAACGCGCGTGTGCGGTTTCGTTCAGTGAATTTTACCCACCCTCCTTTCTCGGCTTAGCCGACGCCGTGTCTGCGGAAGTAGCTCGCGGAAATGCGCGATTCGCGGACACATCAGGAATTAAGGCTTCAGAATAGAAGCGGGATCATGGTTACAGGCAGAGCGCGTCGTGAATAGCTACCTTAAAGGACTAGAACGCCCAGGGCCTTGATTTCATTACTGTAATGCTCGTGTGATCGAATAGCAGTCGCAGCAATGGCCAATCGCGCGGGTCAAATCTCACAATTTGGGAAACCCATTGTTTTCCACCACTTACGCGAGAGGAAGTACTGCCGACCTAAACGAAAGCATTAGAACTGAATTTTCGGAACGGCGCACATCATTGATAAAACTTGTACTTTCAGCTATAGTCGTGCGCCAATAGCGTAAGTTACTTTAATTCTGTTCTACCAGTACTGGTTACAATTTCGCCGTTATTTTTCGCGGCGTGGGTTAATTAAAAGGGGGCGTGGCAATGGGCATTCCGATTCAGGAAGATGCTGTTCAAAACGATTACAATCCCGAAGAATTCTCGATCAATTTCGTCGGCAAAGAACTCTTCTATTCAAATCAAACGATCCATGGTGTCCGATCCGAATTTGGCGTGATCACGCGCCGGATCGAAACAATTGACGCGCTGTCTGCGCCCAGCGGCTCGGACGTTGGGGCCGGAAAGGTCGTCGTCGTCGACCAGATGATGCTGGACGACCTGTTGAACCGACCGCAGGCCTATATGGAAGTCGCGGGATCAGGCAGCTTGGCCTTTGCTTACCGCAAGGAAGAATCTGCCCGGCTTGCATTCGAAAAGTGGGATCGCAGCAAATTCGGCGACATCGGATACCTTCCGATGAACGTCGCGCCAGATGTATGGCGATCTATTTTGCGCCTGCTGTTGCATGAAGAACTGTACCTGCCATGTTTCCTTGCGGATTGCGTGGCACATTCACCTACGCCGTCGAATGGTGCGCCAGCAGCGACTTCAAAGCCCAGCGACCTCCACCCGACATACTCCAAGCTGACACGCCGAGAAAAGCAGGTGCTGAAACTGGTGTCGAAAGGTCAAAGCAACAAGATCATCGCATCGAACCTGGGCATCACCGAACACACGGTCAAACTTCATATGCACAACGTGGCGGGTAAGATCGGTGTCAGCAACCGGACTGCAGCCGCGCAATTCTATTTCGAGGTTGCGCCGGACGAAGCGCGAGAACTGCCGGTTGACTGACGATTTCGAAGCCCGATTTGACCGCCTGATCCTGCTGGTCGGCAAGTTGAACTACATGTGGACCAACACGGAAAGCCTGTTGATTCACCTAATCGCCGGGTTGACCCGCACCAACAAGGATACCTCGGTCATTATCTTTCTGACGCTGAACACGACCCGCGCCAGAATTGATCTGGTCGAGCGGCTGGCCAAGATGGAGGGCCGCCCGCCAGATATCCGTGACCCAATCCTTGAGCACACGAAACGTCTCAGCAAGCTTTCGGGAATTCGGAACAGATACAACCATTGCATCTATTCCTTCGACCCAGACAGCGGCAATCCGAAGACAATCCTGATGCGTATTGCGGACCGGAAGACGGACATCAAACTGGGCCGCCAGGATACGGTTGACGAAGGTGCGATGAAAGAAATCGAAAAGGTGGTCGACCAACTTTCAGTGGCGAACCGGGAAATGTGGAAACTGATCAACGATCTTGGGTTTCCAGCTTAGCAATGCGCTGGTGCGGGCGGTGGGACTCGAACCCACACGGGCATACGCCCTTCAGATTTTAAGTCTGATATGTCTACCATTCCATCACGCCCGCTCAGCGTGCCAAGCCTCTGTTGGACCTCAGGAACTCAGTAAGGCCATCAGATCACGAATTCAATGCGTTTCACCTGGGAAAATTCGGCATCAAAACGTCGCGGTATCCCCCGCATTTCCCCTGCCCGTCCATCGCCGCGGCACTTCAATCACATTCTCTTGGGTTGCATGACGTTTGCTTAACCTCCACTTGGAGTTAAACTATGCTGCAGAGCAGAAAAGCAATTGAGTTAAGTCGTGAGCACCGAGCAAAAGTCCTTTGAGGATCGTATCGCCCAAATCAATAAACGCACGGAAGAAACAGCCCGGAAAAATCCCAGACCCAAAACCGATAACATCTGGAAACGCCTCGCCTATCCAGGGGCATTCTTGGGCGCATTTACGCTTGGCTCCATGGTGGTTTTTCTGACCCGTTTCATTCAGTTTCAAATGGTGGGCGTGCCAGAAGCAGGCAAAGTGAACACGCAGGACTTTATCGGCATCGCGATGGCCAGTCTGGCGGGTATGGTCATTTCGATGTTTCTCAGGGACAAGCAAAAAGAGTTCGCAAGTGCCAACACAGTTGGGGTCTTGTTGACAACTTTCACGTTCCACAATCTGGTTTGGGCCTACCCCGTTCAATTCGAACGAATGTATAGTGAGGACTGGGTTGAGTTCATGCAAAAGATTACCGAGCCCTCTAGCCTATACATCTTTGGCATCACTATCGGATTAACCTAAATATCGGGGGCCGAGGGATCGCTGCCAGCTGCAGCGGAAAAGTGAGTCGTGCACCATTCGAAGCAGAATTTTGATATCGCCCAATCAGCCACCAAATAGCAGCTAGAGCAAGCGCGCAGATAGCGCCCCAATCTGACAGAGACAGAATCGATCTGTTCGTGCAGTCATTCCGGTACCTTACTGCATCTTAGATATTGGAGAGTTAGTGGTGCCCCCACACGGACTCGAACCGCGGACCTACTGATTACAAATCAGTTGCTCTACCAGCTGAGCTATAGGGGCGCTGGGTGTCGATTACTTTCTCTTTTGACGGACTGCAAGCCTCAATTTTCATCCAAACTTAGGGATTTTGAATTTTCCTTGTGACGTGACCGATCACCTTTAGGTGGGGGGCAATATTTGACTGTCCCCAGCACAGCCTGTAACTCGACAGGCAGGTTCAGGAATGCAAGGACAAGAACCAATCATGCAGGTTGCTATCCACGCAGGCGCAGCTTTTACCGATGAAGGGCGGCTGCTCAGATCGTTGCAAACCAATGGAGCCGCTCTGGCCCAAAATAGAGTTTCTTATTTTGGCCCTCGTCGTTACCGGCAAGTATTCAAACCGGCATTCCAAGCACTAAATACACGACCGCCGTTGCCAGATGAGATTGAACGCATCCGGAGCAATCTGCCGATCCAACCAGAGGTAGCGCGAGCCATTTTTTCCAGTGAGGGTTTCATTGGTGAGAAAGATTCGGTGCTCGCGGACGGGCAATTCTATCCCTTCGCGGGCAAACGAGTGTCTGTTCTGGAAGAGGCCTTTAGCGATTGTCAGTTAGAATTGTTTCTGGCGCTCAGGAACCCCGGCAGTTTTATCCCGAAATACCTGATGTCTTTACCGGAACAGGCGCGCGAGGACGTGATCCGCAACAATGATCTTAGTCACCTCAGCTGGGTTGAGATGATCGAAGATGTTCACGACTTTGCCCCCGGGGTGCAGATTACCCTGTGGTGCAATGAGGACATTCCGCTTCTGTGGGGGGACGTTGTGCGCAGCGTCGGCGGGCTTGCTGCGGACGTTGCGATCAAGGATGAATATGACCTGCTGATCTCTTTGCTGACCGAAGAAGGTCAATCACAAGCGCAGGCGATTCTGGACCAGGTTTCGACGCTTTCACAGGCTGAGACCCGTGACGTTCTTGCAGACATTCTGGCGAACCATGCTCAACCGGACAAAATGGAAGAAGAGCTGGACCTGCCCGGCTGGAGCGATGAGATCATCGACGCATTTTCCGAACTGTACGAGCAGGATCTGACCAGGTTGGAAACGATGGCCGGGGTGAAGGTTCTGAAACCCTGACCCCAGGCGCGGCTCACATGCCCAACGCTTCCTTATACATTTCGAGTACCGCCTCTTCTTCGGCGATATCGTCCTTGTCGCGTTTGCGCAGCGCGATGACCTTGCGCATCACTTTTGTGTCGTAACCGCGGGCTTTGGCTTCGGCCATGACCTCTTTCTGTTGTTCCGCCAGATCCTTTTTTTCGGCATCCAGGCGTTCAATCCGCTCCACGAACTGACGCAGCTCGCCCGCTGTCACACGGTAGTTGGCGGCGGCCTGATCTTCGGTCACGTCTTCCATATTTATCTCTCCAAAAGGCTGCGATCTGATGCATTAGCAACGGCAGTTAGCCGGATACATTGCCGCCGCGTGAGCTGCAAGCATCCAATCCTCGATGGGCTTGTGCGCGGTCGGTCGATCCGCTAAGCGCAACCAGGATTTGCGGAAAAATGTGGGGAACCATGTTCGAAATCATCACCTGGGGCGGTGCCGCCCTGTCACTTGCAGGCCTGCTGGGTCTGGTTTGGTGTATCCTGCGTGTGATGAAAGCGCGCAAATCCGGCCTGTCGGACGATGAATTGCGCGCCGCTGTTCAAGGCGTCCTGCCGTGGAATCTGGCGTCGCTTTTTCTTTCGGTGATTGGCCTGATGCTGGTGATCTTGGGAATCTCGTTCAGCTGACACTTCGCCTCAGACCGGCATATTGTCGAACTGCGCCTCGATGACATCTTCGCACAAAGCCGCATCCAGGTGTCGCAGGCGCGATGGCACGTGCATGCCTTCCTGACGCATCCGATCAATCACTTTGGTTACACTGGGCTGAAGCGCAAGCCGGGTCTCAAAACAGGCATTCTGCAGCTTTTGCTCCAGGTGTTCGGCTTCGGAATACAAACTTTTTGCAGACATTTTATTCCTCCCAATTTCTATCACTGTCGCCGATATAGGTAACGGTTTTAAGACCTGGTTATCCTGGCGAACAAACGCGCGGAAAACTGCCTGTCGCCCACCCGGTATCGGCAACCTAAGGCAGAATGATTAAATTCTAATCGGAATTGGATTAACTTGCCTTGACACGCATCAAATCAAAGATTGCCGGTTGCATCATATTCTGAAAAACATATATGATGAGTTGCGCGCTGACGGAGAGCCAAATGACACCAATTGTGAAAGCGTTTTTCGACCCTGACACCAATACGGTCTCGTACCTCGTACAAGAACCCGAGGGGACGGCCTGCGCAATCGTCGACAGCGTTCTGGACTTCGATCACGCCTCGGGCCGAACGAAGACCGACTCGGCGGATCAGATCGTCGCTTATGTTCGCGACAATGAGCTAAGGGTCGAGTGGATTCTGGAAAGCCATGTGCATGCCGACCACCTTTCGGCGGCACCCTATCTGCAACAGGAACTGGGCGGAAAGATCGGTATCGGTGAACAGATCGTGACGATCCAGGAAACTTTCGGGAAAATCTTCAACGAAGGGACCGAGTTTCAGCGCGACGGCAGTCAGTTTGATGCTTTGTTCCGCGATGGCGACAGCTTCCATGTTGGGCAGATGCGTGGCGATGTTTTCCACACGCCCGGCCATACGCCCGCCTGCATGACATATGTGATCGGAGACGCGGCTTTTGTCGGTGACACGCTGTTCATGCCGGATTTCGGCACCGCGCGGTGCGATTTTCCCGGCGGGTCTTCGGAAATGCTGTTCGAGTCGATCCAGAAGATCCTGGCACTACCGGATGAGACACGAATCTTTGTCGGCCATGACTACAAAGCTCCGGGGCGTGATGAATTTGCCTGGGAGACAACAGTCGGAGAGCAAAAAGCCCTGAACGTCCATATCGGCCAAGGCAAATCAATCGAGGAATTTGTCGAGATGCGCGATGCCCGCGACGCAACCCTGCCCATGCCTCGCCTGATCCTGCCGTCTTTGCAGGTTAACATGCGGGCCGGGCAGATGCCGCCTGCGGATGAACAGGGCGACGTGTTCCTGAAGGTGCCGATCAACAAGTTGTGACGCAGACCCATCGGGCGAACTGAGGATAGCGAATGTACATTGAATGGATTTGGGGGCTTGCCGGTGGCTTGCTGATCGGGCTGGGCGCTGCAGTCTACCTTCTGGGCAATGGGCGCATCATGGGCGCCAGTGGGATTCTTGGCGGGCTGGTTGATGGCAGTGACCGCACGTTAGAACGCCTAAGCTTCATCGCAGGCGTCATCGCGACGCCGCTTATTTTGAGCCCCCTGCTCTCTTCTACGCCCATGACCCATCTGACCGACAATTTCACAGTGATCGTCATCGCCGGCCTTTTGGTTGGCGCAGGAACGCGCATTGCCAATGGATGCACCTCGGGGCACGGGGTATGCGGTATCTCTCGATTCTCTGTCAGGGGCATCATCGCGACGTTGATCTATATCGGCGCAGGTGGGGCAACAATTGCCCTGATGCGCCATGTATGGGGACTGATTTGATGCGGGTTCTCATATCGATGCTGGCCGGATCTCTGTTTGGTGCCGGCCTTTTGATTTCGGGCATGACCGATACCACCAAGGTTCAGGGGTGGCTGGATGTGTTTGGAAACTGGGATCCCACTCTGGCATTTGTGATGGGCGGCGCGATCCTGCCGATGCTCATCGCCTGGAGAATGACTGCCCACCGCAGACCGCTGACCGGTGGTCAGTTTCCTAAGATGAGCCCGCCCGAGCTGGACCGCCGCCTGATTATCGGTTCCGTGATGTTTGGTATGGGCTGGGGCTTGTCCGGGCTGTGTCCCGGACCCGCTATCGCGTCCATCACCTATGGCGGCCTTGGCGGCGCTGTGTTTCTGGCTGCGATGATCACGGGAATGTTTGCGGCGCCCGGACTTGGTGCGCAACTGGACAGATCCGCAAACGCGGCCTAAGCAATTGCCATGGAGATTCGACCAATAACCCCCCGCTATGCCGTCTCGCCCCAAATCACGGTCGAGGACGTCCCAGCCATCGCCGCAGCAGGTTTCGTTAAGGTCATCTGCAACCGTCCGAATACGGAAGTTCCACCAACCATGCAGTCGGATGCAATCGGACAGGCTGTCCGGGCGGCCGGGATGGAATATGAGGTTCTGGAACTGACCCACCAAACCATGACGCCTGGCAATGTCGCCCTGCAACGAGAATTGGCTGAAAGCTGCTCTGGCCCCGTCTTAGCCTATTGCGCGTCGGGCACGCGCTGCTCAGTGGTTTGGGCTTTAGGTCAGTGCGACCACATGAGCGCGGACGAGATCCTCGAGGCCACAACCAAAGCCGGATATATGCTGGACAACCTGCGCCCCGCGCTGGAGCATATGCGCGGTTCTGACGGCTAAGGACGTTTGTCACTCAGGTTAGGTTGGGTCGGGAATGTCGTCCAATCCCGTCAGACCTGCCAGTTGCGAAATCTCGGCCGCCATCTGATCCGGGCTGCCTAAGCCCAGATCGCTATCCAATTCGTTTAATGCCACTTCATCTATCGGCACGACCTCATGTGCGGGATCGATTGGCATCGGATCTTTCAGAGTGTCCGGCACTGGCGTGCTGCTTCGTGCCTCCAGAAACTCGGGCATTTCAGCTTGCTCCAGCGCCGCAGCCGAAGCACATTCGTTCAACCGTACTGCGCGCATCCCACCGCATTGCCCCAAACGTCCAATTGCAGCCCGCGTTCGACCAATTGTCAGGATTTCCGCGCGGTCCAGCCGTGATCCGGTCAACGGTAGAACGTCCCCAACTGACAGCCCGGACAGGGTTGCCAATGGCACTGACATCCTGCCGATCACCGTATTCAATTCGGCCCGGACAACCCCCGACGCTTGCTCAAGCTTCGGGCCGGCAGCAACTTGAATTTCATCATCGGCCCCCTGCTCTGTCGGTGTATCGGGCAACAGAACTGTGATCTGCCCCTGTCGCAACCCACCGCCAAGTTCTACCGTCAAGTCAAACACGCGATATGCGTCTTCGACCATGGCCAGCGACAAAGAGCGCAGATCTGCCAACCGCGCCCGGAATTCATAACCGGCAAGACTGGATTGATCGGCGGCTGTATCGACCAGCGCGACAGCCCTGGCCAAAGCGTCTTCGACCAGCGGCGCCACCAATGCGGCATCCGTATCTGTGTACTCCCGTGCCGTTGGCGGGTTCGGCATAACTTCACCAATTGTCTGCACTTGCACGATCGCTGACACGACCCCCATATCCACGCAAATCGCCGCGGACATCCCGTCCGCGTTGCCAAGGCGCAGCAGCATCCAGTTCGCATCAACCTCCTCAGCCAGCGTGTCCTGAGCTTTGAGAGACTGCTTTGCCCCGATCACGGATAACGGCAGCTGGAACCGATCCCCTGCCGTTCGCGCAAAGGCCAGTCGCAGGGCACGAAGAACGGAACGCGGCTTTTCGCCTTGTTCCTCTTGTCCTGCGGAAAGTTTGCGCGCCAAAGCTGTGCTGACAGACTGCGTCATGCCCGATACCGATTTGAGTTTCTGAACCTGGTATCCGGTCTAACCCGAGGCGGGTTACCAATGTCTTTATGCTCGTATCATTGCGCAGCTTGCCGGTGCGCCAGCGGAAGGCGGACGCGAAAGGCCGCACCGCCCTGCCCAGGAAGATAACTGATCTCGCCGCCCAGACGCTGCATGATCTCGCGACAGATCGCCAGCCCCAAACCAGCGCCACCCGCCTTGTCCCCACCGACACGGGCAAACTTTTCGAACACCATCGATTGCGCTTCGGGTGGGATGCCACTGCCGTTATCGGTGAAATCAATGACGAGCTGCCCCCCGACATCATGGGCCGAAATGGTCAGAACGGGTTCATCCGCGTCGCAATATTTCTGCGCGTTCGAAATCAGATTGATAAAGACCTGCCCCAACCGATCAAGATCAGTGTTCAACGGAATACGCTCGGACGGTCGCGAGCGGCGAATCCTGAGTTTTGGATGTGACCCCGCCAATGCGCTTGAGACCGCCCGATCCAGGATCGAACCAAGGGTATCCCCACCCATATTCAGGCTCACACGACCACTTTCCAGAACGCTCAGGTCCAGCAAATCGTCCAGCAGGCGAGTCAGTCGTAGCGCCTCATCGTGGATAATCGCGGCATAGCGCGTTTGCTCTTCGGCACTCAGACCGTCCGTATCGCGCATGATCTCGGAAAAGGCTCGGATTGAGGTCATCGGCGTCCGAAGTTCATGGCTGACCTGACTAAGGAACCCGTCTTTTTGTTCCGAGATCTGTGTCAGCTTGGTATTCGCCTCCCGCAATTGGCGCGCGGTACGGCTGAGCTCGGCGGATTTGGCCTCAAGCTGGCTGGAATACTCCAACAGTTCCGCCGACTCGTCAGCCACCGCAAGCAAGTCCTCAACCGAAACGGACGATCCACCGACAATCTGCCCGATCATCGCATGGGCCGTGGCCGCGCCGACCGAGCCGCTGAGTTCACGTTCCAGTCTTTCCAAAAAACCCGGCGTGGGTTCCGGCAAGCTTGTCCGTCCACCCTGTGCTTCGGCCTCGTGCTGAAAGAACTCCTGCGCCGGGCCAGAGCCCAGAATGCGCTGTGTCATGATCATCAGGTCTTCGCTTTGCGCAACCGACCCGGTCCAACCAGCAGGTGAGACCGAGTGGTCAAAAACATTGACGAACTGCGCGCCCTGAAGACGCTCCAACGGGCTGGGAAAGCTCAACAATGACGCGGCGCAGAACGCAGCCGTATTCAATGCCAACGACCACATGACCGAGTGGACCATGGGGTCCATTCCTTCGATCCCGAAAAGGGCCCTTGGGCGCAGCCAGCCCCACCCGAAGGGACCGTTCTGCAACACCGAGTCGGGCATTATTGCCCCGCCCATCCCCGGTAGTAACAAGGTGTAAATCCACAGCACAAAACCAACCGTCAGCCCCACCAACGCCCCGGTTCGCGTGGCCCCGCGCCAGAACAACCCTCCTACCAGCGCTGGCAAGATCTGGGAAATGCCCGCGAAGGCCACCAGCCCGATCGACGCCAGTGCAGCCCCACCGCCCGACAAGCGGTAGTAATAGTAACCCAGCGCCATGATGACCGCGATGGACACGCGCCGCGCCATCAGCACCACGTTGCGCACATCACCCGAGACCGAACCCGCCCCCCCTTGCGTGCTTAGCCAGATCGGCATGACCAGATGGTTCGACACCATGGTCGACAACGCCATTGCCGTCACGATGACCATAGACGTGGCCGAGGAAAACCCGCCGATAAACGACAGCATCGCCAGCCAGTCGTTCCCCTGCGACAAGGGCACCGTCAGCACGAACAGGTCAGGGTTCGAGCCTTCGGGCATCAAATCCAGCCCCACGACGGCGATGGGCACGACAAACAGGCTCATCAACAGCAGATATAACGGGAAAGCCCAAGCAGCGGTTCTCAGATGCCCCTCATCCGCATTTTCAACGACCATCACCTGAAACATCCGCGGTAAACAGATGAAAGCGGCAGCCGAGAGGAAGATGAAGGTCGTCCAGCGTCCGGCATCCACATTCCATTGCCCGATTTCCGAGGCATCGATGCGATCCATCATCGGGCCGATCCCACCCGCAACCCCCCAAACCACGAAGACACCAACCGCAAGCAAGGCGAACAGTTTGACGACCGATTCCAACGCAATGGCGGTGACCACGCCGTGGTGACGCTCATTCGCGTCCAGATTTCGAGTGCCAAATAGGATAGCAAATACCGCCAGGCCCGCAGCTACCCAAAACACACTGGAACCTTCTCGGTAGAGGCCCGAGGGATCAGCCTCTGCAAAGATGGAAAAAGACAGTGTAATGGATTGCAGCTGCAACGCGATGTACGGCGTTCCACCCAAAACGGCCAGAATGGTCACGCAAATGGCCAGCGTGTTGGATTTTCCGTATCGCGAGGAAATCAAGTCTGCGATGGATGTTACCCGCTGGGTGCGTCCGACCCGAACGAGCTTGCGCAGACCCCACCACCAGCTGAGCATCACCAGCGTTGGCCCAAGGTAGATCGTAACAAATTCCAACCCGGACCGCGCAGCATTTCCGACCGCGCCGTAAAAGGTCCAAGCCGTGCAATAAATCGACAGCGACAAGGTATAAATCAGCGGAGACCGCAACCACGCCCCTCGGCCAGCGGCCGCCATCCGGTCAGCGGCAAAAGCCACCCCGAACAACAGAACGACATAGCCGAGGCAAACCAGGATCAGAACGTTTAGTGTGGCCATCAATCCGACTCTGCCTCGGCATCGTCACTTACAACCATTCGTCTGGCTGCAAATCCAAAGATCAGACTGATTATGATCAGCAAAGCCCAGCACGTGAAGATATACAGAACTGCTGAAGACAGCGGCACACCATCATCAGATGAGCCTTGGCTTGGCCAGAGCAGCGGAATGGCAACAAGAGCCGCCCCCAGAATGGGCAAAAGACGCGCGGCATCCATCAACCTGCGGCGGCGATAACTTTGACGCTCGAGAAATAGCGAAGGCCGGACCCCTTGGGGTTTGCGATCTTCGCCCGAGTTCATGACCGCGTTGCCTGCGCGTGCAGGTCTCGCACCGCTGTCAGCACTTCGGCGTTGGAAAACGGTTTGGTCATAAAGCGGCTGACCCCGGCATTTTCAGCCATTTCCCGGTCGCGCGATTGCCCGCGCGCTGTCAGCATCAAAACGGGCAAATGCTGCATGCCCTCAAGCTCGCGCAGGTTGCGCAAAATCTCCATCCCGCTTTTGCCGGGCAGCATAACGTCCAGAATGACCAGATCAGGGTTTGCGCCCTGAATGACTTCTATCGCATCCGACCCTTCTGCGTGCGTTTCAACGTGCCATCCCTCGCGGGTCAGCAAAAATCGAATGGCCTCAGCGATGTTGGGCTCATCCTCAATTAACAGAACCTTACGGCTCATATGTTCCATTCCTCCCCATGACAGGTTCTGTCCGTGAACCTGTCGGCGTCAGCTTAAGCCTTCTGTCAGGAAACTGTCAAAAACCTTCGCTCAAAATCGACGGCTCTCGGCGCGATGCACAGGCGTCATTCGGGCAAACCCGGCAGCTTGGGCCGACCCGGGTCACGGATTGCGCGCTCGGAGCCCCCTCTTCCACCGCTCGGACAAGCATGACTGAATGATAGGCGGGCGCATCGTCATATCCTGAAACCGCCTGCGGCCACGCGTAGGCATAGCAGTCGAACTCGGCCGCCGTTCGCCCCAATTGCACAACGCGTTTGCGGATCGGAACCAATGGTCTGTTCAGAGCCTGAAAGATGGGCCAGAACGGGCAGGCTTCGCCAAAGCGGGGCATGGCGAAGCCAGGCACGGATTTGCTGAACAGGATACTGCCCGACGCGTCACAGACCACCAACCCG
Organism: Ruegeria sp. YTSC003; assembly: GCF_059609785.1. Classification (NCBI taxonomy): domain Bacteria; kingdom Pseudomonadati; phylum Pseudomonadota; class Alphaproteobacteria; order Rhodobacterales; family Roseobacteraceae; genus Ruegeria; species Ruegeria sp. YTSC003. Next base: position 109,347 of record NZ_JBXWMK010000008.1, on the reverse strand, counting down.
GTCGGCCGCCCTAGATATCCTTCGGGCAATGTCGCCAGCCGCCGCAGGACTGTCGGGATATCTACTGAAAACCGTGCCGCCAGAGCCAGCGGATCAGGCTCGGCCTCGGTCAGAGCCTTCTGCACGTCGTCCAGAGGCATGGCTCTGACATCTGCGGCGTAGGTATCCAGATATCCCTTGGTCACAGTCCGCGCTGCTGCCGATTCAATCGCGCTCAGGTCAATGTCCGCACCGCTTCCGCCGGCTTCGATCTGCGGGAAATGGTGGCTGTTGGCCTGAAAAAAAGCCTCAGCATCCTCCGAGGGTACACCGCGACGGTCATCGGCCGCCTCAGAATCATCCAAATATGCCACCAGAGACTTGGAACTGTCAGCTAGCCTTTCAGCATCCTGGTGCAGGTTGCGGTGAAACCGATCGCGCCACTCGGGCTCGATTTCCTGCGTGTCGGCCAGAATCCCTGCCGTTGAACGAATGGCAGCGGCCGTTGACAGCACCTCGTGCATCGACGCGGCAAGATGTGGATCATGCGTCAGTCGGTCGGACAGGGTTTCAACCGTGCGCTCAAGCGAGACGACCCGGCGATGCATCTGCGCCAGAACTCCGGCCCACCCGGGAAACCGACCTGCGAACTCTTCCAGCGCGTCCACTTCGGCCTGTTGTCCAACCGCATCTGCAGCAGCCTCGCGCAGCGCCGAAATCAGCGTCGCCTCAATCCCTTGGGTCAGCAGCGAAGGCTCAACAGACAGCGCATTGGCGATATCCACCAGCAGCTTGCCCCCGATCCGACGGCGATTGTGTTCGATTAGATTCAAATAGGACGCCGAGATCCCAACCTGCCGCGCAAGCTCGGCCTGCCGCAGACCTGAGATTTGGCGTCGCTCGCGAATGCGGCTACCCGTCAGCGTGTCGCGCATGTTCCATCACCCAGTTTGCTCCAGCCTTTTCAAAACTCCCATTAAATTTCTATAGCTTAAAGGCCAATTTTCATAGTCCGTTTACAGCATTCACAGCTGTGATTACGGATGGCCCTTACCTTCCACCCCGGCAATCGGTGCCAAATCTGCATCCACCCTCTTCTAATTTTCCCGAATTCCTTGCACGATAGCCAGATGAGCGACCCAGCCTTCGAATATGCCCCCATCGGATTGGTCGAGTTGGAAAACCGCATCATCCGACGCTGCAATCTGCAATTCGCCCGCACCTTTGGCGGCGAGGAGGCAGAGTATCGCAATATGCCCCTGCTGCACCTCTACCCCTCGGTCGCGGACTGGGAGAGGATCGGACAGCGCGGCCTGAAAGCGATGCAGGACACAGGATATTATACCGACGAACGGGTCATGCGCCGACGCGACGGGGACTTGTTCTGGTGCCGTGCACGCGGGCGATCCCTGACACCGGACGACCCGTTTCGCCATGGCATCTGGAGCTTTTCCGACATCTCAGAAGACCGCCCGCTGGTCGAACTGACCACCCGCGAACGCGAAGTTGCGATCATGTCCTGCCGTGGCCTGTCCGCCAAGGAAATCGGCGTCGAGCTGGGGCTGAGCTATCGCACGATCGAGGCTTACCGCGCCCGTTTGCTAGAGAAGTTCGGCGCGCGCAAACTGCCGGAACTTGTGGCAAAACTCTCAGGCATGCCCCTTTAATCGGTTTCCCCCTCGAAATATTGGGCAAAACCCCCATCTGACATGCCGAGACTGCGCTTTTCATGACCGTGCGCATAGCTTATAACGCTGCGTAATCAGACCAAAGCCCGCGAGAACAGACGGGCCAAAGGGGAACCGTCGAGGACACTCATGACAGATACCAAACACGAAGCGGACGTGGCATTCATCAAGGCACTGGCCGAACTGCTGCGCGAAAATGACCTGACCGAACTGGAAGTCATGCGCGAATATGGTGACGACGACAGTTTGAATGTCCGCGTCAGCCGCATGTCGCAGGTCGCGCCCGCCCCTGTTCAGGTGGCCGTACCATCTGCCCCTGCGGCTGCACCCGCAGCAGCCGCTGCACCTGTCGAGGCCCCCGCTGCTCAGGAAGATCCGGCCAACCACCCGGGTGCCGTCACTTCGCCCATGGTTGGAACCGTGTATATGCAGCCCGAACCGGGCGCACCTTCCTTCATCAGCGTCGGTGCATCGGTGTCCGAAGGCGACACTCTGCTGATTGTCGAAGCGATGAAAACCATGAACCACATTCACGCGCCCAAATCCGGAACCATCAAACGCATTCTGGTCGGTGACGGTGATGCGGTGGAATTCGGCACCCCTCTGGTCATCGTTGAGTAAGGCGGTCCCATGTTCGACAAGATCCTGATTGCCAACCGAGGCGAGATCGCCCTGCGGGTCATCCGCGCTGCCCGCGAGATGGGGATTAAGACGGTCGCCGTCCATTCCACCGCCGATAGCGACGCGATGCATGTGCGCATGGCGGACGAATCGGTCTGCATCGGCCCTCCGCCCAGCCCGCAAAGCTACTTGTCGGTGCCCGCGATCATCTCGGCTTGTGAAATCACTGGGGCACAAGCGATCCACCCCGGCTATGGCTTCCTGTCCGAGAATGCCGAATTCGTGCAGATCGTCGAAGATCACGGCATCACCTTTATCGGCCCCACCGCCGAACACATCCGCGTCATGGGCGACAAGATCACCGCCAAGGACACGATGAAAGCGCTGGGTGTGCCTTGCGTTCCGGGTTCGGACGGCGGCGTGCCAGATCTGGAGACCGCCAAGAAAATCGGCGAGGAATTTGGTTATCCCGTCATCATCAAAGCCACCGCTGGCGGCGGCGGTCGCGGTATGAAAGTCGCGATGAGCGCGGATGAGATGGAAAGCGCATTTATGACCGCGCGCGCCGAGGGCAAAGCCGCCTTTGGCAATGACGAAGTCTATATCGAGAAATACCTGACCACGCCCCGCCATATCGAGATCCAGGTCTTTGGTGACGGCAAGGGCAAGGCTGTGCATCTGGGCGAACGCGACTGCTCGCTGCAGCGCCGCCACCAAAAGGTGTTTGAAGAGGCACCCGGCCCCAGCATCACCCCGGAAGAACGCGCCAAGATCGGTAAAGTCTGCGCGGACGCCGTGGCCAAGATCAACTATATTGGCGCCGGAACCATCGAGTTCTTGTATGAGAACGGCGAGTTCTACTTCATCGAGATGAACACCCGCCTGCAGGTGGAACACCCGGTGACCGAAGGCATCTTTGGCGTCGATCTGGTGCGCGAACAAATTCTCGTCGCAGCAGGAGAAGCGATGTCGTTTGGTCAGGACGATCTTGTGATCAACGGCCACGCCATCGAGGTCCGGATCAATGCAGAAAAGCTGCCGAACTTCTCACCCTGCCCGGGCAGAATCTCGGCCTTTCATGCCCCCGGCGGTCTGGGTGTGCGGATGGATTCGGCGCTGTATGATGGGTATTCGATTCCACCCTATTACGACTCGCTGATTGCCAAGCTGATCGTACATGGCCGCGACCGGGCCGAGGCGCTGGCACGACTAGATCGCGCATTGGGCGAACTGATCGTGGACGGTATCGATACAACCGTGCCGCTGTTCCATGCGTTGCTGCAAGAGCCGGAAATCCACAACGGTGATTACAACATTCACTGGCTGGAACACTGGCTTGCGGCGAATATGGCCCAATAAAACCACAGGACCAGAGGGCACTTGCGCTCTGGTCCCCAGGTATCGCGCATGAGCCTGACCCCGGAACTATTGCTACACGGCTATTCCATCGGAATTTTTCCGATGGCCGAGCACCGCGATGACCCGGAACTGTTCTGGGTCGATCCCAAGTTTCGTGGCGTTTTTCCGCTAGATGGCTTTCATATCTCGCGCAGCCTTGCACGCCGCATTCGAAAGTCCGGTTATGCTATCAGCATCAACCGCGATTTTGCCGGAGTGGTCGATGGCTGCGCTGATCGGGCAGACACCTGGATCAATGCAGAATTGCGCCACCTTTATCAGCAACTCCACCTCGCGGGCCGAGCCCATTCGCTGGAGGTCTGGGATGAGGACGCACTGGTCGGCGGCGTTTATGGCGTTACGCTGGGTGCGGCGTTTTTCGGCGAAAGCATGTTTTCCCGTCGAAAGGATGCCTCGAAAATAGCGCTGGCTTATCTCGTGGATCGCTTGCGCCAAACCGGATTTCTCTTGTTTGACACCCAGTTTCTGACCGCTCATCTGGCGTCTCTGGGAGCGATCGAGATTCCGCGCACGCAATATCGGCACGCGCTTGAAGAGGCGATCAATGCCAGTGCGGATTTCGAGGCAGCAGTGCCTCAGTCACCAGACGCAGTGATACAGCGCATCACCCAGACGTCATAACGCGCATGGTCCAGCGCGTTCAATGCGGGCGACGTGGCAATCATCCAACCGTCAAACAGTTGATCTGTCCCGCCTTTTTCCCAGATCGTCAGGTAGGCAAACGCATCACCGGTCGGGTTGTCCGCTGGATAGCGGCAATCGCCCAAGGCCACATCCAACCCAAAAACCGGCAGTGTCTGACCATTCCGCATTTCAACATCGACGGTCTGACCGCTGACCTTGTCCAGACCACGCAGCATTGCGCCAGGACCGGATTGGGCTTTTTGCTGGGCCGAGGCCCCCGTCGCGACCAGCAACGCTACAATCAGGGCAAATCGCTTCATTCGCTTCCGTCCCCGGCCACAAACTTGACCAGCAGGGAAATCAGACTGACGGCACCTTGCGTATCTTCGACTTGATCGCCCGCTTCAAAGTAGAAAGGCGAACCACCCGGCATAACCTCGACAAAGTTGCCGCCCAACAGCCCTTCGGATGAGATGACAATCGCGCTGTCGTCCGGCACCAGAATTCCGTCAGAGATCGAGAAGGTGGTATCGGCGCGATAGGTTTCGGGATTCAGGTCTACACCGGTTACAGTGCCGATCTTGACACCAGCAAGGCGTACGTCAGTGCCGACGCCTACCCCTTCTAAGGAACGGAAAGAGGCGCCCAGTTCATAGCCGCCACTGCTTTGCGACAGGCCGGTGGATTGGCTGGCGTAAACGCCAAATGCGACGGCACAGGCTAAGACGACCCCACCGACCAGAACTTCGGTTGCATTATAACTCGACATTGCTCGCCTCGTGTTATTCCGGGCTCCAGGCCTCGTAGTCCTTACGCTCGACCGGGTCCGGGCGGCGCAAAGAACCTGCTGGTGCATAAGCCAAAGCAGAGCCTGTCAGATTTTCCTGATGCGGTTTTTCCCAGGATTTGTGTTTCAGCGGTTTGTCCGTCGGCGGCTCATCCCAGGTGCGGTGCAGCCAGCCATGCCAATCGGGGTCAACTCGGCTTGCCTCGGCCTCACCATTGAAAATAACCCAGCGTCTGCTGTCGTCGGCATTGTGATAGAACACGTTGCCTTCGTCGTCTTCACCGACCTTGATACCCTTACGCGATGTGTAAATCTGCGTGTTCAATGTGGATCCGTTCCACCAGGTCACGGCCCGCAAAAGACTGTTTAGGATTCCCATCAGCTGCCTCCGGCATTTCTGTACCCGCAGATATGGACCAAAGGCGGGCTAAGGTCCAGTGTCACAAAAACCGCACCCTCTATTGCGGCAGAGCCGCGGTCACTTCGATTTCGATGCGGTCCTCGGGTGTTATGAGATTGCATTCGATCACCGTCGCTGCCGGTGGGTTGTCACCAAAAGCTTCTACCAACAACGGCCAGCAAAGTTCGAACTCATTCATGTCCGGCAAATAGTAATTGACCCGAACTACGTCCGCAAAACCGACTCCAGCCTCGGCCAGCGCTTTTCCAATCGCCTCCAAGGACGACTTGCACTGCCCTACAATGTCCTCCGGCACGTTGTCACCTTGGGCGCAAGTCCCGGCGACAAAGACGAAACCATTTGCAACCACAGCACGACAATAGCCGATTTTGGCCTCGAATTCTCCGCCAGATGAAATGCGCCTGATTTTCATGCTTCCCTCCAAAAGAAAACGGCGCGGTCAATCCCGCGCCGTCTTGGTAATTCTTGTTGTGCCTTACCCTGCCGAAGCTGATTCCGCGGCATCCGCATAGATGATCAGTGGTTGCTTGTCAGACGACACCGCTTCTTCGTTCACCACCACTTCGGTTACGTTCTTCATGCCCGGAAGTTCGAACATGGTGTCCAGAAGGATATCCTCGAGGATCGAGCGCAGCCCGCGCGCGCCGGTTTTGCGTTCGATGGCCTTCTTGGCGATCGACTTCAGCGCATCATCAGTAAAGGCCAGCTCGGCGTCTTCTAATTCGAACAGGCGCTGGTACTGCTTGACCAGAGCGTTCTTGGGTTTGGTCAGGATTGTGACCAGTGCATCTTCGTCCAGATCCTCCAGCGTTGCCAGAACCGGCAGACGACCAACGAATTCCGGAATCAGGCCGAACCGCAGCAAATCCTCGGGCTCGAGATCCTTGAAAATCTCACCCACGCCACGTTCATCATTGTCCCGCACGTCGGCACCAAAGCCCATGGCCGAGCCTTTGCCGCGTTGCGCGATGATCTTATCCAGACCTGCAAAAGCACCACCGCAGATGAAAAGGATGTTCGTGGTATCCACTTGCAGGAATTCCTGCTGCGGATGTTTGCGCCCGCCCTGCGGCGGTACACTGGCCACGGTGCCTTCCATCAGCTTCAGCAGCGCCTGCTGTACACCCTCGCCCGACACGTCACGCGTGATGGACGGGTTTTCGGATTTGCGGGTGATCTTGTCGACCTCGTCGATATAGACGATGCCGCGCTGCGCGCGTTCGACATTGTATTCGCTGGACTGCAGCAGCTTGAGGATGATGTTTTCAACATCCTCACCCACATACCCGGCTTCGGTCAGTGTGGTTGCGTCTGCCATGGTGAACGGCACATCCAGAATGCGCGCCAGCGTCTGCGCCAGCAGCGTCTTACCGCAGCCGGTCGGACCGATCAGCAGAATGTTGGACTTGGCCAGCTCAATATCGCTGCCTGCCTTTTGCGCGTGGTTCAGACGCTTGTAGTGGTTGTGCACCGCCACCGACAGAACCCGTTTAGCGGTGGCCTGACCGATTACGTAATCGTCCAGCACCTCACAAATGTCTTTGGGTGTTGGAACGCCATCGCTGGATTTCAGGCCGCTGGCCTTCGTCTCTTCGCGGATGATGTCCATACACAGCTCGACGCATTCATCACAGATGAAGACGGTGGGGCCGGCAATCAGCTTGCGCACCTCATGCTGGCTCTTGCCGCAGAAGCTGCAGTAGAGCGTGTTTTTGCCGTCACCGCCTGAATTCGTCGCCATGTTCTACCTTTCGGGCTTCGTCCCTGCGGTCTGTGTGGAACCGCGCATGCCACATGTTGGTGCAGCTTAGGCCACCACCGGGGCGGCTACAATCTCAAAAATGGTCCCCACGCCCAAGACGTGGGGAGATATTCTTAGGCCTCGTCACCATCCATTTTGGCGCGATTTTCGACGATTTCGTCGATGTGACCCCAGTCTTTCGCCTCTTCCGGGCTCATGAAGTTGTCACGATCCAGCGCTTTTTCAACCGCCTTTTTGGTCTGGCCGGTATGACGCACGTATATGTCATAAAGGCGATCCTTCAGTTTTTGCGTCTCGGCCGCGTGAATCATGATGTCGCTGGCCTGGCCCTGATAGCCGCCACTGGGCTGGTGCACCATGATCCGGCTGTTGGGCAGCGAGAAACGCATTCCCTTCTCGCCCCCGGCCAGCAAAACCGACCCCATCGAGGCCGCCTGACCGATCACCAATGTGGAACATTTCGGCTTGATATACTGCATTGTATCGTAAATCGACAAACCGCTGGTGACGACGCCACCGGGAGAGTTGATGTAGATCGAGATTTCTTTGTTCGGATTTTCCGCCTCAAGATGCAGCAATTGCGCGACGATCAGGTGGCTCATCCCGTCGTGGATCGGGCCGTTGATGAAAATGATCCGCTCTTTCAGAAGGCGCGAGAAAATATCATACGCGCGTTCACCCCGGCTGGTCTGCTCGACGACCATGGGAACGAGCGTATTCATATAGGTGTCAACGGGATCGAACATGAGAACCTGCCTGTTTTGCTATGGATCGGGACATTACCCGAAGAAACGTTACCCGAGTCTTAGTGTCGCCACGGGGGGGCTGCAAGGGGGGCACAACAGATCGCGCTCCAACCGCCCACAATAGGGGGATAGTCTGATGTCGAACGCACAGAAACAGCAGCGGTCAAGGCCTGGTTTGACGCGCTTGTTTGTAAGTTCCCCTTTTCGCATCACGTCATTTTGATCCATGCATATGGAAATTCATGCGCAGAACGTGTAGCAATGCGAACCGCTTTAGCGAAACACTCACAAAAGTTCCCCGACACCAGGGCTCAAAAGGAAAACACCAATGGCATTGCCTCAGATTTCACAGAATATGACGTCTGACGATTTCGATCGGATGGCGGGAAATGCGACCCGCGCATCGAATTTCCTCAAGGCGATCAGTCACGAAGGCCGATTGATGATCTTGTGCCATCTGGTCTCTGGCGAAAAATCCGTGACCGAGCTTGAGGATCTTCTTTGCGCGCGGCAGGCGGCTGTCTCGCAGCAGCTGTCCCGCCTTCGTCTGGAAGGCCTTGTGATTCCGCGACGCGAAGGCAAGGCTATTTACTACCGACTTGCTGACGACAGACCGCGCCGTATGCTTGAAGTGGTGTACGAGCTGTTCTGCGGCGACCAAAAGGACTGATTTCGTTTATCTTTCCACCGCACCAGACGCGTTGTTCCAGTCTTTCCGACCCGAACATTCTAACGTTGGTGCGGCCACACCCTGCCTTCGCAATCCATGCGGTCAATTTGGTCTGCAGCTTCGTGTTTCTATGCCCCGTGTCAGCGCGGTAAAATACTGGTTCCAGCAAATAAAAACTGCTAGGCCATGCTTAGAACATCAAATGGAGGTACTGATGATCCGAGCAATTCTGGTAGGGTTGGCACTGTTTTCTCTCGCCGCGTGCGAGACTGCCAAAGGTGCTGGCAAAGATATCGAAAAAGCAGGTGATGCCATTCAAGGCGCGGCAACTGACGTTCAGCAAAATATCTGACGCGGTTCAGGATATTGTGAAAGCACAACTTCTACATACAAGATATGGTTGAAGATTACAGCCAACCAAGTTACACTCCTTGGCACAGGTGCATAGACGCGGCATTGCATATCTGACACTTCGGGGTTCTTGTGCATCCACAAGAACCCCGTTCCCGTTTTGCAGGGGCAGAGTGGCAGCCTGGAAAAACCAGAGAAAAAGAAAAGGCGTCAGGTGCGCAGACGCGGTCCATGCATGTACCCTTGCGGATACTCCTGACGCCTTGCCGGGTCGATGCATCCGAGGGACGCCACGATCCAGTTGCCCAGACCCTGTTACAGGCCACGGCCGCTGCTCGGCATCCTAAGATGCTTTGCAGCACGCATCGACCTTCTGAGAGTCTGATCATCTGACCCGGGTCTGACACCCAATTCAACTGACCATCCACCGGTAAGCCTCTGCATATAAAAGCTAATCCTAAGACTTGCCCTTATTGCCTCGACCCCCTTTGGTCTTTGCGTCCCACCCTGGTTCCTAAGAACCGTTGCGGTAATAGAACTGTTACATCCGGGTCATGTTCCGACAAGAAAATAGCACTGCAGCATGAGAATTAGACGGGGATAAAGTGTTGATATCCGCCGGGAGAAAATTGTGGATAACTCCGGAAATCGAAACGCCGTGCGGTCTTGGCAATGGAAAACGCTGAATTCGACGAAATGACTCGATTTTCCTGACTTTCTGCACCCGCAAAGGCCATTTCGTTGCCGATTGCGGGTATTCACAGCCTCAGAGCATCGAATCAGACGGATCCGCGCTTACCATTGCCTGGCCAGAGATGTTCAGAGAAACTGGGGCCGGACGGCTCTCAGACCACAAGCTAAGCCGCGCTGAAGGTTCGCGAGACCCTAAACCACATATGCCGGGGAACGCCGCAATCCGGCACCGTGTGTTCAGGACCCTGTCGCTTGCAACCAAGATGCCGCCCGACCCGTCCCCCCTGAGGAGACGCTGTATCCGTATTTGAGAAACGTTCCGACCCGACCGAGATTACCTACTACGCGCTGCAACACGGTGCAGCCAGTACCCCCTACGGCCGGCCGGGCCGGAAACGCTTCAGTTCACCTGACGTTCGAGCACAACGCTGTACGTTGTCCCGCGACGCAGGCTACGGAAATCCGCGTAAATCTTGCCGTCCTGATAGCGCGCATCCACCAGCGCATTCACACCCACCTGCGGATCGGCCGAGCTTTCGACGATGCCGATGGTGCCCGACCCATCCAGACTGATGGTGCCGGTGGCGTCAAACACGCGCCAATCTGTGCCAGCATCCGGTCGCCACATGCTGGGCCCCCAGAACAGATTGTCCTGCTGCTGCTGGATATCCAGCACCCACTCTCCCTGATGAAAGCGCGGCGCATCTCCGGTGGCCACCCGAGACGGGGAGACCTTGGTATAAGTGCCCGTCCAGGCACCGCGCAGATCAGGTGTGGTTTCGGCCATCGAAGCCGTGGCAAGGCTGAGGCTTGTCGCCAGAGCGGCTGCTCCGGCAGTCATATATCTGGTCATGGGCTCTCCTCCAAAGTTCAGGGCCGTTGCTGGCCTGTTGTACAGATTGGAAGGGAGTGCGCAGGTTGCAACTTACCTAAGGGAAACTTCACAAACCGGTAATGTTTGCCTTATGCCCAGGCCAGCGCGGTACCGAGGATCACCAGACCGATGCCTGCCGCCTCGCGATACGAAAAGTTTTCGCCGAACAGAAAGAATGAGGCGATGGCGATCAGAACAACCTCGGCCCCCAGAATACCGGTATAGATGATGCCCAACCGTTCCTCGCGCAGCGCAGCAAGTTCCAGCGTTGCCCCGGCCAGCAGGGTTGCGACGATCAGCAGGCCAAGACCCACACCGGGGAGTTTCCACCAGAACTTCATCGAGATCATGGCCACGGAATAGAGACCCGCCGACCCGAGGGCGATAAGGGGGATCATGGATGTGGACATCTGCGCCTCCTGCCGAGGTTGCCGGTGGGTCAAGTGTAGCAGGAGGGGAAGGTTGAGGCTGTGAGGTGGGTCACAGCCTTCGGCTAGAACACAATCGCGATGAGTTCGGCCAGTCCTATCAGGCAGAGCAGTGCATTCGACGTCAGGACCAGCCCTTTCAAATTCCGCGCCTTTAGCCCACGACCGAAACTGCTGTTCGCAAAAGCGTCGTCCATGTCACCGCGCAGGTTTTCGACGTCTTCAAGCGCGGTCTTGCCCGCAAGAACACCATAGACCGTCACCGCAATCACCAACACGATCAACGGCAGAGCAAGCCCTTCGGGACCAAACCCGATGATCGCGGCAAGGCCGACAAATGCAAAGATCGAGGTGCGCATGATGTCGTAATAGTGGTCGAGACGACCCATCGAAATTTGAGAACGCAGCTGCGAGTCCATAACACTTCCCCCTATGAAAAACTTGTTTGGAATGAGGGGAGTGTATCACTTATTGCGGGATTTCAGAAATTTGGGGGTTGGGCAGAAGTGATGGTTGCTCTGGTCTGAGGGGGTGAGGCCCGTCTTGGAAACGGTCCAGTGGACCGTTTCGGGCCGAACGGGCGGAGCCCCGGGGAGCAAACGCGCCGCCCGTTTTGCCGGAGGCAAACCTTCGGTTTGACGGGGGCGGGTCGAAGCGGCCCAGCGGCGACGCCAGTCGGTTAGCGCATCTAGTAGAAACCGTCTCTGTAGCTGAAGCGGCAAACCAAAAAGAAAAACTCAATGCCGTTTCATCTCAATAATTCTATCAATTTCATAAAATCTCTCAAAGGATTTATAAATTTTTGCCAACTCTTTCCCAAAATCAGATTGAGCCTTTTCGGCTTTGTAAGCAAGGTAACCAGATACATCTGCGGCCTGACACCCAAGGTCATTCTTGAGCGCGAAAAAATGTCCAACGAGGCCTTGGTAGTTAACTGTCACATTCTCCCAAGAACTCGCTTTTGCCACTTGATAGTACATTGAAAGGTGTTGATCCAAAGTGTTGAAACCTGCCCGGATACCTTCCTTGTCGGCTTCAGCAATTATCATCCAAAGCGCCCTGCTTGGTGGGTTCTCAGCCGCTCGCACAAATGCGCTTACTACGCAGAAAGAAATCCTCGCATTTCTATTTTCTAGAAAAGGAACGGTATCGTCAAAATAGCCGACGCGCCTAAACCGCCCCCCAAAATTTGTGAAGTGCAATAACAACTCTGAAACAGCACGAATTTTTTTCTCATCGCTATATTCACGAAGCAAATCGGAACCGTGCAGGGCGGGCAATAAACTAAATTCACTCTCAAGCCTTTCGGGATGCAAAACGCCTGAAAGCGAACTATAAAATGTGGATCGAAACCTATCTACCTTCTCGGCCTCAATATGAGCAATGGTTACTGCGGTAAAACGGCGACCATCTCGTTCACCTTCTTGCTCATCTAAGTAGTAAACCCGCAGCGCACTAACCTCTTATTTGAATATCAACGTCGTAATCCCACAGTGTGTGTAAGAAGTTGGCTTTGCCAACCGTTTTCGCCCGCCGAAAAAAAATGGCCAGCTTTTAGCTGTCCATTTTTAAGGCGCTAATAAACGCTTCCTGTGGGATATCCACCTTCCCGAACTGGCGCATCTTCTTCTTACCCGCCTTCTGCTTGTCCAGCAGTTTGCGTTTCCGCGTGGCGTCGCCGCCATAACATTTGGCGGTCACGTCCTTGCGCAGCGCCGAGAGGGTCTCGCGCGCGATGACCTTGCCTCCGATGGCGGCCTGGATCGGGATTTTGAACATGTGGCGCGGGATCAAATCTTTCAGCTTTTCGCACATCGCGCGACCCCGCATCTCGGCCCGGTCGCGGTGAACCATGGTCGACAGCGCATCCACAGGCTCGTCATTCACCAGCACCGACATCTTGACCAGCGCGTCCTCGGTATAGCCGGTCATCTGATAATCAAACGAGGCATAGCCCTTGGTTACCGATTTCAGGCGGTCGTAGAAGTCAAACACGACCTCGTTCAGCGGCAGGTCATAGACGACCATGGCGCGGGAGCCCGCATAGGTCAGGTCCATCTGGATACCGCGGCGGTCCTGGCAGAGTTTCAGCACGTCGCCGAGGTATTCATCGGGCACCAGAATGGTCGCCTTGATGCGCGGTTCCTCGATATGGTCGACTTTGGATGGGTCGGGCATGTCGGCGGGGTTGTGCAGCTCAATCATCTCGCCGTCTTTCATGTAGACGTGGTAGATCACCGACGGCGCGGTGGTGATGAGCTCGATATCATATTCGCGTTCGATGCGGTCGCGGATGACCTCAAGGTGCAGAAGGCCAAGGAAACCGCAGCGGAAGCCAAAGCCAAGTGCTGCCGAGGTTTCCATTTCAAAGCTGAAGCTGGCGTCGTTGAGGGCCAGCTTGTCGATCGCATCACGCAGGTCCTCGAATTCGGAACTGTCCACGGGGAAGAGGCCACAGAAGACCACCGGCTGCGCGGGTTTGAAGCCTGTCAGAGCCTCTTCGGTCCCGTTGCGGTCATTCGTGATGGTGTCGCCAACGCGAGTGTCGCGGACCTGTTTGATTGATGCGGTGAGAAAGCCGATCTCACCGGGGCCGAGGCTGTCGACCATCTCCATCTCAGGGCGGAACACGCCAACGCGGTCCACATGGTGCAGGGTGTTGTTCGACATGAACTTGACCCGCATGCCCTTTTTCAGCGTGCCGTCCATAATGCGGACCAGAACGATGACGCCGAGATAGGCGTCATACCAACTGTCGACCAGCATGGCCTTGAGCGGCGCGTCCAGATTGCCCTGCGGTGCAGGCAAGTGGGTGACGATAGATTCCAGCGTTTCGTGGATGCCCTGCCCGGTCTTGGCCGAAACCTGAATCGCCTCGGACGCGTCGATGCCGATCACATCCTCGATCTGTTCGGCCACGCGGTCACAGTCGGACGCAGGCAGGTCGATCTTGTTGAGTACCGGCACGATCTCATGATCTGCATCGATGGCTTGGTACACATTCGCCAACGTCTGCGCCTCGACCCCTTGGGTCGAGTCCACAACCAGCAGCGATCCTTCGACCGCGCGCATGGACCGCGAGACCTCATAGGCAAAGTCCACGTGGCCGGGTGTGTCGATCAGGTTTAGCACGTATTGCTCGCCATTGTCGGCGGTATAGTCGATGCGGACGGTGTTGGCCTTGATGGTGATGCCGCGCTCGCGCTCGATATCCATGCTGTCGAGCAGCTGTTCCTTCATGTCACGATCCTTGACCGTTCCGGTCTCTTGGATGAGCCGGTCAGCAAGGGTGGATTTGCCATGGTCGATATGCGCGACGATGGAGAAATTGCGGATATGAGCGAGGTCTGTCATGGGTTGGGGATATGCGTCGGAATTGGGCTGTGGTCAAGGTGGGACGACATGCGGGGAAACCCTTTGTTCCCAAGCTCTCGGCCCAGTCAGACCAAACCGTTTTTGACCAGCGCTGCATTCATCCAATGCGTCTCGCTTTGCACATGGCCCTCACGTACGTATTTAGCAAGGTGTATGGGCATGTCTTCTTCCTTGAAGGCCCCAGTGGTGCGAACGACAAACCCCTCTTGTTTTTCGAGATCGAGACCCGCAATTACATCCTTTGCGATCTGTGCCGAAAACCGCCCGCGATAAAGTTCAGGAACCGCTGTGACCCCAAGTTCGACAAAGCGCGAAAGCGTCGCGTCTCAAGGTTGAACTTCCTCAGCCTTGATCCAAGCAAATCCCAGAAAATATGTCGGCAGCTCTGAATAAGTGATGGAATGACGCGCGAACAAATACTCGCCCACAATTCGTTCACCCTCGGCAAGTAGAGGCGCTATACCGGCTGCAAATGCCTTCATCCAATCTCGCGACGGATGATATCTCGCGTCGAGGCTGCGGGGGTGACAGCCTAGGCTATGGATCGTGGTATTCTCACCGTCCATCTTTTCAGTGAACACCACTTCGTCAGCCATCTCTAACACGGCAACGCTAGACATGATTTTGTCATCACTCGTGGCGCCAGGAGATTGCGGCAAGTGAAATGTGCGTCCGTATTTCTTAAGCATAGTGGTCTCATGAGGGGTTTCTAAGCAAAGTCGGGTTAGACAACGCGACATTCGCAAACCGTGCAATCACTTTTTCTCAACGTTTGATTGATCCCCTTCCCCGTTTGATTCATACTCCTGCGAAGACCGAGAGGGGCATAAGACCCCTCCGGGCAGGCAAACATGAGGCATGAGCATGAAAAAGTTCCTCTTAATCGCATTCTGTGCCACGTCGCTGACAGCGGTGGCTCCGGTAGTGGACGCAGCACAGATCAAACGCGCCTGTTTGGCGTCGGATCGCTCAGCTGCGACGCGGGATCGGTGCAGTTGCATTCAACGGGTGGCCAACCAGGCGTTGACCCGCAGCGATCAGAAGACCGTTGCCAAGTGGTTCCGCGACCCGCATCAGGCGCAAGAGCTCAAGATGTCGAAGACCCAGCGCGACGATGCGCTGTGGGACCGGTATCGGAACTTCGGTCAGATGGCGCAGGCGATCTGCAACTAGGCTGATCAATCCTTGACCTGACCTGAACTGCGCCCCAGAAAGGCGCAGCGAAAGGGATATCTGATGGTTATGAAAGGGCTGACCCTGCGCGGCCTCGAAGTATTCGAGGCGCTGGCGCGGACGGGATCGGTGGCGCAGGCTGCCGAAATCACGGGGCTCAGCCAGCCGTCGGTGTCCCAGCAATTGCGCAATCTGGAAAAGGCAGTGGGCACCGATCTGGTGGATCACACACGGCGCCCGATGCGCCTGACCCAGGCAGGGCGCAGCTTTCTGGCCCGCGCGCAGGCGGTTCTGGCCGAGTTGCAAATCGCCCAAAGCGAGCTGACCGTGATGGATTTGGGTCACCTTGCAACCCTGTCCATCGGCCTGATTGACGATTTCGACAATGACCTGACCCCGCGACTGGCCACTCTGTTGGCCGAAAGTCTGACGCGGTCAAAGTTCAAACTGATCACACTGCCTAGCCTCGACCTGTTCGAAGAACTTGAGGCGCAGCGCCTGCAGCTTGTGGTGTCAGCCCATAGCGGCGAGGTGCTGGAAGGCGTGGTCGAATACCCATTGGTTCGCGATCCCTTCATTCTGGTGACGCCCAAAGGGGCCGAAAACGCCATGCAGGATCTGCCCTTCCTGCGCTATGCCCGCGAGCAGTTGATCAGCCGCCAGATTGAGGCCCATCTGGCGCGCCAGCAGCTGGAATTTGAAGAACGGTTCGAAATCGGTTCTCATCTGGCGCTGATGGCGATGGTCGCGCGCGGCCTCGGCTGGGCGATTACGACGCCGCTGGGCTATATGCGGGCGGCGAGATTCCATGACGGTCTTGAGGCGCACCCTGCCCCGATCGGAGACGTTTCGCGGACGATTTCCTTGTTCACCCGCACCGACTGGTCAGGTCAGGTTCCGCAAGAGGTCGCAGGCATGATGCGCCGCCTAATGGGCAGCCAGATTGTTGACCCGGCCCTTGCGCAATTGCCATGGCTGAACACTCGCCTAAAGTTGATGAGCTAGCCGCGTAGATGCGCGTCGAGACCTTCGACCGCTGCCTCGATTAGATCCAATGCTCCATCGAAGTCACGTGTATAGTATGGGTCCGGGACGTGGTCTGTGCCGATATGTGGCACAAAATCCGTCAGCAGACGCACCGGGGTTTCGTTCCCGGCTGGTCGCAGTGCCTCGATATTCGCGATGTTGTCGGCATCCATCCCGATGATCAGATCGAACCTGTCGAAATCCCTGGCCGTGAATTGCCGCGCCCGTAAATCATCCAGTTTAATGCCGCGCGACTGAGCTGCCTTTTGCATCGGCCCATAAGGTGGGTCACCGATGTGCCAGCCCGACGTCCCCGCACTATCGGTAGTATGATGCGGCGCGCGGGTGCGAAAGACACCTTCGGCGGCGGGAGAACGGCAGATATTGCCCAGACAGACGAACAAGATACGGTGGGTCATGAACCACTGTGTAACGCGAAGGGCCAAGATGGAAAAGATCGTCATTCTGACAGGGGCCGGGATTTCCGCCGAAAGCGGTTTGGGCACGTTCCGCGACGAGGGCGGTTTGTGGGCGCAGCATCGAATTGAGGACGTCGCCACGCCCGAGGGGTTCGCGCGTGATCCCGCGCTGGTGCACGAGTTTTATAATGCCCGCCGCGCACAGGCCGCCGAGGCGCAACCTAACGCGGCCCACGATGCACTTGCCCGACTACAGCGGGACTGGCCCGGCGAGGTTGTGATCGTCACACAAAACGTCGACAGCCTGCACGAGGCCGGTGGCGCGCAAGGCGTGATCCACATGCACGGAACGCTGGCCGGGGCGCTTTGCGCGGCCTGTGGCCACCGCTGGGCGGCACCGCCCGAGATGGCCGTGGGCGAGCCCTGCCCTGCCTGCGCAGCCCCCACCGCGCGCCCGGATGTGGTGTGGTTTGGTGAGATGCCTTATCACATGGACGCCATCTATGATCATCTGGCAGACGCAAGTATCTTCGCCGCCATTGGCACTTCGGGTCAGGTCTATCCCGCCGCGGCCTTCGTGCACGAGGCCATGATGTCCGGGGCAAGAACTGTCGAACTGAATCTCGAGCCGTCGACCGGCGCATCCAGTTTCGACGATGTCATACTGGGCCCCGCAACAGAAACCATTCCGCGCTGGGTCGATCAGATCCTGAACGCGCAATAGGGCGAAACCCGCAGACAAGTGGCGAATTTCCTTGCTATACTAGTGCCCTAACAACCCGAGAGGTCCCCATGACAGACCCCAAAAACCAACAAGGTGAAATCCTTGACGATGACAGGCTCGATACGCGTGGCGCCCTTGGTGATCAGCTAACGAACCTGTGGTGGACATTCTTGCTGCGCGGAATTCTGGCCGGGGCGCTTGGGATCGCAGCGCTATTCTGGCCGACGGGCAGCATCTCATTGCTGATCCGTCTGGTGGGCGTTCTGCTGGTCCTTGATGGCGGCCTGACACTGCTGGGGTTTGGCCGGCGTGGCCTGATTGGCGGTTTCGGCATCGGGGCACTTCTGATCGGACTGATCCTGCTGATCTGGCCGGAAGGCGTCGCGCGCCTCGCGTTCTTTTTGCTCGGCGCCTGGGCTTTGATTGTCGGGATAGGCTCGCTGATGGCGTGGCGGCAATTGCCCGATGCACATCCTGATGCATCCACCATGCGCAACTCCGGCATTGTCGCGCTGTTGATCGGCCTTGTTTTGTTGTTCTGGCCGGGCAGTGGCATGGTGGCGCTGGGCTGGGCGATTGCTTTCTCGGCGCTGGCCTTTGCCGCAGTAATGCTCTGGCTGGCCATGCGCTTCAAGCGCGCCCATGACCGCCTGGCGATGCGGGTGGTCAACCGCTGAACCTTTTCCACAACGACAAAAGGCCGGGAATATCCCGGCCTGACGCATGGATGACGGCCGCAG
This sequence comes from Ruegeria sp. YTSC003, assembly GCF_059609785.1. Lineage (NCBI taxonomy): Bacteria > Pseudomonadati > Pseudomonadota > Alphaproteobacteria > Rhodobacterales > Roseobacteraceae > Ruegeria > Ruegeria sp. YTSC003. The sequence goes on along the minus strand of NZ_JBXWMK010000008.1, from coordinate 90,827 downwards.
CGCGGCCCGAATTCAGGCGCAGCTCTAGTTCGAATGCGAACCGTGACCGCCGGTGTCCTTACGCTCCAAATCCACCGGAATTTCGATCTCGACTTCGCCTGCTGTCTCGAAGATCAGCGTAACGGGAACCATTGCATCCTGCTCAAACGGGGCTGTCAGGCCCATGAACATCACGTGGTCGGCACCGCGCTTCAGCATGTGCGTTTCACCCGCCGGGATGGCAATGCCCTCTTCGACATGGGTCATTTTGGCAACGCCATTTTCGTCGACAATATGGGTGTGCAGCTCGACCCGAGCCGCAGCGTCGGATTCCACGCCGATCAAACGGTCATCGGTCGCGCCGGTGTTCTGGATCATCATGAAGGCCGCGCCAGCTTTGGCCGTTTTACCCGATGATCGGGCATAAGCGTCATCGACGGTGATCGTGTCCTGCGCAAAAGCAGCCGTAGCAATAGTTGCGGCGGCAAGGGTGGTCAGCAGTCTGGATGTGAGGGACATAGCGCCTCTCCTGTAGTTTGGTGTTTGATAAGAATTGATAATGAATCAAACACTTGCAGGAGGTGCCCGGGCTGGCTGAAACGGTATAGGCAGAGCGATCAGATTCTCCGCGATACGCGATGGCATGGGTCGATCGGTGTCCGGGGCAACTGGCAGGGACGGTTCCGCAATGCTCACCGCGCCCAACAGGTTCAACGCATAATCCGGACAGAAGTGCGGGGCCTTTGTCGGCTGCCCTTCGGCATCCATATAGACCACGACCGGACCAGATCCGGTACACAGCACCATATGCCCCACCGCCCGGTCCACACCGCGCGATGCAGCAACGCCCTGCCCGGTCAAAACGACCAGCAGCGACAGCACAAACGGCAGAACTTTGTTCAGAACGGGTTTCATCCTGTCCCCGATATAGGCCAGAGACAAAACGGGCTTCAAGCGCAATCAGACACGCTTGAAGCCCAGGGCCGGGAGGACAATGTCAGCGATCCGGTTCCGGGCGCTTGACGGACCCTTTTGTCAGGCTCGTATGCAGCCGATTCACCCGACGCTGCATCCGCAGACATGCCCCAAACGTTTTGCCGAAAAAGTCGGCCAGTAGGGAGAAAGAAGGTAATGATTTGAACGACATGAGGTTGAACTCCGCCAGATGAATATGCCTAAACATAATACGGGTAGAGCAAACGGTATGTGAACAATTTCACCCAACGCGGAAATTTAATTCCAAATTGAGAACAGCACTCTGCACAAAACGAAAAAACCCTGCACCAAAAGGTACAGGGCCTGAATTCTCGCAGGAAAAAGGTCTTAGGCCGAAGCTTGCGCCTTGGCGATTTCCTTTTTCACTTTCAATGCGTTGTTGGACAGCTCATCGTCCTTGGCTTTCGCCAGGAACGCGTCCAGACCACCACGGTGGTCCACCGAACGCAGGGCAGCCGCCGAGATGCGCAGCTTGACGCCACGGCCCAGCGTTTCCGACTGCAGCGTAACGTCGTTCAGGTTGGGCAGAAAACGACGACGAGTTCTGTTTTTGGCATGGCTGACATTGTTGCCAGTCATCGGGCCTTTTCCGGTCAGTTCGCAACGGCGCGACATGGTTTCTTCCTTTGTTTCTGGAGGCCAGGCATTACACCCTCGGCCAAATCACAAGGGGCACAACCCGAAGTCGCGCCCGAAAACTGGTTGGATGCATGTAGTGGGAATCACAGACGGGGTCAAGCCATATGCCAAGGATTCACAGCACCAAGTTTTCATTTAATTCTCCCAGCCGTTTCAGGGCGTGATTTTCCAATTCAGGACGACCTGTTTTTGCCGCTGCGGCCGCCAGACGCGCCCAGTACCGGGGGCTTTTTAGTCGCGCAGCACGATGCACACGGACCATTCTTTCCGGTGACAACCGCTGACGAAGCAGCATTTTCTGTAGCCTGCCATATCCACCGGTTTGCCTTATAACTTTTGTCGCAGGATGACCAGTGAAGCAAAGCCTTACGATATTCATTGTGGGAAAGGCGTCTTGGACCATGCGGGCATTCAATAAATCGGCACGGTTGAACGGATCAATCAGAATGAGGCCGCGCACAGGATAAGAGCGACTCGGCAGCGCCCCAAGATCAGGATCGAAGTCTGTCGCCCACTTTTTGAAACGCGGGTCAAATGGCACGTGATGTTCAGAAATTGAGAACTGCGGTGAAACAGCAAGAAGATATTTCAAGTTTAGCTCTCGCGCCAAGCGGAGACCGGCGTAACCACGCATTAAAAAGCCCATCGCCGCGAAGTGTTCCATTCTCTGGGTCAGCCGCGACAGGCAGGCCTCAAGTTCAGGTGTTTCAGAGTTTACATACCAATCATTCAGCCGAGCCTGCACATGCAAATGCGCATATCCCGCCTGTATGAAGGTTGCCGCTGGCCGCGGTTCCGGAAACCGCCCCGGATCAGACACCCGGTGGCGAAAGGTGACATACAAGCGAGGCTGACCTGGATTGAAAAGCGTGGCACGCAGTCGATTTCCATCAAAAATCCGACATTGCTACATTCTTCAACTGCGCTTTTTTTGACCAGTATCGCCTGCCTGATCGGGCTATTTCATTCAATCACGTATTCAGGGCGGGTTCTACATAACTGCTTTTTTGGGGATTTAAACATCCGTGGGGCGTTCCCCTATACGTTATAGCCCTGCAGCAGTGGTTTTTCATTCTTTAGGTGCCGAGCCACGAGGCGCGCTTGTTGGGGGCCTTTAGGGATGTACCGGGCCGGGTTGGGATTGTGGTTCACATCCGCCAATTCCGGAAAGATATCGAATATTTCACGTCGGGCTTCCAGGCTAAGGGTCATGAGCGCCTCAGGCCCGGTAAACAGGCTTTCGCTTGGGGCGTTTTCGGCAAAGATAACCTCGTGACGGTCAAAAAGCAGGTGGTAATATTCGACGCTGTCCACCGTAGCATCAACGAATATCCCTGGCAGCGCGGTCAGTTTTATCGCCGGAATCAGAACTTCGGGCTCGCCAAACATTCGTTCTGCGATTTTCGACTGCACCAGCATTCTGTGCTGCCGTGATACCAACAGATCCCGTTTGGGCAACCCATTGCCCAAGGCGCCTGCCAATATGCGGACGGGGCGACGTTTCGGGTCGCCCGCCAATGCCACCGAGTCAAATTTACGGCGCCCGATCCAGCGGATCGGTTGCATCCCGTTGCCCCGCGTTGGGATCATATCCCCCTGTCGGAGATCCTGAATAAGGACCGGACCACGTTGTGCCTGAATTACTGTATCGCGGGTAAAGCACAAAAACCCTGTGCCGGATTCAAACCCGCTATAGTTGACCACGATCCCTGAGGGCAATTCGAAGCTGCCGCTGGAAAGCGAATAGGATTGCCCGACAACAACGGTGAACGTTCCGAAATTTGCGTCGGTTACAACTGTGCCCACCGGAAGGTTCAGCGCGTCCTGCCCGCCGCCGCCCTGAACATCCCCGGTGACTTGGGTTCGGATAAAGTTCAGGGTGTCATTGCCCTGCCCCAAACGGATATTGCCGACGCCTACGTCAAAAACCGTGACGGTATCCGCATCGCGACCCGCATTGATCTGCCCATCGATCTGGGCGTTGAACACGGTGATTTCATCGTTTCCGGCGTTGCCGCGTACACTCCCGGAAATAGTACTGCTTACAATCGTGATCTCATCGTCACCGCCACGGGCGCGAATATCATCAATGGGCGTGCCCTGGGGCGTACCGTTCAGCGTACCTTCGTCGCCGGTGACTTCGATATCGTCGTCACCATTTGTCCCACGGATATTGGGCATGCACGGCTATCTCCGACGCGTTCATTTGTTGACTTGCGCACCATCGAGACTATCGACTTCCCCTCGAAGCAGCACAATCAAAAATTGTATCTTTGCCCATAATACATGATTTTGGCGCACCCTCCACCTCTGACGCTAAAAGGCGTCTAGTGTGTTGCTAGGATACTAAGCATTCGTTCCGCAGCCGCCGTCGGGCTAAGATTGCCTGCGCCAACATCGGATCCAAGGCGATCCATTTCTGCGCGGGCGGTCGGCGTATCCAACCGAGATAGCAGCGCGTATCGCACTTCTTGATCGAACCAGAACCGCGCCTGCGCCGCGCGGTTGCCATCCCAATGGCCGTTTTCACGCCGCCAGCCTGACAGAGTGGTCATTTCGTCCCAGGCTTGGTCAAGCCCATGTTCCTCGACCGCGGAAACAGTCATCGCCTTGGGAAAACCCTCGGGGTCCTGCGGGCGTTTTCGCAGCAGGCGCAAAGCCCCCGCGTAGTCAGCACAGGTGCGGGTGGCCGTGGCTTTCAGATCTCCATCCGCCTTGTTCACAAGGATCATGTCGGCCATTTCCATGATTCCGCGTTTAACCCCCTGCAACTCATCCCCGCCCGCAGGCGCAAGCAACAGAAGGAACAGATCCGACATTTCGGAAACGACGGTCTCGGACTGCCCGACTCCTACAGTTTCAATCAGCACCACGTCGAACCCTGCCGCCTCGCACAGGGCAATCGCCTCGCGGGTGCGGCGGGCCACGCCGCCCAAATGGGATTGGCTGGGGGACGGACGGATAAAGGCGTTCTTCTCACGACTCAACCGCTCCATCCGGGTTTTGTCACCCAGAATAGAACCACCTGAACGGGTCGAACTGGGGTCGACAGCCAGGACCGCAACGCGGAGGCCCTGCTCGATCAGCATCATGCCAAAGCTTTCGATAAAGGTGGATTTGCCCACCCCCGGAGTACCGGACAACCCAACGCGCAGGGATTGCCGCCCGGCTTTGGCCACATGCGCCAGCAATTCAGACGCCTGTGCCCGATGATCCGCGCGACCACTTTCGACCAGAGTGATTGCCCGGGCCAGCGCACGCCGGTCTCCGTTCAAAATCTTATCACCTAGGCTGTCCATATCCATTCCGACCCCGATCTTTTGCGGCACGACTACTTGCCGCCCCAACGGGTGGTTTGTCCAGACCGGACCGCGCAGGAAACCTGCCTAAAACCTGCATTTTGCACCTATGTGTTGCTGTTGATCCTCTTTGACCGGACCGCCGCTGGCTCTATGCCGCAGCGGCGCGATCATCGTCATTGGGAAACAGCGGAACTGGACGTTGCGCCGTGGTTGGCTGATAAAGCGCCAATGACAACACGCCTGCCCATCGATGACGCCATCCCCGAATTGCTTAACGCCCTGAAGGCCAATGGCCGGGCCGTTTTGCAAGCCCCTCCGGGCGCGGGCAAGACAACGCGGGTACCTCTGGCGATGCTTGAGGCCGGGTTGTGCAATGGCAAGATCATTATGCTCGAACCCCGCAGGCTTGCTGCGCGGGCCGCGGCAGAGCGGATGGCGGAAACTTTGGGGCAACGTGCGGGTGAAACCGTCGGTTACCGCGTGCGCGGCGATGCGAAAACCTCAAAGACAACCCGCATCGAAGTGGTGACCGAAGGCATTCTGACCCGAATGCTGCAATCTGAACCGGATCTGCCAGGCGTCGGCGCGGTGATTTTTGACGAGTTCCACGAACGATCTTTGAACGCGGACCTGGGACTTGCCCTGTGCCTTGAGGTTACGGGCGCACTACGCGACGACCTGATCCTGCTGGCGATGTCCGCAACCCTGGACGCCGAACCCGTCGGCCAACTGATGGACGCGCCGGTGGTGACATCCGAAGGACGCAGTTACTCGGTTGAATCCCGTTGGCTGGACCGGCCATTGGGCGCGCAGGCAAGACGGTTGGATGCTCTGATTGATCTGGTCGTCCAGGCCGAGCATGAAACCGAGGGCGGCATGCTCGTGTTTCTGCCCGGCGAGGGCGAAATTCGCAGAGCCGAAGCCGCATTATCCAAACGATTGCCTGGCGATTGCGCAATTAAACCTCTGTTCGGCGCAATGCCCTTTGCCGCCCAACGTGCGGCGATTGCCCCGGCAGAAACTGGGCGAAAGGTGGTTCTTGCGACCTCAATCGCCGAGACCTCGCTGACCATTCCCGACATTCGTGTGGTCGTGGACATGGGCCAGGCGCGCCGGGCGCGGTTCGATCCGGGTTCTGGCATGTCGCGTCTGGTCACGGAACGGGTGACGCGGGCCGAAGCAACCCAACGCGCAGGTCGTGCAGGGCGCGTGGCCGAGGGCGTGTGTTACCGGCTGTGGTCCAAGGGGGAAGAAGGCGCGCTGGCCGCCTACCCCCCTGCCGAAATCGAAGCCGCCGACCTGACGGGCCTTGCGCTGGAACTGGCACTTTGGGGGGCCGAACCGGATGACCTGGCCTTTTTGACACCACCACCCGAAGGAACGATGGCCGAGGCCCGCACATTGCTGAACATGCTGGGTGCGTTGGATGTCAAAGGGCGGATCACCGACCACGGACGGGCCTTGGCTGCCCTGCCCCTGCATCCTCGGCTGGGGCATATGCTGGTGACGGCCGGGACAAGCGCCGCTCCGCTGGCGGCGCTGATGGCAGAACGCGATCCACTGAAAGGTGCCCCGGTAGATCTGCTGCTGCGACTCGAGGCATTGCGCGATACCCGCGCCTTTCAACGCAACCGGGTGTGGCAGATCAACATGGGCGCGCTGGAACGGATCAGAGCCGAGAGCAAGCGGCTGAAAACACGAAGCAACGAGACAGACCTGAGCCCTGCCGCGATGGCCGCCTTGGCCTATCCCGACCGAATTGGACAACGTCGCAAAGGCGATGTGCCACGTTACGTTCTGTCCGGCGGCAAGGGCGTCGTGCTGGACAACGGTGACACATTGGCGGCCGCGCCCTATCTTGTGGTGACAGATACGGACGGAAACCCGCGCGAGGCCAAGGTGCGCATGGCCGCACAAATCTCAGAGCGTGAAATCCGGGACCTGTTCGCGGATCAGATCGAATGGGTAGACAGCTGCGCGTGGTCGAAACGCGAACGCCGGGTCATTGCGCGCACGCAGGAACGCCTTGGCGCGATCACTCTGGATGACCGTATCTGGAAGGACGCGCCGGACGAGGCCATCGCCCGCGCCATGCTGGACGGAGTGCGTGATCTGGGGTTACGACTGGAAGGCGCCTCTGCGCGATTGGCCGCGCGGGTGGAATTGGTGCGCGCCGAAGGGATCGACCTGCCGGACTTTTCAATGGATGGGTTAATGGAAACGCTGGACGACTGGCTGCTGCCCATATTGTCAGGTCAGCGCAGTGCAGACGACTGGAAAAAGTTTGACCTGCTGCCTGCCCTGCGTGCCCGGCTGGATTGGGCCCAAACGCAGGAATTGGACCGTCGCGCGCCGGGATCGTTTGAAACACCGCTGGGCCGCAAGGTGCCGATTGATTATGGCGGAGCGGTGCCCGAGATTTCGGTCCGCCTGCAGGAACTGTTCGGTGTCACCCGGCATCCGGTTATCGGGGGCGAGTCGCTCAAGATCACTCTGCTGTCCCCTGCGCGGCGACCAATCCAGATCACGCGCGATCTGCCCGGATTTTGGGCCGGATCTTACGCGGATGTGCGCAAGGACATGCGGGCGCAATATCCAAAACACCCCTGGCCCGAGGATCCGACCCAGGCCGATCCAACCTTGCGGGCCAAGCGGCGGACCTGACGTTCGTTTGCTTCAGAAAATGCGTTCGTTCAATAGATGCATTGAAGCCTCGGTTTATAGTTGTTATGTCACTTCTCCTTGAACCTAAGAAAAGTACTGGCACTTAATCGATGGCATCTTGGCTGAACAATATCTGGGAAGAAGTTGGCAAACCCTTCTTCCAGCGCCCTCACAGGGTCCAGTTTGCAGCCTTGTGCGTACGCGGGACCGGCGACGACAAGCAAGTCCTGTTGATCACCAGCCGTGGCACAGGCCGTTGGGTCATCCCAAAGGGATGGCCGATTGACGGCATGGACGGGGCCGAGACTGCCAAAGAAGAAGCATGGGAAGAAGCCGGGGTGAAAGTGAAACACCTTGGCCGCAAGGCCGTCGGACATTTCACCTATGACAAGATCCTGGATGACGGCACAGCCCAGCCCGTACGCACCAATGTGTATCGCATAGATGTCAAAGATCTGGCCGAGGAATTCCCCGAAGTCAGCGAGCGTGAACGGTGCTGGTTTTCGCCGCATGAGGCCGCAGAGCTGGTGCAAGAGCCAGAACTGCGCGAAATGCTGCGTCAAATGTAACGCTTTCGCAACAAACTTCTGTGAGGCCGGTTGCAACGTGCACGGGCAACCGTTAACCGCGCCGGTTAAACCGTATCACCCACAGAAAACCGATGTCGAACACGAACGAAAAAAACCGCTGGCAGGCTCTGGACAGCGATCTGCACCGAATTTCGCGCCTTGAGCATGCAAACGTGCACGTGGCACGGCCGCTTCTTGCACCAGGTATAGCGCTGGCATTCATTGTCATGGCGGGGCTTATTGCGGCAATTCTGTTCGGTCGGGCCGATGGCGGGCTGATCGTCATCGCGGCCGCCGGTTTTGGGGCCTATATGGCAATCAACATCGGTGCCAACGACGTTGCGAACAATATGGGCCCTGCGGTTGGCGCGAACGCACTGACCATGGGCGGGGCAATCGCCATCGCGGCCGTCGCGGAAAGCGCGGGGGCTCTGCTGGCGGGCGGCGACGTCGTCTCGACCATCTCCAAGGGCATTATCGACCCAGCTTCGGTCCAGAACAGTAACGTCTTTATCTGGGCAATGATGGCGGCGCTGATCTCATCAGCGCTGTGGGTCAATCTGGCCACATGGGTTGGCGCGCCCGTTTCCACAACGCATTCGGTCGTGGGCGGCGTGATGGGCGCTGGCATTGCTGCAGCAGGTCTCAGCGCGGTTAGCTGGGGCACAATGAGTGCGATTGCTGCCAGCTGGGTGATCTCTCCGGTTCTGGGCGGCGCGATTGCTGCCGGATTTCTGGCTCTGATCAAAGCCAAAATTCAATATCAGGACGACAAGATCGCCGCGGCCCGCCGCTGGGTACCCATTCTTGTGGCCGTGATGGCCGGTGCATTTGCCACCTATCTGTCGGTGAAAGGCTTGAAGCGGATCGTGAAAATCGATCTGGAAATTGCGCTTCTGATTGGTCTGACATCGGGCTTGCTTGCCTGGGCCGTGACTGTGCCTTGGGTGCGACGCAAATCCGAAGGACTTGAGAACCGAACCAAATCGCTGAAAACACTGTTTGGATTGCCTCTGGTGATCTCGGCCGGGTTCCTGAGCTTCGCTCATGGCGCCAATGACGTTGCCAATGCAGTTGGCCCACTGGCGGCAATCGTGCATGCCGCCGAGTTCGGTGATTTCGCCTCAAAAGTCACGATCCCGACATGGGTGATGGTGATCGGAGCCTTTGGCATTTCGTTTGGCCTGTTCCTGTTTGGCCCCAAACTGATCCGGATGGTGGGCAGCCAGATCACTAAGCTAAATCCGATGCGCGCATTCTGCGTCGCCTTGTCGGCAGCCATCACGGTGATTGTCGCAAGTTGGCTTGGGCTACCGGTCAGTTCGACCCACATTGCAGTCGGCGCAGTGTTCGGCGTTGGGTTTTACCGGGAATGGAATCAGGATCGCCGGCGCAAGAAAAGCAATGATCGCCGTCCGCCCGAGCAGCGCATTGCTCGCGAAGAGCAGCGGCGGCGCAAACTGGTTCGGCGGTCGCATTTCATGACCATTGTGGCCGCATGGGTAATCACGGTCCCGGCGGCGGCGACAATGTCGGCGGTGATCTTCTGGATCCTGACTGCGTTCACCTGAACGCGGTCGGATCACTGGATAATCTGATCGGGTGACAAGCTCTCGTCCAGCTTCTGTTCAATCAATTCCTGAACCCTTGCGCAGATCGGCGTACGCCGCCCATGTTGCGCACCCAGTCGGACAATCTCGCCTTGCAGGCTGCCGATTTCCGTAACGCGCCCCGCCATGAGATCATAGGCCATCGACGTTCGCGCGCTGGGGTCGATGGTCAGCATCCGCGCGGCGATCCGGGAAAACAATGGCGTTGGAAGACGTAGGATATGTGGTGTAACCCAAGCAGGCAACGGGGTCGTCGACGTGACAGGATGACCAGCGGCCTTTAGCACGCCCAAAGCCTCGGACATCTGATCGGCCATCAAACAGCGCCATTTGCGGTCCAGCAGTTGATCCTTCAATGTCAGCCCCGACAACGCATTCAGCGCATTGTTCAGATTGATGACCAGCTTGCCCCATTGCACGGCTTCGATCTCGTCACTTTCGATCACTGGCAGATTGGTTGAACTGAGTGCCTGCCCCAAGTCACCCGGGCCGGATTGGATCACGATTTCGCCGGACGTCGCGCGGTGGAAAGTAGCAGGTTCGGGCGGCACAACATTGAAGGGCACCATTCCTGCGCGAACATCATGATCCGGCAATACTGCCTGCAGAACGCGGGCGTTTTCCATTCCGTTCTGCCACGACAGAACCGGCGCAGACGTTGGCGCGAATTGCGCAATCTGACCTGCCATACCCGCCGTGGCCGCCGTTTTGACAGTAACGATCACCAACTCAGCATCTATCAGGCAATCAGGGTTTTCCGACGTCGTTAGATTTTCGGCCGCCACATAAAGATGCAGGCCGGAAAAATCGGTAACGGTCAGGCCATTCTCGCGGATCGGGTTCAGAATGCGAGGACGGCCCAACAGGGTTACCGAGTGTCCGGCATCAGTCAGGAAAGCCCCGCAATAGCATCCAATGCTGCCGGCACCTGCGATAACGATCTTCATTGCGCCCCTCCCATTGAGACGAGGATTGCCGGTATCGCGGGTTCGGACAAGGCCCCCTGACGCTTGGTCAACGCGCCCGTCTTGGCTTAGTGCGCTCCAAGTCTTCTGAGATCGGAATAAACTCCTGATCGTCGCCGGGCGGTAGATGGAAGGCACCATTGGCCCAATCGGCGGCTTTCCATTCGCGCGTCGCGTTTTCAATCTTTTCCCTCGACGACGACACGAAGTTCCACCAAATGTACCGTTCTTCGTTTAACGTCGCACCGCCCAACAACATCAATCGCGCGCCAAGTGGACCGGCCTTAACCGACAGGTGGTCGCCCGGGCGGAACACCATCATGCGACCTTCCTCGAACATGTCACCAGCAATCTCGACCGAACCCTGAGTGACGTAGACGCCACGATCTTCATGATCGTCGGGCAGTGGAAAGGCGGCGCCGGGTTCAAGCTGCACGTCCAGATAGAAGGTATCCGACAGCATCGTCACCGGGCTGTTTTCGCCATATGCCGAACCAAGGATCAACCGGGCACTGACACCGTTGTCTTGGATATGCGGTAATGCGCCCTGTTTGTGGTGTTCGAAATCGGGAGGCATATCTTCATGCGCCTCGGGCAGCGCGATCCAGGTCTGGATGCCAAACAGGCTGTGCCGCTTGCCGCGCGTTTCTTCGCTGGTGCGTTCCGAATGGGTCACGCCGCGCCCAGCCACCATCCAATTGACCTCACCGGGATAGATCATCTGATGGGTGCCCAAACTGTCGCGATGTTCGAACTCACCCTGATACAGATAGGTCACCGTACCCAAGCCAATATGAGGGTGCGGCCGCACGTCGATGCCACCATCTGTGATGAACTCGGCGGGTCCCATCTGATCGAAAAAGATGAACGGGCCGACCAGTTGCCGTTTGACCGAAGGCAGCGCACGCCGCACTTCGAACCCGCCCAAATCGCGGGCACGGGGAATAATCAGCGTTTCCAGAGGCGAATCCTCAGGGTGTTGGGTGGGGTTCCAACTCATGACTGCTCTCCTGTGATCGGTCCGTTCAGTTCACTGATACAGAGTAGGATTGATAAACCAGCCATTCAATTTGCAGGAATGCACAGAACTGGTGCGAGCCCGGTCCTTAATTCAGACAAGACCCAGCCCGCGCGGCCAAAGCTGCGGGAAAAACGCCCCATCAATTCGATCACCTTCGCGATATCCTTCGGCTTCGAACTGCGCCCGTTCATCCTTGGCCCAATCCCCCCGATACCGAATCCTGCCATCCGGAGCGGTCATCCGCAGCGTAAACCGGCGCACCGTTTCCGTTGGGGTGACTGATGACAGCCCACCGTGCAAGGTGCGCATGTCGAAGAAGATGCAGTCGCCCAGATTCATATCCCATTGCAAAAGATCGAATGCTCCCGGATCGGCATTGACGTCAGGCGGCGGGTGATAGGTCAACCCTGCTACCTCGGTGGGTTCGTAGCTGGGATGCCCGTCGGCGAACCTGACCCGCATGAACAGCTTGTCCCACAGATGCGAGCCTTTGACGAAGGCGATACCGTTTTCTTTGGTAACCGGCTCAAGCGGCAACCACAGGACGCACATCGTGCCTTCGAAGTCGAAATAGGACAGGTCCTGATGAAACGGTGGACGCGAAGTTGATCCAGCCTCGCGCAGGAACCAGTTGTCCATGACAAGATTGATCGATGGTGCACCCAGCAACTGTGCGGCAAGCGGAGCACAAGGTGAGTTGTGAACGAATTGCGTGAATTGCGGGATTTTATTCCAAGCCCAGTAGTCCTCGAAATAGGCAGGTGCGCGAGGGTCCTTGGTATGGCGGGTGAAATTATCGGTTGGGCGGGCCAAATCCGCGTCGATGCCGTCTCGCAAAAGTGCCAGCCAATCCTCTGAGAACCTGGAGCGCAGCACAACCGCACCGTCGCGCTTGAACGCCTTGATTTCTTCGTCTGAGACAACGTCTTCGACAATCATAGTGCAGGACTCCCCGAACTGACGGATTTCAGGATGGCACCTGTGCGGGGGCACGGTCAAAGGAATTCACAATTTGTCACCCCCGCCGCGCGACCCCTCGGAAACTGAAACAATCGTGCTATCTTTCCGCTGAAAGGATGCCCGGCATTGTCGAGGCGTGGTGAAACACTTGAAAAGAGAGGTTTGCATGCCTGGTCTTACGTTCTCTCGTCGTTCTTTGGTTTTGGCGTCTGGGGCTGTTCTGGCAACGGGTGCGGCAGGCTTTTTGGTGCCCGCGCGCGCAAGTGGCGTGGCCCCCACCGCATCCATGCGCGGAGGGTCCAACAATTACCGTCCCGGCGCGCCCATCGTTGACCGGATTGGCGGCGGCGGGTTCTGGATGACCGGAACAGTGCGACGCGCCGGGGACGGTGCCCCCCTGCCCGGTCAACGCATCCAGATCTGGGCGCATACGACAGAAGGCCACGAGCGCGACCCGCAGAGCCACGGCGCAACTCTGACCGATGCCAATGGTGAGTTCCGACTGGAGATGCCGCAGATCGTACCCGCCTTCGGCCAACCACACGGCCATCTAGCTTATGACAGTGGTGAATTCGAAACGGTTTTCCTGCGCCCAATCATGGGTAGCTCCAAGGACAAAACCTTGGCCGCGCATTTCGTTCTGCAGCCTGCCTAACCACAGTGCGTCGAAGCCTAGTAATCTGGACCTTTGTGATCCTTGCCATGGCCGTACCGATTATCGCGGCCGCAGCCAGCCCTCTGCTGGCATGGCGTGAACCGATCTACATCACGGCCGGATTTGCCGGTGTTATTTCAATGTGTCTGCTGTTGTTGCAGCCGCTACTTGCGGGCCGTTTGTTGCCGGGACTGACCCCGGTTGCCAGCCGCCATTGGCATAGGTGGTGTGGGCTGGCATTAGTTGCAGCCATTCTGATCCATGTCGGTGGTTTGTGGGTCACCAGCCCGCCCGACGTTATTGACGCTCTGTTATTTGTTTCACCGACACCGTTTTCGGCTTGGGGTGTGATTGCGATGTGGGCCGCGTTCGGAGCCGCGTTTCTGGGTCTTTTTCGCAAGCGCCTTGGCTTAAGGTTTCGTGTCTGGAGGTTGGGTCATGCGAGCCTTGCGATTATCACCATTATTGGCAGCGTCGTACATGCCCTGATGATTGAAGGTACCATGGAGGTCATGACCAAGTGGGTATTGTGCAGTCTGGTCGTGTTGGCGAGCGTCGCGACGCTCGCCAAATTGCGGATTTGGCATATCAGGCGACCCACCTGAACAACACAGGGCCTGTGCCAACCCGACACTGGCTATGGTCCGGCGAGCCGTTTCGCGTAGGAAGCGCGGTTCATCTGAACGTCTTGCACTGTGATACTGCCAACCTCGGGCAAGGCCGCCGACAAAACCTTGAGAATGTCGGCGTTAAGCTCAGAGCGCGTCGCCTCGTCACGACCCTGCATCAGCAGAAGCGTGGCATGGACAAAGCTTTGGGGATCAGTGCCGATACGGTAGTATTCTACCGGAATGGCGCGGATTTTTATCGTTTCAGCGTCGAATTCACGATGTTCAGCCAGCAAGGCAAATAGCTGATCGCAAATTGCCTGAACATCATGGACCTGCTCTATGCCTTTCGAAAACTCCAGCGTGACATGAGGCATGGTGGGCTCCGTTCAGACGCCCAGACACCAGCGCATCACGGCCTTTTGCGCGTGCAGGCGGTTTTCGGCCTCATCGAAGATGACCGAGTTGGGGCCGTCCATCACTTCGGATGTCGCTTCTTCTTCGCGGTGGGCAGGCAAGCAGTGCATGAACAGCGCGTCCGATTTTGCATGTGACATCAGCTCGGCGTTGACCTGATAGGGGCGCAGCATGTTGTGGCGACGTTCCTTGGCGGACTGGGAATCGTGCATTGAAACCCAGGTATCGGCGACCACCAGATCGGCACCCTCAACCGCTTTATACGGGTCTCGTTCGACCACGATTTTCGAGCCCTTTTGACGGGCAAGCCCCATAAACTCTTCTTCCGGATCAAGCTGGGCCGGGCCGGTGAAAGTGAAATCAAACCCGAACTGACCCGCAGCATGTAGGAACGAGGCGCAAACATTGTTGCCGTCGCCGGTCCAGACTACTTTCTTGCCCGCAATCGGACCGCGGTGTTCCTCAAACGTCAGCACATCCGCCATGATCTGGCAGGGATGGGTGCGGTCAGTCAGGCCGTTAATGACTGGCACGTCCGAGTATTCAGACATCTCGGTCAGAATGGTCTCATCGAAGGTCCGGATCATGATCATGTCGACATAGCGCGACAGGACGCGGGCGGTGTCAGCGATGGTTTCACCGTGGCCCAACTGCATGTCTTTGCCCGACAGCACCATGGTCTGCCCCCCCATCTGACGCACGCCTACGTCAAATGACACGCGCGTTCTGGTAGACGGTTTTTCGAAGATCAGCGCGACCATACGGTCTTTCAGAGGCTGTTCGTCATCAAGTGCTGCCTTTGCGCGACCCAGGCGCGCCTGTTTCATAGCGCCCGCCTGATCAATCATGGTCCGCAGATCGCCCGCGTCGGTTTTATGGATATCGAGGAAATGGTTCATTTCAGTTCACTTTTCATTCGGGTGTGTCTTAGGCCGAGGCCATTGACTCTTCGACCTGCGCAGCGGCTTTGTCGAGGCGGATCAGGGCTTGTGCGATATCGTCTTCTGTCAATGTCAGGGGCGGAAGCAGGCGGATCACGTTATCGGCAGCGGGGACGGTAATGACCTCATTGTCATAACCGGCGTTGACCATGTCGATATTGGGCGCTTTGCACTTCAGGCCCAGCATCAGTCCTGTTCCGCGCACTTCTTCGAAAACCTCCGGGTGCTCGGCGATTAGCCCTTCGAGCTTCTGGCGCAGCATCCCGGCCTTGCGGTTGACGCCCTCTAGGAATGCAGGCGTTGCCACCTGATCAATGACGGCGCAACCCACGGCACAGCCCAGCGGGTTGCCACCATAGGTAGAGCCATGCGTGCCTGCCGTCATACCGCTGGCGGCGTCTTCCGTGGCCAGAACAGCACCCAGAGGGAAGCCGCCGCCGATGCCTTTGGCGACCATCATGATGTCCGGGGTAATTCCAGCCCATTCATGGGCGAACAGCTTGCCGGTACGACCTACGCCACATTGCACCTCATCGAGGATCAAAAGCAGGCCGTTGTCATCGCAAATCTGGCGCAAGGCTTTGAGCTCCGCGTCAGGGACGGGACGGATGCCGCCCTCGCCCTGCACGGGTTCGATCATGATCGCGGCGGTTTTATCGGTGATCGCATTGGTGACGCCATCGAGGTCGCCAAACGTGACATGAACAAAGCCCGGCAGCAGTGGACCGAAGCCCTTGGTCATCTTCTCAGACCCGGCAGCGGCAATACCAGCCGACGACCGGCCGTGGAACGAGCCATCAAAGGTGATGATCTCGACCCGTTCAGGCTGATCCTTGTCATAGAAGTACTTACGGGCCATTTTCACGGCCAGTTCGCAAGACTCAGTGCCCGAGTTTGTGAAGAACACGGTATCGGCAAAGGTGTGCTCGACCAGTTTGTCGGCCAGCGCCTGCTGCTGCGGGATGTGGTAGAGGTTTGAAACATGCCACAGCGCGTGCGCCTGTTCGGTCAGGGCATTGACCAGTGCGGGGTGGGCATGGCCCAGCGCATTCACCGCGATCCCCGCGCCCAGGTCCAGAAAACGTCGGCCATCCGCCTCGGTCAGCCAGGCGCCTTCACCCTTCACGAAAGTCAGGGGCGCGCGGTTATAGGTCGGCAGAACGGACGGGATCATGGGATCATCCTTTTCAGGTAGTTTGAGCCTTGTGAGTGATACACTCGGCCTGTGTTCGTCAACTGATTTGGTGGAAATTGCGCCGATTTGAACAGCGCAAATAGATCAAAGAGGCCGGTTACGCGGCGAAGCGTCGGCGTCGGAGTCGGAGTCGCAGGATATGTGCGTTTTTGATCATGAAAAGCCGTATAGCTGTGCGACCGTCCCCTGAAAACCCTGAAATTGACAACCAGTGAAAATACTTGGCGCGACGCATTTGCCGCTTGCCATTTGACATGCGCTGACGCACCGCTGACATATGTTTGTCGCCAAAGCCCACAATCCGCCTCTTGCGGCCGTGCTGATCACCGCCGCCAGTGCGTTGCTGGCCGGGACCACCCTGCTGGCCAAAGCCTTGGGAACGGACACGTTGGGTCCCGCGCTGCATCCAATGCAGATCAGCCATGGGCGGTTTCTGTTTGCCTTTATCGTGATCGTCACCGCCGTCGGCGTGATGCGGCCGCGCCTGCAGCGTCCGCATTGGGGCCTGCATATTGGGCGTACAAGTTTCGGCTGGGTCGGCATTACGCTGATGTTCGCCTCGGTCGCATTCATCCCGATCGCGGATGCGACGGCGATTTCATTTCTGAACCCGGTCTTTGCAATGGTGTTGGCAATCCCGCTGCTGAAAGAAGGCGTCGGCCCTTGGCGGTGGCTGGCGGCAGCGGTGGCGCTGGCTGGGGCGTTGATACTGTTGCGCCCGACACCCGATAGCTTTCAACCTGCCGCTCTTCTGGCACTGACCGCAGCCGCAGTCATCGGGATGGAGTTGATATTCATTAAGAAACTCTCGGGTCGTGAAATCCCAATCCAGATCCTGCTAATCAACAACGCAATGGGCCTGACGATTGCCTCTGTCGCGGTGAGCTTTGTTTTTCAGATGCCCACCTCAGAACAATGGGCGGCGCTGGCGGGTATTGGCGCGCTGATGGCCTGCGCACAGGCGTGTTTTGTGAACGGTATGGCGCGGGCGGACGCCTCATTTGTTGCCCCGATCAGCTATGCGACGCTAATTTTCGCCGCTTTCTACGATTTCGCGATATTCGGCGTGATTCCGGACGGGATCAGCATGATCGGCTCAGCCATAATTCTGACCGGCGGACTTATTCTTGTCTGGCGTGAAGCGCGGGCGCGGCAAGCCTGAAACTCCAAAAACTTTTCCTGACATGGCCCGGGGGCGACCTGTATGTCGCAAACCCGGAAGAACGCGGATTGATCCGGCGCAATGTGGTCTCAGTTGATTTGAGAGTTTACCCATGCACGAACGCCGTATCCCCGAATGGGTGCGCCATGCCCCAGCACCGTCAGTCCGCGACTTTGGTATCCTTGCCGGGTTCGAGGCGATTGTCCGCGGCATTCTGATATCGGTCTTTCCACTAGCCATGTATCGGGCGCTGGGTGATGCGTCTTCGGTATCGTTCCTGTATTTTCTGGTCGGCGTTATCTCGTTGATTGCGGGGCTGATGGTGCCGTTCCTGATCCGCTTCATACCGCGCAGATGGGCGTACACCGCCGGTTGCCTCATGTTCATCGGCGGTGCCCTTCTGGCGATTGAGGGCAGCCCGGCGGCGGTGGTCGGTGCGCTTGCCCTGAACACGGTCGCGACAGTGGTCACGTTCATTTGCTTCAATGCTTATGTCCTAGATTACATCAGCAAAATCGAGCTGGGCAAATGCGAGACCAGCCGCATGTTTTACAGCGCCCTCGGCTGGGCAGGCGGCCCGATGGCCGGCGTCTTATTGCTGGAGGTATGGCCCCCTGCCCCGTTTGTCATCAGCGCGGTGGCAGGTGCGGTCATGCTGATCCAGTTCTGGCGCATGCGGTTGGGCAATGGCAAGTTGATCACCAAGGCGCGGGGCACCGCGAAAAACCCGCTGGCCTTTCTGCCGCGCTTCTTTGCGCAACCCCGTCTGGTCGCGGGATATCTTTTCGCCATGATCCGATCCTGCGGCTGGTGGATCTACGTGGTGTATCTACCCATTTTCGCCATTCAAAACGGGCTGGGTGAGCAACTAGGCGGCATCCTTCTGTCCACCACCAACGCGATGCTGTTCGCGGCTCCGCTGATTCTGCGCTGGGTGCAGGGGCGTTCGATTCGCACAGCAGTCCGCGTGGGTTTTGCTGCCTGCGGAACCTGCTTTGTCACCGCTGGAGCCATCGCGGGTTGGCCGGTTGCGGCGGTTGTGGCGTTGGTTCTTGGGTCCATCTGGCTAATCGTTCTGGACATTTGCGCCGGTCTGCCTTTCCTCATGGCAGTGAAACCATCCGAACGCACCGAGATGTCAGCTATCTACTCCAGTTACCGCGACGTTTCCGGCATTCTGACACCCGGAGTTGCATCACTGGTCCTTCTGATCTCACCGGTCGCCGGGGTATTCGCAGTCGGAGGCTTGGCCTTGTTCGGGGCCTGGGCCGTGGCCGCAAACCTGCACCCCCGATTGGGAAAGCCCAGATTGACTTTTCAACCCGGTTCACTGGCCGAGACAAGTTAAGCCTTAAGGCGATACCCCGTTCGCAGCATCTGCCAGGTCAGCGCACCGACCAACAGCGTGGCACCGGTGCATACTGCTATTCCCAACCAAGGTGAGCTGTCGGACACACCGATCATCCCGTACCGCAGGCCGTCAATAAGATAGAAAACCGGATTCACATGACTTAGGCGGTTCAAAACCGGAGGCAGCGCCTGGACCGAGTAAAACGTACCCGACAGGAAAGCCAATGGTGTCACGATGAAGTTCGTGATGGCCGCCATCTGATCAAACTTGTTGGCAAAAATACCGGCAAACAGGCCCAAGGCCCCCATGAATGCGCCACCCAGAACTACGAAAATCAGGGCAAACAACGGGTTTTGCGGGTTAATTCCCAAAACCAGCGCAAGTGCGACTGCAACCACACATGCGATCAGAACACCACGCGCGACCCCACCTGCCAGATAGCCCAGCAGTATCTCAAGCGGGGACAAAGGTGGCATCAACGTATCGACGATGTTTCCCTGCACTTTGGCGATCACCATCGAGGATGAGGTGTTGGCGAACGCATTCTGGATCACGGTCATCATCATGATGCCCGGCGCCAGAAAGGTCAGGAACGGCACCCCCATCACATCCGGACGCCCCGGACCGATAGCGATATTGAAGATCAGCAGGAACAGCCCAGCCGTCACAAGCGGCGCCAACAGGGTTTGAGTCCAGACCGCTAGAAACCGCAGAGTTTCACGCTGGGCCAACGTGTAAAGCCCCATCCAGTTAACTGTTCCGAAACGCCGTTCGCTCTGATCTGCGGAAATCTGCATCACCTGCCCTCATCCTGATTCGAGAACCGCTTGTAACTCGGCCCGCAGTGATTAAAATAGGGGGCTGAGACGAATTCCCAAGGCGGCCCGAATCCGGGGCCGCTTTCCGCTTTTGAAAGGCAAATGATGTCCTGGACTGACGAGCGCGTAGAACTGCTGAAGAAAATGTGGGGCGAGGGCCAGTCGGCCAGCCAGATCGCCAAAGAACTGGGTGGCGTAACCCGCAACGCGGTGATCGGCAAGGTACACCGTCTGGGTCTGTCAAATCGCGCAACCGGTGCCTCGCCGGCTAAATCCGAACCCAAGGAAAAACCGGCACCCGCGCCCAAGGCCGAGGCCAAGCCGAGGCCCGCGCCCAAGACCGAACCGGCGCGCCCGGCCCCGGCACCTACTGCTGAGGCAAAGCCTGCTGTTCCGGCCCGCCGCCAGATCATTCCGGCCGGTCAACCGCTGCCGCCACAACCATCTGCCAATGAAATCAGCCCCGAGGCATTGGCCAAGGTCAACGAGGTCGAGAAAAAGGCCAAGAAGCTGACGCTGATGGAACTGACCGAAAAGACCTGCAAATGGCCCGTAGGCGACCCCGCGACCGAGGATTTCTGGTTCTGCGGCCTGCCGGTTGAAGCGGGTAAACCTTATTGCGAAGCGCATGTTGGCGTGGCGTTCCAGCCAATGAGCTCGCGTCGAGATCGTCGGCGGTAGGTGCTTTGTGGTGAACGCTGGTATTTGCGGCGTGGCACTGACAACTTGATTTCTTAACTGACCACCCATCGCAAGGCGCGTGGTTAGTTTTTTTTAACCCGAGAGATTCTGCTATTCAACCAAGGTTGAGATACAAGGCCCTATTCTTCGCCTATGCTGTGCTGATCTTTACTGCCTATATGCAGCCGTTAGATCCGCAATTGTTCGAACCACACACGGACAGAAATTCCCTGCTATTGTTCATTCAAGGCTTGTTTCTGCTCGTTTGGTTCATCCCTGCCACACCCATATGCATTGGCGGACTTGCCTTGCTGGGACTGTGTCCAATCCCGCGTCCTCTAGCGGTATTTCTGGCGATCTCGTCAGTTGTGATTGGATTGCTGCTGACACTGGCATCCGGCGTGCTCGCCCTATCTTCGGACACTCAGCTATTACATGGGATCAGCTTAACGATCGCAATTGCATCGAGTCTTCTCATTTGGTCGGGTCGTGATGGGAAGCCAAATCCATCATGGATTGCAAAAATCGGGATATCGATCTCGACTCTGATCGCGTTCTGGTCCCTGCTGACGATTCCGATGCTCTTGTTGCAAGCACGGTTGATCGCGGACGGTTCACCCTATTGCATCGCCGAACATTCAGAGAATTCTCCGATAGAAGCCCTGCACGGGCTACGTGGATTCTCATTCTACACAACAAAAACCGGGTACAAATCGACGTCTGAATGGTACTTTCACGGTTTGATGATCGTAGATCATCCCGACGATCAAAGGGTTTACAATTGGTCTCCAAGACATTGGCGTTTCGATCTTGTAGAACGCCCGGATGCACCGATCGAACCGGTCAGAAACGTCTGCGTTCCAAAGTAAGTTCTACTGCGCAGGGTGCGACGGCAAATCCGGCATCGGCACCCAGCGTGGTAATTCATCCGGCGAGACCGAGACATGGAGCTTCTCTGACCGGTCGCGGCCCACCTTCCGATGCTTCCGCAGCAGAAAAATCTTGCCCCAACCACGCCAAGTTCCAACAGAACGGGCAGAGGTATCCGTCGGGAACTGATCACGCCAGCCTTCGGGTAGCGGCAGACCATGCAGTTCTGCCTTATCCAGCATCCAGACCAAAGAGATGTTACTCAGCGGACGCGCCTCTTCGAACCCGTTCAACTGGCCACCGACATCGCCATGTGTGCCGCGAAACCAGACCTGTTCGACATGACCTTTGAATTCCGGGGTACATTTCCACAACACCGGCTCGAACACCTCACGGGTCTCGTCCAGTGCCATGGCGTGATAGCCGTGGCGCGTCGCCGGGCCAAGCTGGTGAGTGTGAAAGGCGTGACGCTCCTCGGCCCAGCGCCACAGCAGCGGCAGACGCATGCCCAGCGCTTTGACCGTGTCCCAAACCCCGACCATCTCGATCGCCACATCCTCGTGGCAGAACTGCCGCCGGAATTCGGCCGCGGCCGAGCCGCTGGCATTGCATTCATAGTGCCGATAGGCCTGCTTGATGTTGCGAACGGTCGCATGTTCAGCCTTGAGCAGACCGATCATATCGATCACGCCAGCAAGGCTGCGCACACCGTAAGCGCCGCGTGAATAGCCGATGAAATAGATACGGTCGCCGGGTTTGTAGCGTGAGGCGAGATAGCCATATGCGCGGCGGATCTGGCGGTTGATCCCGCGCCCCATCATCACGTCCAGCGAGGATTTCCAGCTTTCCCACTGTACACCGGATTCGTAGAAGACGGACACTTTGCTGCCCATTTCGCGGCACAGTCGCAGGGTCTGGCCCGCATGGGTTTCGTAGCCCGGCTCAAGCGTCGACATGGTGCCGTCCAAGATAATCACATGGCTGACGGGTTCGCGGTGAAGCGCCTCGGCGGAGTGCTCGGACCGTAAAGGCCGCCCGAGCCATCCCAGAACCTTTTTACTCAGCCGCGTTAGAACCATCGTTCAGCAATTCCCATACTTTATGAGGTGTGAAAGGCATATCCGCCTGCCGCACCCCGTAATCCCAGAGCGCATCCTGAACCGCGTTTGCCACAGCGGCCAGCGCGCCGACGGTGCCGGCCTCTCCGCATCCTTTCATCCCCATCGGGTTGGAAGTTGACGGAACCGGCGCCGAGGTAAACTTAATCATGGGTATCTCGGCCGCGCGGGGCAAGGCGTAATCCATCAACGAAGCCGTGAGCAGTTGCCCCTGCGCATCATGCACAACGTGTTCCGTCAGCGCCTGACCAATGCCCTGCACCACCCCGCCATGCACTTGCCCCTCGGCCAGCATCGGATTGATAAGGTTACCAAAATCATCAACGATAGTATAACGATCCACCCATGTTTCGCCTGTGAAAGAATCGATCACGATTTCGGCAACATGTGCGCCATTGGGATAACTCCGCGCATCCAGATTGGCGCTGGCCTCATGGCTCAGCAGGTCGGCGCGCCCATCGGCGCGGGCCATCTCCGCAGCCTCGGTGAGCGTCGGCGTCAGGTTTGATCCCGGTGCGCGGAAGGTTTCATGGTCGAAACGCACATCACTTTCCTCCTCTCCCATTTTATCCGCCAGATACGGCGTGAATGCGGCGATCATGACGTCAATTGTCGCCAGCGTGGCCGTACTTTGCACCGTGACTGAACGTGACCCGCCAGTCCCGCCACCATGTGGCAACTGATCGCTGTCACCCTGGACCACATTGATCTGGTCCATCGGAACTCCGGTCTGGTCTGACAGGAAATGCGCATAGACCGTCTCATGCCCCTGCCCGTTCGATTGGGTGCCGACATAAAGGTTCACCGTGCCATCCTCGCAGAACTCGACTTTCGCGTTTTCCGAAGGGTCACCCAAAATGCTTTCGATATAGTAACACAAGCCGCGCCCCCGGATCAGACCACGTTCCGCATCTGCAGTTTTTCGCGTCGTGAACCCTTGGGTCTGGGCATATGCACGGGACAGGACCATATCGAAATCACCCACGTCATAGATTTCGCCGGTCGCGGTTTTGTAGGGGAAGTTTTCCGGCCGGATGAAATTCCTGCGGCGCAAATCCCAAGGATCGACGTCCAGTTGGCGCGCGGCGCGATCCATGACACGTTCCAGAACATAGATTGCCTCGGGCCGCCCTGCCCCCCGATAGGCGTCGACTTGCGTGGTGTTGGTATAGAACCCCTCAACCCGCAGATACGTCGTTTGAACGTCGTAAACCCCCATTAACACCTTGCTGAAAAGACTGGTCTGGATCGCTTGCCCGAAATGACTGCTATACGCACCCAGATTTACCTTGCTGTGCACCCGGTAAGCCGTGATTTTCAGGTCCTCGTCAAAGGCGAGTTCAGCCAATGAGGTCAGGTCGCGACCGTGATGATCCGACAGCATCGCCTCGGATCGGTCAGACATCCAATGAACAGGCTGCCCGAGTTTCATCGCAGCAACTGAGACGCAAAAATACTCAGGATATGGCATGACTTTCATGCCGAACCCGCCGCCCACATCGGGGGTGGTAACACGGATCGCCTCGGGTTCCAGTTTTAGCTTTTGCGCCAACTGCCCCCGCATCGCCCAGACGCCTTGCCCACCATAGGCAAAGTGCAAACGTCCATCGACCCAATTGGCCTGACATCCCCGTGGCTCGATTGAGGTGATGATCACGCGGTTGTCGGCCACATCCAGCGAAACGGTATGCGCGGCAGCCTGAAAGGCGGCATCGGTTGCTGCTTCATCGCCCAACCCCCAATCAAAAGCACGATTGTCGGCGACCTGATCATGCAGTGGTTCGCCACCGGCTACGACATCCAGTTTTGCCGGCAGATCATCCGTGTCCATCCAGATCATCTCAACCGCATCTCGCGCCTGCAATAGCGTGTCTGCGATCACGACAGCCACAGGTTCGCCGACAAATCGGACGCGGTCTTGGGCCAGCATATGCCTGTCAGGCGCAAGGGTCTGAGAGCCATCGCGGTTCTGCACAGTTGCTGCGTTCATCACAGTGTCGATCCCCGCAGTCGAGAGATCATCCAGCGTCATGACAAGGCGCACCCCTTCCGCCTCACGCGCGGCATCCAGATCCAGCGCCGTGATCCGACCATGGGCAACCGGGCTGCGAAAAAAGGCCGCGAACAGAGCGCCTTCGGGTACATCATCGTCTATGTATCGTCCGTGCCCGGTCAGAAACCGCTGATCTTCTGTCCGTTTGACGGGCTGGCTTTTGCCGAACTTTTCCATGCGATGATCCTCCTGCGATGGCGACCGTAGCCCAGCCCAAGGCGATGTCCAGTCGAACAGACAGCTTCCCCGTATCTTGCCAGTCATTTTTTGGTTAACCTACAGGTCATGACAAGGGCACATGACAGCGTATTTCCGTTCACCGCCCTGCTGACTAGAGGCAGCGAAGCCACCCACGACGTGAATGTCGGTGGCGACGTCCGCGCGGGCATGGCACGGAAAGGCCACGGCCTAGTCATGCGCTACACCGATGACAAACTTGCCTCAGAAAGGCATATAGGCGCCCTGAAGGATGCTTTCGATGATCATCTTGAGACGGTGGAATTTGACGGCAACGACCACTCATTGCTGACGCTGGATTTCCATGAACCGGCCTACCAGCGTGTTCAGGTCTACTTTCGCGCGCGCTTTGCCCGGGCTGAATAACATACAACCCTTCCCCTTCCCTTACGCATTCGCTATTGCAGGCGCTGACCCGAATTTGTTGACGCAGGACGCATCCTATGGCGATGGAAAAGACATTCAACGCGGCCGAGGCCGAGGCCCGCATTTATGAGGCCTGGGAACAGGCCGGGGCCTTCAAGGCAGGCGCGAACAGATCGCGCGACGAAAGCTTTACCATCATGATCCCGCCGCCCAACGTAACGGGCGCATTGCATGTGGGCCACGCGTTCAACAACACCTTGCAGGATATCCTGACCCGCTGGCACCGGATGCGCGGCTTCGACACGCTTTGGCAGCCCGGTCAGGACCATGCCGGTATCGCCACCCAGATGCAGGTGGAAAAGATGCTGGCCGCCACCCAACAGCCCAGCCGAAACGAGCTGGGACGTGAGGCGTTTCTTGACAAGGTTTGGGAATGGAAGGGCGAATACGGCGGCACGATCATCGAGCAGCTGAAACGTCTCGGCTCATCCTGCGACTGGTCGCGAAACGCCTTTACCATGGCGGGCGCACCGCGTGATCCGCGGACCGGGCACGAGAACTCGGCCAACTTCCACGATGCCGTCATCAAGGTCTTCGTCGATATGTACGAAAAGGGCCTGA
This sequence comes from Ruegeria sp. YTSC003, assembly GCF_059609785.1. Taxonomy (NCBI): domain Bacteria; kingdom Pseudomonadati; phylum Pseudomonadota; class Alphaproteobacteria; order Rhodobacterales; family Roseobacteraceae; genus Ruegeria; species Ruegeria sp. YTSC003. The sequence goes on along the minus strand of NZ_JBXWMK010000008.1, from coordinate 65,029 downwards.
TCTATCGCGGCAAGCGGCTGGTCAACTGGGATCCGCATTTTGAGACCGCGATCTCGGACCTTGAGGTCGAGAATATTGAGACGCCCGGTCATATGTGGCACTTCAAGTACCCTCTGGCTGGTGGTGAGACCTATACCTACGTCGAAAAGGACGAGGATGGGAACGTCATCCTCGAAGAGGAGCGCGATTACATCTCGATCGCCACGACCCGCCCTGAAACCATGCTGGGCGACGGCGCGGTGGCCGTTCATCCGTCGGATGAACGGTATGCGCCAATCGTTGGGAAACTCTGCGAAATCCCGGTTGGTCCGAAAGAGCATCGCCGCCAGATTCCGATCATCACCGATGACTACCCCGATCCCGATTTCGGCTCGGGCGCGGTGAAGATCACTGGCGCGCATGACTTTAACGACAACATGGTCGCCAAGCGCGGCGGCATTCCGATGTACCGCCTGATGGACACCAAAGGTGCGATGCGGGCAGATGGCGCGCCTTACGCCGAAGAGGCGGACAAGGCGCAGGAATACGCACGTGGTCGCGCGTTCACCGAGAACGAGATCGACGCGATTAACCTCGTTCCCGACCATCTGCGGGGTCTCGACCGGTTCGAGGCGCGCGCGAAAGTGGTCGAAGAGATCAACGCCGACGGTCTGGCTGTGATGACCCGTGCGGATGACCCGGTTCTGGGCACCAAGCTGGGCGAAGATGACGACCCGTCTGCACTGGTGCCGCTGGTCGAGAGCAAGCCGATTATGCAGCCCTTCGGCGACCGCTCGAAAGTTGTGATCGAGCCAATGTTCACCGATCAGTGGTTCGTGGATGCCGAAAAGATCGTCGGCCCCGCGCTGGATGCGGTTAAGGACGGCACGGTCAAGATCATCCCTGAGTCGGGCGAGAAGACCTATTACCACTGGCTGGAAAACATCGAGCCCTGGTGCATCTCGCGCCAGTTGTGGTGGGGGCACCAGATACCGGTTTGGTATGGTCTCGACCTGTCCGCAGAAGACTTCATCGATGACGAAGATGATGGTGACCTGGATCTGGTTGAACTGGGCCGGTTGCTGAATGAAGGTGGCATGCTGCACCGTGGCAATGTCATGGAATGCGCAACCAGCTTGGATGCAGTCACCGAGAAATTCCTGGACGACAACGCCAACATTCCCAGCCCGCTGAGCCACGCATCTGTTGTTGAAGTTTCAGACAAACACGAGGCGATCCATCGGTTTGCTGAAAGTCTCGCTCAGTATGCGGTCGAACAAGACCCAACCAATCTGATCTATCCGGTCTGGCGCGACCCCGACGTCCTCGACACCTGGTTCTCCTCCGGCCTCTGGCCGATCGGCACGCTGGGATGGCCCGAACAGACCGAAGAGATGGAGCGCTATTTCCCGACTGATGTGCTCATCACCGGCGCAGATATCCTGTTCTTCTGGGTCGCCCGGATGATGATGATGCAACTGGCCGTGGTAAACGAGATACCGTTCCATACCGTCTACCTGCACCAGCTCGTTCGCGACGAGAAGGGCAAGAAGATGTCCAAGACCACCGGCAACGTCATCGACCCGCTTGAGATCGTGGACGAATTCGGCGCCGACGCGCTACGGTTCACCAACGCCTCGATGGCAGCAATTGGCGGTGTGCTGAAGCTGTCCCGTGAACGCATCACCGGCTATCGCAATTTTGGCACCAAGCTGTGGAATGCTGTCCGCTTTGCCGAGATGAACGAGGTCTTCACCGACGCCGTTCCTCAACTGAACGTGGCTGACCTGAAGCCCAAAGCTGCGGTGAACCGCTGGATCATCGGCGAAACCGCACGTGTGCGGGAAGAGGTCGACGCGGCGCTGGAAAGCTATCGCTTCAACGACGCGGCCAACGGGCTTTATGCCTTTGTCTGGGGTAAGGTTTGCGACTGGTACGTGGAGCTGTCCAAGCCACTGCTGCAAGGGGACGATGCCGAGGCTCAGGCCGAAACCCGCGCCACGATGCGTTGGGTTCTGGACCAATGCATGGTCCTGCTGCACCCGATCATGCCGTTCATCACCGAAGAGCTGTGGGGCTTGACCGGCGACCGCGCCAAAATGGCCGTCCACGCCGATTGGCCAACCTATTCTGCGGTCGACCTGATCGACGCGGATGCGGATCGCGAGATGAACTGGGTGATCTCGGTGATCGAAAACACCCGCTCGGCCCGTGCACAGATGCGGGTTCCAGCCGGCCTCTATGTGCCGATGCTGGTGACCGAGATCGACGCCAATGGCCAAGCCGCGTGGGACCGCAACGAGGCGCTGATTAAACGTCTGGCGCGGATCGACAGCCTGACCAAAGCGGATGAGCTGCCTAAAGGTACGATCTCGATTGCCGCCCCCGGCGCATCTTTCGGCCTACCATTGGCGGATATCATCGACATTGGCGCGGAAAAGGAACGGCTGGAGAAAGCCAAGGGCAAACTGGCCAAGGAACTGGGCGGTCTGCGCGGGCGTCTGAACAACCCGAAATTCGTGGCCTCGGCCCCGGAAGAGGTTGTCGCGGAAGCCAAAGCCAACCTTGCCGCCCGCGAAGAGGAAGAGGCGAAACTGGACGAGGCGCTGGCCCGTCTGGCCGAGATCGCCTGATTTTCCTCTTTTTGTAGGTTCTCGAATTCCCCAAACCCGCCGTTTGCTCGGCGGGTTTTTGTTATGCGGTGACGCATTTCAACTTGTTTTCATCCGCTTCCAATTGTTAGCAAGTTCTGCAGACAGCTCCGAGGACTTCATGGCGCGCCCTTTCCCTCCTGTGCAGACAATTTCGACCGGGCTTGTGGTGGCGGTCGTAGGGTTTTTCAGCTCTTTCCCGATTGTGCTGCAGGGCCTTGTTTCAATGGGTGCTTCAGAAGCTGAGGCTGCATCCGGTTTGATGATGGCAGCAGTTGCAATGGGTGTGACGGCGATCGTGGTCAGCCTTTGGTACCGGCAGCCGATCAGCGTGGCATGGTCAACACCCGGTGCCGCCCTTCTGGCGGTTTCGGCGACCCCATTGGTCGGGTTTTCTGATTCGGTTGGTGCATTTCTTTGCGCCGGAGCCCTGACGGTTGTTGCCGGAATGTGGCGTCCACTTGGACGGCTTGCGGCCGCTATCCCGACAACACTTGCGCAGGCCATGCTGGGCGGGGTTTTGCTGCCCTTGTGCATCATTCCCTTCAAGGCGGCAGTTGAGCTGCCCTGGCAAGCGCTGCCGGTCATTCTGACGTGGTTTATCGCCGGGCGGATCAATCGGTTGATCGCAGTTCCTGCCGCAGTGGTTACCGCGGCAATCGTCGTTGTATTGAACGCCGTTGACGGTTCGGTCCAGCCCGAACATCTGGTCGCCGCCCCTGTCTGGACCATTCCAACATTCTCGGTCGCATCGGCGATCGGGATCAGCATCCCGCTGTTCATCGTCACCATGGCTACGCAAAACATACCCGGCATCGCCGTCATGCGCAGCTTTGGGTATGCGCCAATTGCTGGCAAGTTGTTCTCAGCCGTCGGAGGAGCCAGTATTCTGTCTGCCCCCTTTGGCGCTCCGGCCACGTGCCTTGCCGCGATTACCGCTGCGATGTGTTCAAACGAAGACAGCTACCCGGACCCGAACCAGCGTTACTGGTCAGCGGTTATGGCAGGCCTATTTTACTGCGTCTTTGGCGTCTTTGCCGTGGCGATCACCGGGTTCGCGGCCCACGCCGACCCATTGCTCATGGGCACTCTGACCGGCATTGCCCTGATCGGTGTGATGGCAAATGCGACCTTTGCTGCATTAGAAGTTCCCGCCGAACGCGAAGCGGCGATTCTGACATTCGCCATAACCGCATCAGGAATCACCGTCTTCGGCCTGGGCGCTGCAGTCTGGGGTTTGGCCGCAGGTGGTATCGCCTATCTGGTTACCAACCGATCCAGATGACAGCTTTCCCCCGCTGTGCTGGTCGAGTAGTATGAACCTATGTTTGGATCGCTCGGAAAACTGGTCGAACGCCAGATCAAAAAGGCGCGAGCCGAAGGTCAGTTAGAGGGGCTGGAGGGCGAAGGCCAGCCGCTGCCTGACCGTTCGTCCGAGGCACAGACCGATCCGGCCGTCGCCGCCGGTCATCGGATCATGGCGCAAGCAGGCGTTCTTCCCGAAGAGTTCAGCATCAAGAAAGAGTTGGATGCCGCGCGCAAAACCTATGCGTCGCAGTCCGACGCTGACGAGCGTAAGGTGACTATGGCTAAGATCGCCGAGCTTGAGATGAGATACAATATGGCCCGCGATGCACGACGGGCTTTTATGCGTTAATTGCCGGGCGTAAATGCCTTGCTTGACACGGAAATCGAGTTTCCCGACGGATCCTTGGCATTCGCGAAACTGTAGCCGTCCGCCGTGTGGATCGAACCAAATTTCAGCCCGTGCTGCGCGGCTTGTCTGCAAAACCCAGCAACGTCCACGACATCAAAAACAATTTTGACCGCTGCTTACCCCTGCCGGGCGGCCTTGCTGGCCGGATGCAACAACAAGCGCAAGCCGTTTTCGTCCGGCACAAGCTCTACAATCCGGTCCCCTTCGAGTTGGCGGGCAGCATAACCAAAATGCGTCTCATAGAAATGCACCATCTTGTCGATATCCTTGGCGTACAGGATTAACCGTGTGACAGATGGCCAAATCATTTGAACTCTGGCTTGCGACCTTGCAAATTCGCCGCAATGACCTCAATCTGGTCGGGTTTGCCGATCAGCTCGGCCTGCTCTGACGACTCTTCCAGCAGCACCTCTGTGCGGGGTTTGGCTTCCGCAACCTCGATCAGGCGCTTGGCCGCGCGGATGGCCGAAGGACTTTGGCCCGCGATGTCCTCAGCCAAGGCCAATGCCTCGGTCAGCGGGTCATCCGACAGCTTGGTAACCAGCCCCCAATCCGCTGCCTGCGCGGCACCGATGGGGCGGGCCGAATAGGTCAACAGGCGTAAGACGTCCGACCGGACCAGCTTGGGCAACAGAACCATCCCGCCCATGTCGGGGATCAGGCCCCATTTCATCTCCATCACGGCAAGTTTTGAATCGGGGTGTGCAATACGAATGTCTGCGCCCAACGCAAGTTGCAAACCGCCGCCATAAGCAACACCCTGAATGGCACAAATGACGGGAACGGGCACGCGTTGCCAAACCAGGGCAACTTCCTGCACCTCATTGGCGTCCTTGTGGCTGCGGGTCATCAACCATTCGGTCGGGTCCGTTTGCGCCATGCTCGCAAAGCTGGCCATGTCCAGACCCGCGCAAAAGCTTTTGCCTTCACCCGATAGCACCACCGCGCGCGCATCCGAGGCTGCCACCTCCTGCCCCGCAGAAATGATGGCCTTTATCATCGCATCATCCAGCGCATTCATCTTTTCGCCGCGCGTCAAAGTTACGTGCGCGATGTGATCTTTGTATTCAACGGATACGCGTGACATCTCAGGCCTCTCAATTCCGGTTTGGGGTACCATGCCCGGAAGGTCCGGACAGTTCCACCTCAACGTTAGGGCAGATTTGCCGCAGGCATGCGCCCGAACCAGGGCGAATCCAGTGTCATGACATAAAAATATTCCCCGGCTATCTTGCCACCCGTGGTAATGCCCAGCCGACCGCCGGGGTCTTGCAAGGTCTGCAAGATGTTCCCGTCGCCGTCAAACTGCACCATCATCCCGCGATGGATCGGCGCAGGCCGCACCGTCGGCCCCAGTCGCCAGATCACCTTGCGCAGGAATGGGTACGGCATCAGTGCCTCGCTCGCCACGCGCGGGCTGGCAAAGGCCATCCAATACGTACCATCGCCCTGTGCCTCGATGTTGTCGGGATAGCCAGGGAGATTGTCCATCAGGACCTCTTGCTGCCCGGCCTTTGGGCCTGTCAGCCAAAGCTTGTGCACCCGGGCGCGCCCGGTTTCGGCGATCAGCAGAAAATCCTCACCCGGCGACAACGCGACGCCGTTCGTATAGACAAAGCCTTCGGCCAGTTTCTCGGTCGTGCCATCGGGCGCGTGGCGGGCAACGTAACCTGTGTCCGATTGCTCCCAGATGGTCAGTACCGAAGTCGGTTTGGTCCCGCCCATCGTTTCGGGATCGAACCGATCGGACGAGTTTGAGAAATAGATCGTCCCGTTCTTCGCCACGTCCAATTGATTTGCATAGATCACCGGCGCGCCGTTTATCTCGGACACCACTGGCTGCAGCGTACCGGGGCCGGTCCATCGCATGATGCCGCGGAAGCTGTCGGCTATGTAAAGCACCCCATCCGGACCGACCGTCAGGCCCAAGGGACGACCACCGAGGTCGTCAACTTTCACCGGGGCTTCACCGTCTATTCGGTACAGCGCCCCAGATAAACTGGTCGTGTACACGGACCCGTCAGGCAGGATCGCAATATCCTCGGGGCCTATCTCACCGTCAGGCAACGAGATCAGCTCCAGCTGGTCCAACGCATTGTTCTCCGCAAAGTCACCAGTGAAACCCGGTGCTTCGGGTGGGGTCCATGCCACCGGTTGAACCGGGACCGGCCAGAAAACCAGATAGGCGAGGCCGACAATCAACAAGCCCAAAACAATGCGCATGCGCGCTCCTCCCTTTAATCGTTACGCGAACAATGCGGAGCAGCATCCTGCAACGCAAGCTTGCCTGTCGTATGACCTTACGTTTATCTGCCCCCATGACAGAGCCACGCTATACCCCGCTTGCCCAATCCCTGCCTGCAACCGTGCCGTTTGTTGGCCCCGAAACGCAGGAACGCCAGCGCGGCGCGCCTTTTGTGGCGCGGCTAGGCGCAAATGAAAGCGTGTTTGGACCTTCACCGCGCGCCATAGCGGCAATGGCAGAAACGGGGATCTGGATGTATGGCGATCCGGAAAACCACGATCTGCGCGTGGCATTGGCGGATCACCATGGAGTCGGGTCGGAAAACATCGTGGTTGGCGAAGGCATTGACGGACTGTTGTGTTACCTGGTGCGGCTACTGGTCGGATCCGGAGACGCGGTTGTCACCTCAGATGGGGCATACCCGACCTTCAACTACCATGTGGCAGGGTTCGGCGGAACGCTCCACAAAGTGCCGTATCGCGACGACCACGAGGACCCGGCGGCGCTGTTTGCCAAGGCACGTGAAGTGGATGCCACGCTGGTGTATCTGGCCAATCCTGACAACCCGATGGGTAGCTGGCATTCCGGAGCGGATGTCGTGGCGGCGCTAGACGATCTGCCCGACGGGTGCTTGCTTGTATTGGACGAGGCCTATGTGGAATGTGCGCCTGAAGGCACCGCCGCCCCTGTGGCAGCAGACGATCCGCGGGTGATCCGGATGCGAACTTTTTCCAAGGTGTACGGCATGGCGGGCGCGCGGGTTGGCTATGCCATCGGCGCACCCGGCCTGATTTCAGCCTTCAATAAGGTGCGCAACCATTTCGGAATGAACCGAGCCGCGCAGGCCGGTGCGCTGGCCGCACTGAATGATGCCGAGTGGCTAAATCATGTTCAGACCAAGATTACCGAAGCGCGTGACCGGATTGGCCATATTGCACGAGAGAGTGGGTTAGCTCCCTTGCCCTCGGCCACCAACTTCGTTGCCATTGATTGCGGGAAGGATGGAGCCTTTGCCAAGGCGGTTCTGGACTCATTGGTCACGCAGGGCATTTTCGTGCGAATGCCCTTTGCCGCGCCGCAAAATCGCTGCATCCGCGTCAGCTGTGGCGAGGCAGCCGATCTGGATGCCTTTGCCACAGCATTGCCAAAAGCGCTTGCCGAGGCGCGGCGTTAGGCCGTCGACGCAAGCACCGCAGCTGCAGCTTCTAACGCGCCTTTGCCGCGAGGGATATCCAGCGCGGCCATCGCTGTTTCCACACCGCCCAACGTAGCCATAACCATCTGGCCGTTGACGTGACCCATATGGCCAAGGCGGAAGCATCCGTCCCAGTCGTCCATCCCCAGACCAATACCAAGGGTCAACCCCAGTTGGTTTTCAGTGAACTTGCGCAACGGCGTGCCGCGCCCCTCGGTCAGTCGCAAGGCGGTGACTGCGTGGCTGCGATGTAGACGATCAGCGACATTCAGATGCAGTGCGCCACCTTGCGCCCAAATTTCACACGCTTCCCAGATCGCCTTAGCTAGGCGTTCGTGACGCGCCCAAACCTGCTCCATCCCCTCGGCATGGATCATGTCCAGCGCCGAACGCAAACCGTAGAGGTGATGGGTTGGCGCGGTGCCGTTGAAATACTGATAGAACAGCTCGGGGTTGGATCGTGGCTGCCAGTCCCAATACTGCGAAACACGTGGCATAGCGGCCCGTTTGGCCTGTGCTTTGTCATTGAAAAACACGAATCCGGTGCCAGCGGGTGTCATCAGCCCCTTCTGACAGGCCGTAACTGTGACGTCGACGCCCCAGGCATCCATTTCGAACCGGTCACACCCCAGCGAGGCAATGCAATCCGCCATCAAAAGCGCCGGGTGGTCCAGATCGTCCAACAAGGCGCGTAGTGCTGGAATGTCGTTCCGGATTGAGCTTGACGTGTCCACATGAACGGCCAGTACCGCCTTGATCATGTGGGCTTTGTCGTCACGCAATGCCTCGGCAATACGGTCAAAATCCCACGCCGAGGACGAGCCGAAGTCGATCAATTGAACCTTGGCGCCGATACCCTCGGCCATCTCGGCCCAGCCATGGGTAAATCGGCCAGATGCGGGGGCTAGAACCGTTTCACCGGGTGCGATGACGTTGGACAGCGCGGCTTCCCACGTTCCGTGGCCGTTAGAGATATAGATAGCAACATTATGCTCGGTCCGCGCCACGCGACACAGATCGCGGGTCAGCGACGGCATCATCTCGATCAGCTCGCCTTCGTAGATATTCGGTGACGGGCGGTGCATGGCTTGCAACACCGCGTCTGGAATGACCGAAGGTCCTGGAATCGCCAGATATTCGCGCCCTTGCGCCAGGGAAATGGAGTTTGTCATGGGATCAACCTGTATGAATTGACGCCCACCCTAGCGCAGCTTTAAGCGGCGTCAATCCATCAGCTCGGAGGCCGCGCGCGCAAGGTTTTCGATACCGGCCCAATCCCCATCAATGACCATCTTTTTCGGCGCAACCCAGCTTCCGCCCGCGCAGACCACATTGGACAAGGACAGGTAATCCTTTGCATTTTCGGGGGACACACCACCGGTCGGGCAAAACTTGATTTGCGGCAACGGTGCGCCGATCGCCTTCAACGCCGGTGCACCACCCGATGCTTCGGCCGGGAAGAACTTGAGCATGTCATAGCCCTTTTCCAACAGACACATCGCCTCACTGGCTGTGGCGGCGCCGGGCAACAAGGGCAGGCCTTCGGCCTCGCAAGCCGCGATCAGAATGTCGGTGGCACCGGGCGAGACCCCGAATTGCGCGCCTGCCTCTTTCGCGGCGCGCACATCTTCGGGCGTCACCAAAGTTCCTGCGCCGACGACGCCGCCCGGCACATCCGCCATCGCGCGGATCGCGTCCAGCGCGGCGGGTGTACGCAGAGTAACCTCAAGCGCGGGGAGGCCACCTGCGACAAGCGCCTCTGCCAATGGTCGCGCCTGAGCCGCATCATCGACGACAAGGACAGGAACAATGGGCGCAAGTGCGCAGATTTCACGCGTGCGTTGGGTTTTGGACATGGGTCAAACTCCGAAAATACTGGCGCCGGTGTCTGCTGATCCGACATTTTGGCGGAAGGTAGCGAACAGGTCACGCCCCACGCCGTGTTGGTTGGCCGACAGATCAGCAGTGGCAGGCGCACGGTCCAGAACCCCGGGGGTGACAATCTCCAACTCACCCTTCACCGCATCGACGCGCAAGATGTCGCCATCCTGCAGGTAAGCGATCGGCCCACCATCGAGCGCCTCGGGGCAGACATGGATCGCCGCAGGGACTTTTCCGGACGCGCCGGACATACGACCATCGGTTACAAGCGCCACCTTTTGCCCACGGCCCTGCAAGATCGACAGGATCGGCGTCAGCGAGTGTAGCTCGGGCATGCCATTTGCTTTGGGTCCCTGGAACCGGACAACAACGATGACGTCGCCTGTGAACTCTCCAGCCTTGAACGCGGCTTTCGCCTCATCCTGATCATGGAACATGCGTACAGGTGCTTCGACAACCTGATGTTCCGGGGCGACGGCCGAAACCTTCATCACGCCGGTGCCCAAATTGCCAGTCAGGCGCGACAACCCACCAGTGGGTTGGAACGGGTCTTTCGCCGGGCGGACGATTTTTTCGTTCAGGCTGTGGCCAGCTCCGTCTTCCCAAACCAGCTCACCGTTCTTCAGCTTCGGTTCTTTGGTATAATTCTGCAGCCCCTGCCCCGCGACGGTTAGAGTGTCGGGGTGCAGCAGCCCGTCTTCCAGTAGCGTTCCAATGCAGTACCCAAGACCACCCGCTGCGTGGAAGTGGTTCACATCTGCCAGACCGTTCGGATAAACCCGCGCAACCAAAGGCACCACGGCGGAAATGTCAGAAAAATCCTGCCAATCCAACACGATACCACCTGCGCGCGCCATTGCGATCAGATGGATCAGCAGGTTGGTCGACCCACCCGTGGCCATCAGACCCACGATGCCGTTCACAAACGCCCGCTCATCCAAAACCTGATAGACTGGTGTATAGTGGTTGCCCAGCGCACTCAGCGACAGGGCGCGGCGCGCGCCTTCTTCGGTCAGTGCGTCCCGCAGAGGCGTGTTGGGATTCACAAAGCTGGAGCCCGGCAGGTGCAGGCCCATGAATTCCATCAGCATCTGATTGGTGTTCGCGGTGCCATAAAAAGTACAAGTGCCCGGTCCGTGATACGCGGCCATTTCAGCGGCCATGAGTTCGTCGCGGCCGATCTCTCCTGCGGCAAATTTCTGGCGAATCTTGGCTTTTTCATCGTTGGGCAGACCGCTGGTCATCGGTCCTGCTGGCAGGAAAACAGCGGGCAGATGTCCGAACGCCTGTGCACCAATGACCAGACCGGGCACGATTTTATCACAGACGCCCAGGAAAACGGCCGCGTCGTAGGTGTTGTGGCTCAGCGCCACTCCGGTCGCCAGGGCAATCACGTCGCGGGAAAACAGAGACAACTCCATCCCCGCCTCGCCTTGGGTGACCCCGTCACACATGGCTGGCACGCCACCCGCAACTTGTGCGGTGCCACCTGCGGCTCGGATCGCATCGCGGATCAGGCCGGGATAACGCTCGAACGGCTGGTGGGCGGAAAGCATGTCGTTATAGGCGGTGACGATGCCCAGATTACCGGCCGTATCAGTGGCCATAGCTTGCTGATCCTTACCCGCACCGGCATAGGCGTGGGCTTGGCCGCTGCAAGACAAATGCGCGCGCGCCGGTCCCTTAGACCGGGCATGTTCCATACGTTCAATATGCGGGCCGCGCAGTTCGGCGCTGCGGTCGATGATGCGTTGAGTGACGTCGGTGATGACTGAATGTACCATGATTACCCTCCGATCTGACGCCAGCGGCGCCCATCGCGATGCATCAGCATCAGCGCTTCTTCTGGGCCGGAACTGCCCTGATCATATTTCGCAGGGCGATCTCCACGCTCTTCCCAACTGTGAATAATGGGATCAACCCAGGCCCAGGCGGCCTCTGCCTCGTCCCCGCGCATGAACAGTGTTTGGTCGCCACGAATGACATCCATGATCAGTCGTTCATAAGCGTCCGGCGACTGGGCCTCATCACCCAGTGCATCGGCAAAGCTCATGTCCAGCGCCACGTCGGACAAGCGGAAGCCGCCTTGCCCCGGTTCTTTGATCGTGGTGCGCAGTGTGATGCCCTCGTCCGGTTGCAGGCGGATCACCAGCACATTGCCGTGCAGCGGGCCGACATTGGGAAAGATCGTATGCGGCGGATCCCGGAAAAACACCGCGATTTCGGATTCGCGGGCACGCAGGCGTTTTCCGGTTCGCAGATAGAATGGTACGCCCGCCCAGCGCCAGTTGCCGATATGGGCCTTAAGAGCGATGTAGCTTTCGGTGCGGCTTGCGGGGTTACCAACATGATCCAAGTAACCGTCGCCGCCCTTGCTCGAACGATATTGACCGCGTGCGATGTCAGACGGCGCAACAGGCTCCAGCGCCTCGATCACCTTGACCTTCTCGTCCCGCACGGCGTTGGGCGAAAATTTGGACGGAGGTTCCATCGCAGTCAGACACAGAAGCTGAACAAGGTGGTTCTGCACCATATCCCGCATCGCACCGGACTGATCGTAATAGGCCCCGCGCCCTTCGACGCCAACAGTCTCGGCCACGGTAATTTGAACGTGATCGACATGTGTCGCGTTCCAGAGAGGTTCGAACAGGGAATTTGCAAAGCGCAGCGCCATCAGGTTCTGCACCGTTTCCTTTCCCAAATAGTGGTCGATCCGATATATCTGGTGCTCTTCAAAGCAGGCTCGCAGCCCGGAGTTCAGCGCCCGGGCTGACGCGAGGTCGTGGCCAAAGGGTTTTTCGACCACGATACGGCTGTCAGGGGTCGCCAAACCATGATCGCTCAGCCGTTTTGCGATGCCCGAGAAAAGGCTGGGACCAACTGACAGGTAGAAGGCGCGTACCACGTCAGGACGCAAGGTGTTGGCAAGATCTTTCCAGCCAGAATTTCCCATTGCGTCAACGGGAACATATTCAACATGGCTTAGAAACTGATCCAGAACGTCCTTTTTGAATGCAGGCGCAAATTCTTTCATCGAGGCGCGTATTTGGTCCCGGAACCCGTCGCTGTCCATGTCGGACCGCGCTGTGCCGATAATCTTTGCGTCTTCGGGCATCTGACCGACTTCGAACCGATGATAGAGCCCGGGTAAGATCTTGCGCTGCGCCAGATCACCGGTCGCGCCGAATAGCACCAGATCGAACGGGTCTACCGGGATTACGCGTGAAACCATCTATGGGCTCCTTCAAATCTGCTGGCATCACTTAGGCGCAGTTATCACTGGTCCTTGTGATGCAAGCATTGTTACCGCTAACATTCAGGCACTGAATAGGGAAGCACAACTGGAAAATCAACCCTGATTCCGCAACCACTCCATTACCGAGGATCGAACCGATTGGTCTCCGCGATGACGGGCGTCGGCAATGATCTTACGCAGTGACTGCAGGTCGGCACGCAACAACACGCTTTTGACCGGGCCAATCGACGCCGGGCGCATTGACAAGGTCCGAATACCCATGGCTGCCAGACACAGTGCCTCAACCGGTCGCCCGGCATCCTCGCCACAGAAAGACAACGGCGTGTTCGAGATATTGCAGCGCTCGACAATCCGTTCGATGAAGGTCAGGAAGCTGACGTTCAGCGTGTCATAACGTCGGCGCACCAGCTCGTTTTCGCGGTCAGCGGCAAAAAAGAACTGTTTCAGGTCGTTGCCCCCGATCGAGACGAAATCCACCTCGTCAAAGAACTTCTGCGGGGCAAAGGCGAGAGATGGCGTTTCCAGCATTGCGCCAACTTCGATCGATTCTGGCAGCACATGACCAAGACGCTTTTCGCGTTCGATGGTCTTGTTCACTTCCCAACGTGCTTCGCGGTATTCTTCGGCCTGCGCCACAAACGGGAACATGATTGTTAAAGGCCGCCCATTGGCTGCGCGCATCAGGGCCTGCAGCTGCATCCGCATCACGCCGCGTTTGTCCAGACCAACGCGAATAGCGCGCCAGCCCAAAGCCGGGTTCGGCTCTTCGACGTGCTTCATATAGGGAAGCACTTTATCCGACCCGATATCCAGTGTGCGGAACACAACGCGCATGTCGCCAGCAGCATCCATTACGCGTTGATACTGTGTCACAAGCTCGGACCGCTTGGGCATCTGATTGCGGATCAGGAACTGAAGCTCGGTGCGGAACAGGCCCACACCCTCGGCCCCGGAATTTCCCAGCGACGGCAGATCGGCCATCAGGCCCGCGTTCATAACCAGATTGATCCGCTCACCATCGCGCGTCACTGTCGGAGTATCGCGGATCGAGGCATAGCGTTCCTGCGCTTTGGCCTGCATGGCGATTTTATCGCGAAACGCGGAGACAACCGTATCTTCCGGGCGCAGTTGGACCATGCCCTGATCGCCATCGACCAGAATATGATCTCCGTTCAATGCCTCGGTTGTGATGTGCCCAACGTGAACCACCAGTGGAATTGCCAGGGCACGGGCCACAATCGTTGCGTGGCTACCGACTGAGCCTTCTTCAAGAACGATCCCTTTCAACGAGCGGCCATATTCCAACAGATCCCCAGGTCCGATGTTTCGGGCAACCAGGATCGGATCGGGTGGCAGGTCGGCCCCGTTGGTACCCCCCTGCCCGGTCAAGATGCGCAGCAGCCGGTTGCTGAGATCATCCAGATCTGCCAGCCGTTCACGCAGATAGGGGTCGGTGACCTGCCCCATCCGGGCGCGGGCTTGCGATTGTTCTTTCTCAACCGCCGCTTCGGCGCTAAGGCCCAGGGCAATGTCCTCTTCCATGCGGCGCATCCAGCCCTTGGAATTGGCAAACATCCGGTATGCTTCCAGTACCTGCAATTGCTCCTTGTCACCGCCCTGCGAAATCTCAAGCATCTTGTCGACGCCCACGCGCAGTTCATCCACGGCCTCGTTCAGACGTTCGCGTTCGCGGTGGGGATCGTCGGCAATCGGGTTGGTGACGACAACACGGGGTTCATGCAACCAGACATGCCCTTCGGCAGCTCCTTCCTGTGCCGGGCCTCCTTCAAATTGCACTGATTGCTGGTGCCGAGGTGAAAGGGCAGCGCCCTCGCCTACAAAGGCGCCAAGCTCGGTCATTTCGGCCAAGACCATGGCGACCACTTCCAGCGCGTAGACCTCGTCAGCGGAATACAAACGCGCGTCACGAGATTGAACGACCAATACGCCCAGCTTTTCACCCAAACGCTGGATCGGCACCCCAATAAAAGACGAGAATCTTTCCTCACCAGTTTCCGGCATATACCGAAACCCTTTGGTCGAAGGCGCGTCGGCGGTGTTCACGACCTTGCCGGATTGCGCGACATGACCCACGAGGCCTTCACCCAACCGCATACGCGTTTTGTGAACCGCCTCTGGCGACAACCCTTCGGTCGCGCAAAGCTCAAGTGTATCGGCATCCCGGAACAGATAGATCGAGCACACCTCGGCCCGGATACTATCCGCGATCAGATGCGTGATCCGGTCAAGACGTTCCTGACCGGCGGCTTCGCTCGCCATCTCTTCGCGCAGCCGCCCCAGCAGCTTGCGGGATTCTGTTTCGGTGCCTTCCGCCATATCCCACCCAAATTACGGAATCAGGCGAGACCTTTGGCTGAAATGCTTAGGCCGCCTTGTCCAATTCAAAGGCATCATGCAGTGCCTGAACAGCAAGTTCCATGTATTTCCTGTCGACAAGGACGGAAATTTTAATCTCAGAGGTTGTAATGACCTTGATGTTGATCCCCTCATCCGAGAGTATCTTGAACATCTTGGCCGCCACGCCCGACTGCGAGCGCATACCGATACCCACGACCGAGACCTTGCAGACATCCTGGTCCGCGACCAGTTCGGCATAGTTCAGCTCACCCGCATCCTTGATTGCCAGCAATGCCTGTTCGGCGCGCGCCACCTGATCGGTGGGGCAGGAAAAGGTCATGTCCGTGCGCCCCTCGTCCGAAATGTTCTGCACGATCATATCGACATTCACGCCCGCATCGCTGAGCGCGGTAAAGATAATCGACGCGATGCCCGGGCGGTCAGCCACCGAGACAACGGTCATCTTGGCTTCGTCGCGGGAATAGGCCACACCGGCCACAACATTGGATTCCATGATATCCTCCTCATCGCAGACCAGGGTACCGGCCTCGTCGGATTGTTCCTCAAAGCTTGAAAGAACGCGCAGTTTTACCTTGTAACGCATCGCCAGTTCGACAGAGCGGGTTTGCAGAACCTTTGCCCCCAACGAGGCCAATTCCAGCATTTCCTCGAACGAAATTCGGTCCAGCTTGCGTGCTTTTTCGCAGATGCGCGGGTCGGTGGTATAAACACCGTCAACATCCGTGTAGATGTCGCACCGCTCGGCACCGAAGGCGGCGGCAAATGCCACGGCGGTGGTGTCCGACCCACCTCGGCCCAGGGTCGTGATACGGCCTTCCGGGCTGATGCCCTGGAACCCGGCGACCACGGCAACCTTCATGCCCTCGCCAAACTTCTGGTTCAGGTTATCGGTCGGAATTTCTTCGATCCGGGCCTGGCTGTGGGCGCTGGTGGTCATCAGCGGAACCTGCCAGCCCTGCCAGCTGCGGGCCGGGACATCCATTTCCTGCAACGTCAACGCCATCAGGCCAGCGGTGATATTCTCACCCGAGGACACGACGGCATCATATTCCCGCGCATCGTACAACGGTGATGTTTCATCGACCCAGCCCACAAGCTCGTTTGTCTTGCCGGACATGGCCGAGACGATGACGATCACGTCATAGCCCTTCGCCACTTCGACGCCGATGCGCTTGGCTGCGCGGCGGATACGGTCAAGGTTGGCAACCGAAGTGCCGCCAAATTTCATCACGAGTAAGGGCATGGGGGCAAGTGTCTCCGCGCCTTGGATTTCTGGTCTCGTGCGTCTTATGCGAGGGGGGCCGCAAGGGCAAGAGTTCAAAACCGGTCGGATGGCCGCATCTGACCGCTTTACAACGGCCACAGAGGCTGTCAGCCTGCACCCCGCAATTATTCCCAGAGGTTTTCCATGTTCCGCGTTGCCGCAGCCCTCGCCCTTTTGTCTTCATCCGCCTTTGCGCAGGTCTCTACGCTGGCAGCAACCGACGGCAAGAATGCTTTGGGCACGGTGCCCTGTGCCAAAGCCGGTGCAGCGCTAAGCAGCTGCCACGCCGAGCTGCGCCACCATGACGACGGTACTACGACCTTGGCAGTGGGGCTGGGCGGAGCCGAAGTACGCAGCATCTATTTCACGGATGGTGTACCGACCTCTAGCAGCTCACCTGCCCGGATCAGTCACGAAACACGGGGTGATTTAACGGTGGTCTTCATCGATCCGGATGAAGTTTACGAAATCCCAACGGCGGCTTTGAAACGTCAATAAGCGTGCGGCTGACCGTCCCAGGTTTCAAAACACCCGGTTGTGGCAAGTGACAATGCCCCAAAGCGGTCAAGCAGCCCGTCGGCAGCCTGATCAACAGTGATCGCAGCCTGAGTGCCCCCCATATCCGTCTGCACCCAACCCGGATGGTAGATGCCAACGGCGACACCATCCGCGCGCAAATCCGTCGCCAGATTGCGCCCCAGATTCAGGGCCGCCGCTTTGGACGCACGATAGATATAGCTGCCACCGGGCGCGCGCGTATGCGACGCCATCTGGGACGACAGGATCGCAACCTTGCCTTTCGCGACCTGAAGATTGGGCAAAAGCGCCTGCACGGTCAGAAACACGCCCGTCACGTTGGTCGCAAAACTCTGCGCCCACATGTCGGCAGGATAGCCGTCTATGCCGTGGCCTTTGTCCAGATAGACCCCGGCGTTGCAGATCAACAGATCAACCGGACGACCCGCAAGCCCTTGTGCCATCGCGGCCTGCTGTTTCGGATCAGTCACATCCAGTACAAGCTGCGCACTGGAATCCCGGGCGGTTCCGGTAACGTCATGCCCCTGCGCGCGGTAACGATCTGCCAGAGCTTGGCCAATTCCGCGATTAGCGCCGGTGATAACGATATGCATGGGTCAGTTCGTTTTACGGGTGGGTAGGAAAGGAAGCGGCGAAACCGGCACGCCATCTTCAATCAGCGCTTTCGCCTCATCGGGCTTGGCTTCGCCATAAATCGCGCGTTCGGGCGCATCGCCCAAATGGATCTTACGCGCCTCTTTGGCAAAGTCCTTACCGACATAGTCCGAGTTTTCCTCGACCTTGCGGCGCAGATCGGCCAGCACCTTCTCGATGTCTGGCGACGGGGTCGCGACATCCACCTGTTTGCCTTGTGGTTCAGTTGTCTGAGCATTGCGGGCCGGACGAACGCGAGGGGTCATGATAGCCTTATCTACTTGCGCGTCACCACACACAACGCAGGTCACCATACCTGCGGAGGCGAGTTTGTCGTAAGCGGCGGCCGATTGAAACCAACTGTCAAATGTATGGTCGCGGCTGCATTTCAGCGAATATTGAATCATGGTCCGTCCATTTTCCGGTAGGCAAATAGATACCGACAGACATGGCAAGATCAAGCCCTTCGCAAGGCGAGTCAGTGTAGAATCGGGCCAAGACGGCGTAACAAAAGGGACAGTTCCCGCGATTTCACCAGAGAGGCCGCTTTTTTAGGCGAAACCCACTTTCGCTTTCGTTGGGCCCGTTCAGGAAATTCAGGCGCTATCGACGTAACACAGAGGGGAAAGACATCCACCAGACACAATACGGGGTTCGTACTGGAGTGGGGTTTCAAATATGAGAAACGGCCCATGGGATTGTTTGCGCAGTTGCCTTTAACCCCAGCCTCTTCCCAAGCTTCTCGTCCGGCGGTTTGCGACGGTGTCATATCCTCGATTAGCCAGCCCTTCGGTATGATCCAGCGCTTGGATTTGCGCGTTGTGATCAGCAAAACCCTGAGCTTTCCGTGTTTGATGCGATAGCAGAGCGCTGCCGATTGATGCTTAAGCCGCAGGTGCTGTTCGCTTCCCCGCAGACACGTCGGTTGCCTCGCACCGATCACGCCGCACCACCTTTCAAACTGCTTTCACCCTCAATCGCCGACCTTTGAGGTTTTTATACATTTAGCGGCCGGCTGGGGTCAGAATACCATATGGTGCGGTTTCTTCCAAGCATTTAGGTCGGTTTCAAACGCGGGCAGCCAGCTTCCGAACCAGATCTTCATGCGGGATATCGGCATCGATTGCCAGTCGCCGCAACCCGAAGTGAACGCGCGCCACCTGTTGATAATATCGGGTGTAGACATAGTTCGTACCACCACCTGCGATCGCACCCAGAACCGGTATCGATTGCGCTGCCAGCTTCTGGCCCAGTACAATGGACAGTCGCGGCGCTACCGCTGAAATTAGCTTTTGCATCGCTGGGCCAGTCAACGTCAGGCGGACCGAAAAGAAACCCAGATCGGCGCCATCGTCAAAAGACAGTGGTCCGGCTGCGGACAGGACCCGAACGCAATCAAATTTGACGCCTTCCTCGGACGGATCGAACCCTTCGCGGAACGCCGCACCCTGAATGGCACGCAATAGCATGGCCGTTGTTGCAGGCAATTCCATCAGGGCAGTCGACACGCCACCCATGCCACCGGCCGCCCCCATCGCCGTTGCGACAGCCGTGTTCACCCATGGCTTTTGATCCGGAACGGCACGACGCGAACCCTCGGCTGCGTGCATCGCTAGCCAAAGCGCCTGTTCGGAGGCCCCTGTCAGCCCCTCCCGCACAGATACAGGAAGTTGTTCCAGTAGCGATTCCGCCGACCCCCCCAAACTGTTCAACAGTTTAACGCCGGGACCTCCGGCGGTTCTGTAATACTTGGCCAACCGATCCAATTCGGCATCGGTATCCAGCTTTTCGACTAGAAGCACGTCCTGCATATAAGCCCTCCTGACGTTAAACATCGGGGCTGAACGGCAGGGTTTCAATAGCTCAGCGCGTCCAGCGGGTCACCTCGCCACGCACATTCAACCATTCACCGGGGCTCAATTCCACGCCTAAGACCCGGTCAGGGTTTGTTGGGGGCGGCATTTCCACACCGGAAAGCCGGGTGAACCCGAAACGCGCATAATAAGGCGCATCGCCCACCAGCATTGCCCTTTGCCAGCCAATTTCGCGACCAGCCTCAAGCCCCTGATGGATCAGGAATCCCCCCAGACCTTCGCCCTGGTGGGTCGGGTGCACCGCCACGGGACCCAGCAACAAAGCGTCGTGATCGCCCACATGCACGGGCCAGAAACGGATCGCCCCGGCCAGAATGCCCTGCCCGTCGCGCGCAACAAGCGAAAGGCCCGACACGGGTGGAACATCATCGCGCAGACGATACGAGGACAGCGCTTCACGCCCCGGCGCAAAGCACAGGTCGTAAAGTGCCTCGACCTCCCACCAATCATCCGGCTCCTCCGGCCTGATCACGAACTGCTGCACCCTGCCCTCTTTTCCTAGCTGGCAATCGCCCTAGCACTTCGGTACGCCTTGGGCAAACGCTTGGAGATCTTATGTTCTATCGCCCCGAAGACGGCCACGGCCTGCCACACAATCCGTTCAACGCCATTATCACGCCGCGGCCGATTGGCTGGATCTCGACGCGTGACACAGATGGGATCAACAATCTGGCTCCGTATTCGTTTTTCAACGGCGTTGCTTACACCCCGCCGCAGGTGATGTTTGCTTCAACCGGAACCAAACACGATCAAGACGGCACGAAAGACAGTCTTGCCAATATCAAGGCAACGGGGGTGTTTTGTGTAAACGTCGTCGCCCACGCACATCGCGACGCGATGAATGCCAGCTCAGCAGGCTTGCCGAAACATGTCGACGAATTTGGCCATGCAGGCCTGACACCCTTGGAATGCGAAACCATCCCATGCGCCCGGATCGATGGGGCTCCGGCAGCGCTGGAATGCAAGCTAACCCAGATCGTGTCCCTTCCGGGCGAGGCCAATCGGGTGGTGTTCGGAGAAGTAACCGGCGTACATCTGCGCGACGATTGCTTGAAAGATGGAATGTTCGACGTCACAACATTCCAACCGCTGGCAAGGCTTGGGTACCGGGACTATTCGGTGGTCACCGAGCTGTTCAGCCTTTCACGACCGGATGACTGATGCCAATTCCTGACCACTTACGCAGATACCCGATAACGCTCCCTGACGGCTCTGATCACAAGGGCACGGTTTTCCTGTCTGAAGCGATTGACCATCCCAAGTTTCAGGCCGGAGAATACAGCTACGCATCGGATTTTGATGCGCCCGAGGATTGGGCGCAACGACTTGCCCCCTACCTGTTTCCGTTTTCGCAAGAAAAGCTAGGGCTGGGGAAGTTCTGTCAGATCGCCCATGGCGTACGTTTCATCACGTCATCGGCCAATCATTCAATGGATGGATTGACGTGCTTTCCGTTTCCAGTGTTCGACCCGGACGGAATGACCGGGTTTCAGCCGGACACGCGCGACACTCTCATCGGCCACGATGTCTGGATTGGCTATGGCGCGATGATCCTGCCCGGTGCGCAGATCGGTTCGGGGGCAATTATTGGTGCCGGGTCTGTTGTTCGCGGAAACGTACCGCCCTATGCGATCATTACCGGGAACCCTGCCGAAGTGCGGCGGTTCCGGTTCGAAAAGGACACCATCGACCGGCTTTTAGCATTGAACTGGTGGGATTGGCCCGCCGAGAAGATCGCCGAAGCCGAAGAGGCGCTTCTGTCTGGTAATATTGAAGAATTGGAACGGATTGCTCCAAAGTAAAAGGCGGCCGAAGTGGCCGCCTTTTGCAATCAATGCCCGCCCAGCACACCCGTGCGGACCGAGTAATCGACGGCCAATTCGTAGTCCGGGTCATCGTCGCTATCGACCATAAGGTGGCCGGCCTTGTTCAGCAGTTTATGGCAATCCCGGCTGAGGTGGCGCAGCATGACGCGTTTGCCCGCAGCCTCGTATTTTCCAGCGATGTTCTCGATGGCTTGCAGCGCGGATTGATCCACGACGCGGCTTTCGGCAAAGTCCACGATTACAGTGTCAGGGTCGTTCTGAATATCAAACAGTTCAATGAATCCGTCGGACGAACCAAAGAACAAAGGCCCCTGAATCTCATAGACCTTTGCGCCTTCTTCCGTCTCCGAGTCCCGTGTGACCGCATGGATGCGTTTCGCATTGTTCCAAGCATAGGCAAGAGCTGAGACGATCACACCTACAACTACGGCAACCGCAAGGTCTTCCATCACGGTCACAACAGTCACCAGAACGATGACGAACGCATCCATCAGGGGCACCTTGCGCATGATCTTGAACGAGTTCCAGGCAAAGGTCCCGATCACCACCATGAACATTACACCAACCAACGCAGCCAGCGGAATCTGCTCAATCAGCGGTGAGGCGAACAAGATGAACACCAGCAGGAACAGGGCCGCAGCAATCCCGGCGATGCGGGTACGGCCGCCGGATTTTACGTTGATCATCGACTGACCGATCATCGCACAACCGCCCATGCCGCCGAAGAATCCAGTCGCTACATTGGACACACCCTGCGCAATGCATTCTTGCGAGGCCCCTCCGCGCTTGCCGGTGATTTCACCAACGAGGTTCAGGGTCAGCAGGGATTCAATCAAGCCGATGGCGGCCAGAATGACAGCGTAGGGCAAGATGATCTCAAAGGTTTCCCAGTTCAGCGGCACCATCGGGATGTGAAACGCCGGCAGGCCGCCCTCAATTGAGGCCAGATCACCAACGCGCGGCACATCAAGACCAAAGCCAATTACCAGCGCGGCCACGACAACGATCCCAGCCAAAGGCGCAGGGATAATGCGTGTGATGCGCGGCATGACCCAGATCACCGCCATGGTCAGCGCGACCAGTCCCAGCATCGTATAAAGCTGTAGGCCCGAAAGCCATTCGCCACCGCCCACACCGTGGCCGGTATTTTCCATGGTGCCGGGCACCTTGAACTGCCCCATCTGGGCCAGAAAAATCACGATTGCCAGACCATTCACAAAACCCAGCATCACCGGATGCGGCACCAGTCGGATGAACCGGCCCCAATGCATCGCGCCTGCAATGACCTGCAAAATGCCCATCAAAACCACCGTGGCGAACAGGTATTCCACCCCGTGTTCAGCCACCAACGCCACCATCACAACAGCCAGAGCGCCGGTTGCGCCGGAGATCATGCCTGGACGCCCGCCGATCAGCGCCGTGATCAAACCCACCATGAACGCGGCATACAGTCCGACCAACGGGTGGACACCTGCGACAAAGGCAAACGCCACCGCTTCGGGGACCAGCGCCAGCGCAACGGTCAGGCCCGACAACAGCTCAATCCGCAAGCGCGAGACGGTCAGCCCCTCATCCGGCATCCAGCGGAGATCGGGTTTGGCTATACGATTGGCAAAGCTTGCCAGCATGGCTCGGGGCATGAGACGTCCTGTGGGGTTGTTTGTTCGCGCGAAAGATGCCTTTTACCTGTCATACCTGACATTAGATACTGCACCCAGCGGGACCCTGATATGCGTAAACCGCATAGCTAGCAAGCAAGTTACACAAACCCTTGAAGCCACTTGCCAAACCCGCGGCTGCCACGCAGAAGTCTTTCAACAGTTTTTCACGGAGAGCAGCCATGACCCAGACCAAAATCGCCATCATCGGCGGATCAGGCATTTACGACATCGACGGTTTGGAAAAAGCGGAATGGGTCACAGTCGAAACGCCATGGGGCGATCCTTCGGATCAGATCCTGACCGGATCCCTGAACGGCGTAGACATGGCGTTCCTTCCCCGTCACGGGCGTGGTCACGTACATTCCCCGACTGACGTTCCCTATCGCGCCAATATTGACGCGTTGAAACGGCTTGGTGTGACTGACGTGATCTCAGTTTCGGCCTGCGGATCGTTTCGCGAGCACATGGCGCCGGGCGATTTCGTGATCGTCGATCAGTTCATCGACCGGACGTTTGCGCGCGAGAAGAGCTTTTTTGGCACCGGCTGCGTCGCCCACGTCAGTGTTGCGCACCCCACCTGCCCGCGCCTGTCGGACGCGTGTGAGACTGCCGGTCGAACAGCAGGCATCACCATTCATCGCGGCGGCACCTATCTGGCGATGGAAGGGCCGCAGTTCTCGACACTGGCGGAATCCAAGATGTACCGGGAACACTGGGGCTGCGACGTGATAGGCATGACCAACATGCCCGAGGCCAAACTCGCCCGCGAGGCCGAGCTTTGTTATGCCTCGATCGCCATGGTTACCGATTACGACAGCTGGCACCCGGATCACGGCGAGGTGGACGTCACCTCCATCATCGCCACGCTGACCGGCAATGCCGAGAAAGGCCGTGCGCTTGTCAAAGGTCTGCCCGATCTGCTGGGCGCTGACCGCGCGCCCTGCCCTCATGGCTGCGACCGGGCACTGGAATTTGCCATCCTGACCGCACCTGAGAAACGTGATCCCATTTTGCTGGCGAAACTGGATGCTGTTGCTGGTCGGGTTCTCTGACCGGCAGCTTTAATTGGCTTGCAAGGACTGTTGAACCTTATCCCACAACCCGTGCGACCAGAGGTCGTTGTGGGTGCCCTCCGGGATGACATAGATCTGCGCCGTCTCCCCGGCCATCGCGGCCAAAGCTTCGCCGTGATGCAGGGGAACCGTTTCATCCTCGGTCCCGTGGAAGATCAAAGTCGGAACGGTGACGTTCTCGATCAGATCACGGGTCGCGAACTGATCCCGCATCAGGGCATGCACCGGTAGCCAGGGATATCTTTCCGCCGCGACGTCCACCGTAGCCGTAAAGGGTGCCTCAAGCACCAGCAGCTGTGCATTTGGGCGCTGTTCAGCTACGGCAGTCGCAACGGCTGTTCCAAGACTTTGGCCGTGCAACACAACGTCCGCACCTTGGCGATCCAACTGGTCATACATCTGGATGCCGTCGGAAATCAGCGCCATCTCGGACGGTTCGCCCTCGCTGCCCGGATAGCCACGGTAGCTGGGGGCCAGCAGGCCGAAGCCGCTGTTGAGGATCTCTCTCATCCGGTCGGCCCGGTCGGCCAGATTGCCAGATTGGCCATGAAAAAACAAAACCGTCGGCGCGCCTTCTATCGCGGGTGGGGCAGTCCACGCGGTCAGCGTGACACCATCGGACATAGTGAGGGAAACGGTCTCAACATCGGCCAGGCCGATCGAATTGGGCGCAGACAACTCGCCATCTGGTTTGAACAACAGCGATTGCTGGTTCACATACATATACCCCACGATGCCCGCGTAGATCACCGCAAGGACCGGAACCAAAAGGATCAGCGCGCCCTTTACGTGGGCAAGCCGCGAGGGATTGGGTTCAGGTGTCGCGTTCGCGCGTGTTTGATCTGTTTGAACCATCGGCCTCTCCGAAGCGTTGCGTCCGGTCCAAGGTTGGTGGCCCGAGGAACCGTTTCAAGCCGCACGAAGCACACTTAATCCAATCTTAAAACTTGTTGCCGCATTGCACGGCCCCGGCTCTTTTTTGCCCGTCATCTTGAAAAATCGCCTGTGCTGCACCGATCTGTGGTTCGCACGGCACCGTCAAAACGCCGGCGAAACAGAGGGATAGCATGAAGCGACTTGAGGCATTGGACGCAGCGCGATTTCTGGCGTTTTGCGGAATGGTTCTGGTGAATTTCCGCATTGCTGCTGAGGTCGCCCCTGGCAATGACTGGGCCTCGACCCTGATCGATTTGCTGGAAGGCCGCGCCGCCGCTTTGTTCGTCATCCTGGCCGGCATCGGAATTGGGTTATCCTCTGTTTCAACGTCGATGCTGCTACGGCGCGCGGTGTTTCTGTTCGCGCTCGGCCTGGTCAACATGACTGTTTTTGACGCCGATATCCTGCATTTCTACGCCGCGTACTTCGTTGTTGGTGTAGCTTTCCTGACGGCCCCCGCAGGCGCGTTGTGGCTGGGTTCGGCTGGGGTGATGGCACTGTCCATCTTCGCCGTCATGATCTTTAACTATGACCTTGGCTGGGATTGGGACACACTGACATACACTGACCTTTGGACCCTGCCTGGTTCCTTGCGCAACCTGCTCTTCAACGGATGGCACCCGATCTTTCCCTGGGCGGCGTTCCTTTTGATTGGAATGGCCATTGGTCGGTCGGATCTTCACACAATCTGCATCCAACACCGGTTGATCATGTGGGGGTTTGGAGCCGCAGTATTTGCGCTTTTCCCGCAGATGCTGATCGCGGACCCTGATTTGGCGACCTATTTGGGAACAGAGTCCATTCCTCCTGGGCCATTCTACATCCTTGCCGGTACCGGGTCAGCTTGCGTGGTGATCGGATTACTTTTGAAGCTGTGGCCGAAGATCGAAAAGCTGCGCATCGGCCCTGCCCTGACTGCGCCCGGTCGGCAAAGCCTGACGCTCTATATGGCGCACATCCTGATCGGCATGGGCATATTAGAAGAGGCGGGTTTGCTGAACGGATCACTGAACGCCCCTCAAATCGTGGGCTGCGCGTTTGCGTTTTGCGCGGCATCCGCGGGCTTTGCGATTTTGTGGTCTCGAAAGTTCAAAAGCGGCCCGCTAGAGGCTTTGATGCGTTTGACCACACAACCACGCAGGGCTTGACCTTACGCGCTGGTCCGGGCTTGTTGCCAGAAACGTATTCACAGGATTTCCGATGTCCCTTGACCTTTGGCTCGCCTTTGTCGCTGCATCTACCGCCCTACTATTGATCCCAGGCCCGACGGTCTTGCTGGTGCTCAGCTATGCCCTATCCAAAGGGCGCAGCGTGGCTGTCGCCTCGGCGACAGGTGTAGCTGTTGGGGATCTGGTGGCTATGACGGCCTCTCTTTTGGGGCTTGGCGCGCTGGTCCTGGCCTCGGCTACCCTATTCACGGCCCTTAAATGGGTCGGTGCCGCCTATTTAGTCTGGCTGGGGATCAAACTGTTGCGCAGCGCGCCATCGGGCGGGCTTGAGACTGTGGACACCGGGCGCAATGTCACCGCCCACAGCGTTTTTGGCCATGCTGCCGCCGTCACCGCGCTGAACCCGAAATCCATCGCGTTTTTTATCGCCTTCGTTCCTCAGTTTCTGCGCCCGGCTGACCCACTCGGACCGCAATTTGCTATACTGATCGCAACTTTCGTGGGATTGGCATGGCTGAATTCGCTGGCATACGCCCTGTTGGCGGACCGTCTGCGCCAGATGATCGGCCGTTCTGGCGTCATCACCGCAATGACCCGGTTCGGAGGGCTGGCATTAATCGGGATGGGAGTGGCCACGGCTGTCCTGCGCCGCCCGGCCTGAGGGCTCAGCCCTCAGCGTGTTCCTTCATGAACCCGCGAATGAACCGCCGGATTTCTCGCGCGGCCGACGTGTCCAGCTCTTTGCATAGCTGAACAAACTCGTCCCGTTCATCCTTGTCCAGCCGCAGGACCAACTGACTGTTTTTCTTGGTTGAAACCTTGTCGTCTTTCGTTCCCACGCGTCCCATTTCCATCAAAACCCCAGACATACAAGATAGTCTTTGTATATACTTCGCATAGAATTTGTAATTCACAAGCACCTAACAACAAAAGAAGGTTGTGGCAATGAACCTTCATGTCGCTCAGGCGATTTTTGAAAGATCAGGGCAAGTGGCGCATTCCTTACCTGACGTGGATGCCCGATACACTGAACCGCGACAACGGCCAGTCGAAACGTCCCAAGTGAGGGGCGGCAATCTTTCCTTGCATGACTCACACCAATGGGCCAAACAGCCCAGCGTGTTTTGACGCCAGAGAGGTGGGCCATGTCCAGAAACAAGTCGGTCAAAGATTACATACGGACCATCGTGGATTTCCCACATGAGGGGATCATGTTCCGGGACGTAACGACCCTGTTCGCGGATCCGCGCGGTTTCCGCATGGCGATTGATCAGATGCTACACCCCTATGCCGGCGAACGCATCGACAAGGTTGTTGGACTTGAGGCACGCGGCTTTATCCTTGGCGGCGCGATCGCGCACCAGCTTAGCGTCGGTTTCGTACCGATCCGCAAAAAGGGCAAGCTGCCGGGAACCACGATCAGCCAAGACTACAAGCTTGAATACGGTGAGGCGATTGTCGAAATCCATGACGACGCCATCCAGCCGGGTGAAAAAATCCTCGTCGTCGATGATCTGCTGGCAACAGGAGGCACCGCTGCCGCAGGCATCAAACTGATCGAACGGTTGGGGGGCGAGATCGTCTCATGCTCGTTCATTATCGACCTGCCAGAGTTAGGCGGGCGCAAGGCATTGGAAGACATGGGAATGGATGTCCAAGTCTTGTGCGAATTCGAAGGCCTTTGACAGCCCGCACATTCACAAAATCGTGAGTGGAAACCTGAAACCGCGCTGGCTTAGCGCGGTTTTTCATTGGATCAACCCGAACTTATCGACATATTCAGTGATCTCCCTTTGATGCCGCCCCGTATCCCGGATGATGCCACCAAGGGCATTCCAACAAGGGATATCATACCATGTTTCGCAAACTCGCAATTGCCGGTGTCGCAAGCTTTCTCGTAGGAACGGCCGCTTATGCTGATGGTCACTCCAAGGATATTGTCGACACCGCAGTCGGTGCAGGCAGCTTTGAAACTCTCGTCGCAGCCGTTCAGGCCGCAGAACTCGTAGATACGCTGAAAGGTGAAGGCCCTTTCACCGTCTTTGCCCCCACTGATGACGCCTTTGCCGCTCTGCCCGAAGGCACAGTTGAAACCCTTCTGAAGCCCGAGAACAAGGATCAACTGGTTGCCATCCTGACCTACCATGTGGTGCCCGGGAAAGTGATGTCAGGCGATCTGTCCGATGACATGACAGCCGCAACCGTACAAGGCGGAGAAGTCAAAATTGACCTTGATAACGGCGTCATGGTCAACGACGCGAACGTTGTTCAGGCAGACATCGAGACATCGAACGGCGTCATCCACGTGATTGACAAAGTTATTCTGCCCGCATCGTGAACTCAGCGCGCGGCCTGTGTTAAACGGGCCGCGCCTACGCCTTTAGAACGGCACCCGGATTCATGATCCCTTTTGGATCAAGCGCTGCCTTGATCGAGCGCATCGCCGACAGCTTTACCGGATCGCCATAGCGGCTTAGATCATCCGTTTTCAAACGCCCTATGCCGTGTTCAGCGCTAATCGAGCCACCGAACTCATGCACCAAATCATGCACCAAGCGTTTTACCGTTTGCCGCTGTGCGTCATACTCTGAACGGCTATGCCCCTGCGGCGGGAACACGTTGTAGTGAAGGTTGCCGTCACCAAGATGCCCAAAACAGTTAATCCGGAATTCCCCCAACCCGCGTACAATTTCGGACCCTCGCAGGATGAATTCGGGGATTTGCGAGATCGGGACCGAGATGTCATGGCTCGAGACCGAACCGATCAACCGGTTGGCTTCGGGAATCTGCTCACGTACGGCCCAAAGCTCCAATCTTTGCGCTTCGCTTTGGGCTATGACCGCGTCACCTACAAGCCCGCTCGCCTCCGCTGTTTCGAACAGCGACTCCAGCGCATTTGACGGTGACGCACCGCCAGAAAGACCCAATTCAATAAGCACCATCCATTCAGGCTGGACGTCAAAGGGCTGGCGGATATCGGGCAAAACCTCGGACAGGAACTGCAGGCCTTGCTTATGGATCAGCTCAAAGGTGCTGACCCCCTCGCCCACCTGATCGCGTGCCAGCGCCAGCAAATCAATGGCAGCTTCAGGCGAGGTTACCTGAAACATTGCAGTGCCGGTTTCCGCCGGACGTGGGGACAGTTTCAACGACGCGGCTGTGATGATCCCCAGCGTACCTTCCGCTCCGATCAGGAGGTTGCGCAGATCGTACCCGGTATTATCCTTACGCAAACGGCTCAGACCATGCCAGACCTCACCGTTCGGCAAGACGGCCTCAAGCCCCAAGCACAAATCTCGCGCATTGCCGTAGCGCAGGACATTGACCCCGCCCGCATTGGTCGCAAGATTGCCGCCGATCCGGCACGATCCCTGTGCAGCCAACGCAAGGGGGAACAGCCGGTCCGCCTCTTCCGCGGCGGCTTGAACATCGGCCAGAATGGCACCGGCCTCGGCGATCAGAATGTTCTCGGTCGGGTAAACCGCCCGGATGGCGGACATCCGCTCCAGTGAAATAAGCAACGGGGCCGGGCCGTCAGCCATCACCTGCCCGCCGACCAGCCCGGTCCCGCCGCCATAAGGCACAACGGGAACCGAGGCGTCCGAGGCCAGCTGAACGAGCGTCGAAACCTGTTCTACCGACCTCGGCAGGGTCAGAACGCCCACATGGCCCGCAAACCTGCGGCGCGGCTCCTCCAGATATCGTTCCTCAACGGGGTGCAGAACATCGTCACCCATCGCCGCGCGGATCGACTGGGCAAAAGTATCATCGGCAGGGTTCAGTTTCATACCCTTTCCTTGCCCAAGCAGCCGTGCGCCCACAAGCCCTATTCCAGTTCAATGAGGTATTGCGGCTCAAGCACCACAACTGTCGGGCGGTCGGGCAACGTGCGCAGGGACACTGTGATCTCAGACTCCCCTTTGCGTTGAAACGGAAAATCTTCGCGGATATCGACCAGAAACCGGTCCAGTGAAAAGCTGGAAAACCAATGCATCGGAATGATGATCGAACTTTTCAGTCGCTTCAAAACCGTGATCATTTCCGGCAACGGCATCGTCGTACCGCCATCCACAGCAGCCATCACAACATCCAAACGGCCCAATGCGGCAAATTGTTCATCTGACGGCACGTGGTGCAGGTGACCCAGATGACCAATGCACAACCCTTCAACCTCAAAAACAAAGATAGAGTTTCCGCGCTCTTCCACACCGCCATAAGAGGATCGAATATCGGTCGAGACATTGCGTATCAGCATCTCTCCCAGATCAAGATAGTGATCGATCCCCTGCCCGAATTCGCCCCACCCCGGCAACACATTCGGGATGGCAGGATCCGGATGGGCGGTCCAATGGGTGCCGTGGGCATGGTTCATCGTCACCACGTCCGGGATTAGATCCGCGCTACCGATGAAACCGGTGAAGTCCGTTACCGCGTTCAACCCGCCCTGCGTCTGGATCATAAACGACGCATGAGCGATATAGCTGATCCGAACCGAGAACTCTGGCACAGGATCCTGCCAGGCTGCTTTATGAATATACTCAATCCCCGGTGCGGCATCCGCGATGGCAATGCAATGGCTCGGCCGCCGTTCCTGTGCCGAAGCCCCACCCGAGATCACCATCAATACCGCAACAATCCAGCGCATGCTCGGAGTGTAGCGCAGAACACGGGTAAGTCACGCCTGCAGATATCGCGTGAGTGAAATCACGGAATTGGCATTTTCTAGGAGCAGTTCAGAGAACGATGCACTTCCGCAGCTTGAAGGGCCGTGAAACTTTCGCCACACGTAACGCTTGAGCCAACGGATCACTCACAAAAAATGCGCGGCGCATTTTTGTGTCAATCCAGATATCCGGGCCATCCAATGCTATCGCGCTCACGGCGATGTCTTTGTCTTTCATGACCAACGGTGGCTGATAAACTTCTTGATTTTCGTAGGGTCTATCAATGTTCGGAGATTGATCTGTCAGCACTGCAGCTTTTTGATTGCCGAAGTTCAGACAATAATATTCTCCTTCAACCGGAGTGGCACGGTCATGTTGAAACAGTTTGACTGGATAGAGATTCCCGTCGCCAAGATCAAACTGTCGCACACGCGGCGGACACGGTCCATGCACCCGCAGCCATAAAGAAGTCTGGTTGCTTCTTCTCTTTTTTGTCTTTGTAATCGGCAAATACCTCCGAAGGGAAGAAATCCGCTGTAAGCGGCTCTCCTCGGACCTTTCGGGTGTTTGCGTCCGCTGTGAACTTCAGATCATTATCCCAACGATCAGAATGAAATCCTTTCAACGCCGCAGTGCCCACCATTGCATCGCTGATCCAGATCACTGGCTGTTTTGCCCGCGCCATAGACCTACCCCGCGTCCGTCTTCCCGCGCCGGTCCGAGCGCAAGCTGGCATACAGCACATGCGTCCGCCAACGCCCGTTGATCTGTAGGTACGACTGCGCCACGCCCTCGTATTTGAACCCCGAACTTTCCAGCAACCCACGTGATGGTTTGTTCTCGGGCAGGCAGGCAGCCTCTATCCTACTCAGGTCCAGTCGGGTAAAGGCGTGATGAACGATCGCACCAATGGCCTCGCGCATGTAACCCTGACGGGCAAAAGACTGGCCCGTCCAATATCCCAAGGTTCCTGCCTGCGCCGGGCCGCGACGGACATTGTCCAGCGTGATGGCCCCCAAAAGCACATCATCCGTGCGACGGAACAAAAACAGTGGGATCGCCGTCCCACCGGCCACGGAGCGCTGCGCCCAATAAACCCTGTTGGTAAAGGACTTGCGGCTTAGGTGATCCTTGGCCCAGACCGGCTCCCACGGGGTTAGGTATTCCTGTGACGCGCGCCGTAGCGCCGCCCAGTCGTTAAAGTCGGAATGCGCGGGCGGGCGCAAGCTCAGGCGCTCGGTTTCAAGTTTCAGCTTGCGTCTGCCCAACAGCATCACGCCGCACGCCTCTCCTGCAATTGCGCCAGCGTGGGTGCGCCCGAGACAGGACCGTATAGCGCCAGCGCAGCAGGGGCCTGCACTGCCATCTGTTCGGCGAAGGCACGCACATCTTCTGTGCTGACGGCGTCGATCTTGGCCACTGCATCCTCAAGCGAGGGAACCCGGTCCCAGATCTGCACCAGACGCGCCAGACGTTCCGCCCGGTTCGACGGGCTTTCCAGCCCCATCAGCATACCGGCTTTCATCTGCGCGCGGGCGCGGGCAACCTCTTCGGCGCTCATGTCTTCGGCGGCGCGCTTCATCTCATCAATCGTTATGCTGGCCAGCTCTGCCACCTGATCTGCTGACGTTCCGGCGTAAATCGTCGTCGTGCCGGTATCGGCATAAGCTCCGGTCTGCGCAAAGATCGTGTAGCACAACCCGCGTGTTTCGCGCACTTCCTGGAACAGGCGAGAGGACATGCCTCCGCCCAGCGCAGTCGAATAAATCTGTGCGGTATAGATCGCATCGTCGCGATAGCCCGGGCTTTCCAGCGCCAGTGCGAAATGCGCCTGCTCCAGCTCTTTCTCCTGCCGCGCTTCGCCGCCAGTGAAACGGGCGGTTTCCGGGATCAGCCCCTTGCAGGGTTTAAGATGGCCAAACAACGCCTCAGCGGTTTTCATCAGCGCATCATGATCAACGGCACCTGCAGCAGACAGGATCATCTGCTCAGGCCCGTAGTGCTCGGCGACGAAACCGGAGAGATCCTCTCGGGAAAACGCGCTGACACGTTCGGTCGGACCCAGAATGGTTCGACCCAGCGGTTGATCGTGATAGCTCTGCTCTTGCAACCAGTCAAAGATCACATCGTCGGGCGTGTCATAGGCCTGACCTATTTCCTGTAGGATCACACCGCGTTCAACTTCAATCTCACGCGGGTCGAAGATCGGGTTCAGAACGATGTCACCGATGACATCCATCGCCAGCGCCACATCGTCTTTGAGAACACGCGCGTAATAAGCCGTCACCTCGCGCGACGTGTAGGCGTTGATATACCCGCCCACGTCCTCAATCGCCTCGGCGATTTGCAAAGCTGAACGGCGCTTGGTTCCCTTAAAAGCCATATGCTCCAAGAAATGCGCGATACCGTTCTGTTCAATCCGCTCGTGCCGCCCACCGGCGGTCACCCAAATGCCGATGGCCGCCGATTGCAACCCCGGCATATGTTCACTGACGATACGAAATCCGTTCTTCAGTTGGTCTTGTCTGACAGTCACTCAGCGATATGCCTTCTGATATGATCCTCGAGGGTGCCCAGATCGTTGGCGATGCGGGTCACCCGTTCCGGACGTTCATACAGATCAGACATGCGGGATGGAAGAGGCGGATGTTCGCCGCTTGCCTTCTCGACCGCTGCCGGGAATTTTGCGGGATGTGCGGTGGCCAGTGTGATCATCGGAACGTCGGTCGAGCGATGCTCTTCTGCAACCTTGATGCCCACGGCGGTATGCGGGCAAACCAGTTCTGCACTGTGGGTCAGAGTGGACTTGATTGTCGCCAGCGTCTCATCCTCAGATACACGGCCCGAGTCAAAGCTTTCGCGCAGCGCTTCCATTGCGCCCTGGCTGACGTTAAAGCCGCCGGTCTTCAATTCATCCATCAACTGCGCGACAGCGCCGCCATCTTCACCGTACGCATAGTAGAGCGCGCGTTCAAAATTTGAGCTGACCTGAATATCCATCGACGGGCTGATTGAGGGGATGGTGTCGCCCTTGAAGTACCCCTCGCCCGACAGGCAACGATGCAGAATGTCGTTCTGGTTGGTTGCGACAACCAGACGATCAATTGGCAGGCCCATGCGCTTGGCAAGGTAGCCCGCGAAGATGTCACCGAAATTGCCGGTCGGCACCGTAAAGCTGACCTTGCGATGCGGTGCGCCGAGGCTGACAGCAGCGGAGAAGTAGTAGACGATTTGCGCCAGAACACGGGCAAAGTTGATCGAATTCACGCCAGCCAGCTTCACGCCGTCGCGGAAGTCGAAATCGTTGAACATGTCCTTTAGCGCGGCCTGACAATCGTCAAAATCGCCGTCCACGGCCAACGCATGCACGTTGCGGTCCGCGGGTGTCGTCATCTGCCGACGCTGCACTTCCGAAACTCGGCCATGCGGGAACAGGATGAACACGTCCACGGCGTCGAGCCCCCGGAACGCTTCAATCGCAGCCGATCCGGTGTCACCGCTGGTCGCGCCAACGATGGTCACACGGTCGCCACGGCGCTTCAGCGCCACCTGAAACAGTTGACCGATCAGCTGCATGGCGAAGTCTTTGAAGGCCAAGGTCGGCCCGTGGAACAGCTCCAGCAGGAAGTGGTTTTCGTTCAACTGCTTCAATGGCGCGCGGGCGTCATGGCCGAAGCCTTCGTAAGCGCGGCCGATGATCTCTTTGAACTCACTCTCACCGAAAGATCCGCTGACATAGGGCCACATCACCCGGAACGCGATTTCCTCAAAGGGCAGTCCGGCCAGTGCCGCGATCTCATCCTGCGTCATCACCGGGATCTCGGCAGGCAGGTACAGACCACCGTCACGAGCCAATCCGGTCAGCATCGCCTCTTCAAACGTCAGTTCGGGCGCCTGCCCGCGGGTCGAGATGTATTTCATGTCGCGTCACTCTCAGAAGGGGCGCGGCTGCGCCACAGAAAATATCCGGTCATCGCGGCCCAGACCAAAGCCAGGCCAAACCATGTTATTGCATATTGCAAGTGATCATTCGGGATACCCGTCACCGAAACAGGCAAGGGTGTGATGTTGGGGTCGGTTTGCGACCGCGCGATTAGCAGAACAGGCTCAGCCCCAAGTGCGGCGGCCAGGTTCGGTACATCGCGGGCAAACCATATATTGTCGTCAATATCCGGCTCAGGCGTGTAGCCGTCAATTTCGTCCGGCCAGTGCAGATTTCCAGTGATCTCCATCGGTCCATTCAGCCTTTGATCGTGCTTCGCGGTCACAGGAACAAAGCCCCGGTCCACAAGAATTGTCCGGTCATTTGTGCTAAAAGACTGGATGATGCGATAGCCCGCCCCAACCTGTTTGACCGAGACAAGAACGTGGATCTCGCCCGGCTCGACCTCGCCCGCAATTGTGACCGGCAGGTACTTATCAGCATCAGGCAACACGGTGTCAGGCAAATCAACCGGATCGGCTGAAATCCGATTTTCAATTTCGGCTAAAACGCCTTGTTTCCACGCCAACCGCTGCATTTGCCAGACACCCAGCGACACAAGGATCGCCAGACCGGCAATGCCAAAGATCATCAGAAAGAGAATGCGGCGCATGTCAGGACCAGGTTGTGTTGTTCGAAGGCTCTGCAAGAGCCGGCGTCTTGTTAAGGGCTGCAGCCGCAGAAAGGCAACCTTGCAATTGTATGGGGCGCAATCTTGCGCCCCGAATAGAGAAAAAGCCGCCCCGAAAGGGCGGCTTTTGCAATTTGTTCGCCCGTCTGGCGCTACATCAACGGCGCCTGGCCCCAGATGTATACTGCGAAGAACAGGAACAGCCAGACAACGTCAACGAAGTGCCAGTACCAGGCAGCCGCCTCAAACCCGACGTGTTTCTCAGGTGTGAAGTCACCCTTGAGCGCCCGGATTAAGCACACTGACAGGAAGATGGTACCGATAAGAACGTGGAAACCATGAAAGCCGGTTGCCATGAAGAAGTTCGAATAGAACTGATCACCGCCGAATTTCCAGCCTTCATGCGCCAGCAGCTCATAGTATTCAAAGGCCTGCAGACCTGTGAATGCGACGCCCAGAGCTATACCGATGGCCAACCCCTGCACCAGCGCCTTGCGGTCATTGCCATGCACCAGCGCGTGGTGCGCCCAGGTGATTGCGCAGCCCGACAGCAGCAGGACCAGAGTGTTGATCAGCGGCAGGTGGAACGGGTCAACCGCATGAATGTCAGGCTGGATATATTCGGTACCGGCATAGTCGTACATCGGGTACATGCGATGTTTGAAGAACGACCAGAACCAGGCAAAGAAGAACATCACCTCGGACATAACGAACAGGATGAAGCCATAGCGCAGGCCGATGCGGACAACCGGTGTGTGATCACCCTGGCGGCTTTCGACCACAACCTCGGACCACCATGCGAACATGGTATAAAGAACGGCCACGAGTCCGGCCCAGAACATCCACGAGGTAACCCCGTGCATCCACAGGACGGCTCCGAACAGCATCACAAAGCCGCCGATCGCGCCGATCAGAGGCCAGATCGACGGGGCCAGAATGTGATAATCATGGTTTTTTGCGTGTGCCATCAGCGTCCCTCACCTACAGGCGTTAGTTCGTTGTTATATCAGCCTGCGTCTCAAGGGCGGCAACGCCCTCGGGCAGGTCAATTTCGTAGAATGTATACGACAGTGTGATCGTATGAACATACTTAGCTTCAAGATCCTCGACCATTTCAGGGTCGACGAAAAAGGTGACCGGCATCTCAACACGTTCACCGGGTTGCAGCACCTGCTCTTCAAAGCAGAAACAGGCGATTTTTTGAAAGTACCCGCCGGCTGAATACGGAGTCACGT
The DNA here is from genome assembly GCF_059609785.1 of Ruegeria sp. YTSC003. Taxonomy (NCBI): domain Bacteria; kingdom Pseudomonadati; phylum Pseudomonadota; class Alphaproteobacteria; order Rhodobacterales; family Roseobacteraceae; genus Ruegeria; species Ruegeria sp. YTSC003. The sequence goes on along the minus strand of NZ_JBXWMK010000008.1, from coordinate 28,241 downwards.
TATAGGACGCCTGTCCCGCGATGGGGCGGTCGGTCGGGTTGTAGGCTTCGTAAAAGGCCAGTCCGGTTTCGCCGATACGCACTTCCATCTCGCGCGCGACCGGCTTGAATTCCCATGCCATGCCTTTCGCCTTCGAGGCGTCAAAGCGGATGGTCACCTTGCGATCCAGAATGTCTTCGGGTGCAGTCGCGGCCACACCAGTGGTTCCACCAAATCCGGTTACACGGCAGAACCAGTCGTAAAACGGAACAGAGGCCCACGCCAAGCTGCCCATCAGGACAACCACGCCGACTGTCTGCGCAACAGTTTTCTGAGGACCTGTCAGCGCCATCAGTTCTGTACCTCTTGCGTCGCCAAGCTGAAGTCCGTGCCCGAAACCTTAACGATCGTCAGGCCAAAGATGATCACGATGAAGGCAGCCAGCGTCAGACCTACCCCTAGGTTACGACTGAACCGGCGTTGGTGTAGTTCGTGGCTCTTGCGCAGGCTCATGACCAACCTCCTAACCCATAGGGTTTCAGCAGTGCTTCGACCAGGATAGCACCAAAATGCAGGAACAGGTACAGCAGCGACAACTTGAAGAACGCGCGTTCAACCTTGAAATTGTCGGCCTCGGAATCATCTTCGTTGCGGCGCGAAATCTGCCACGCTCCGCGCAGGAACAGCGCGTTCAACACCACCGCGACAGTCAGGTAGATCGGACCTCCAATGCCCGAGAATGCGGTTCCAACAGCCAGCATGGCCAGCAGCCCGGTATATACCAGAATGTGCCAGCGCGTCGCGCGACGACCATGTGTGACGGTCAGCATCGGAACACCCGCATCGTCGTAATCCGAGCGCATGAACAGCGCCAGCGCCCAGAAATGCGGTGGGGTCCACATGAAGGTCAGGGCAAACATCAGCCACGGCTCGATGGACATAGACCCCGTTGCGGCAACCCAGCCGATGACCGGCGGAAATGCCCCTGCCGCGCCGCCGATCACGATGTTCTGCGGCGTCGAGCGTTTCAGCCACATCGTATAGACGACAACGTAGAAAAAGATCGTGAAAGCTAGGAAAGCGCCAGCAAACCAGTTGGTTGCCAGACCCAGCATAATAACGGACAGCCCCGACAGGGCCAGCCCGATTGCCATCGCCTCACCCTCCTGGACCTTGCCAGACGGGATCGGGCGGCCTTTGGTCCGCTTCATAACGCGGTCGATATCGGCGTCCCACCACATGTTCAAAGCACCGGATGCGCCGCCGCCAATGGCAATGAACAGGATGGCGCAGAAGCCCACGAATGGATGAACAGGGACCGGTGCCGCAAGAAGGCCGACCAAAGCGGTGAACACGACCAGCGACATCACGCGCGGCTTCAGCAAGGCAAAGAAATCGCCAAAGCTGGCCTCATCCGCGTGGGATTGGGCGCTTACTGTGCTGGCATTGATGCTTGCGTCGCTCATTTCAGGTCCTTCTGGGGCGAAAGCCGCGCGGATACCGCGCAGCCTGCATTACCTTTGGCGCGAGTTTTCAGCCCGCGCGGGTCATCACTTGAATGCAACCTGATAGGCTGCGGGCTGACCTGCATACTCTTCCAGTGCGCCTTGCAGCCACTGCTCATACGCCTCTTCGCTGACCACTTTGACGGTGATCGGCATGTAAGCGTGGTCCTTGCCGCACAGTTCGGAACACTGACCGAAATAGATGCCTTCCTTTTCGGCCTCAAACCACAATTCGGCCAGACGTCCAGGAACACCGTCCTGTTTTACGCCGAAGGACGGGATGGTCCACGAATGGATCACGTCTGATGCGGTAACCTGCATCACAATGATCTTGCCAACCGGGACCACAACGGCGGTATCGGTAGCCAGCAGCCATTCGTCATCGCTGTAGCCCGCATCCGCCAGCTTGGCACGCATCGCGTCGTTCAGAACAAACGGGGTCACGTCCGCATCGGCCGGGCGTGCGCCTTCGTCCAATGTGGCCGGGTGGCCCAGCAGATAGCTGTCAAAGGCGAAATCGTGATCAACGTATTCGTAAGTCCAGTACCACTGGTTCCCAACGACTTTGATGGTGATGTCGCCTTCGGGGATTTCCTGCTGATTGAACAGAACTGGCAGCGAGAAGGCACCGATGAAGACCAGAATCAGGATCGGGCCAAGGGTCCAGGCAATCTCAACCGGGGTGTAGTGCGAGAATCGCGCCGGTTCAGGGTTGTTGCGCGAATTGTAGCGAATGATGCAGTAGATCAGCAGACCCGCAACAAACAGGCAGATCGCGGTGATGATCACCAGAATCATATCATCCAGCCGCTGAATCCCCGAGGCCAGGCTGGTCGCCGCGGGCTGGAACCCAAGGCCGCCATCAACCGGCTTACCAATAATCTCAAGCTCCTGAGCCATTGCGGGAAGGCTGGAGAGGGCTGTCATCAACCCCGAAAGCATCAAAGCATTCTTCATTTTCTGTCCTGATCGTCTGATCTTTGCTTCTCTGGCGAAAAGGTGTGAATCAGTCGCACCTCTCCCGTTGTCTTTGGCCGCGTTAAAAACCATATTCCGTCGGGTAGATAAAGCAAAATGCTTGCGTCAAACAGACGCTATTTTTGATCTGGATCAAACTCGGAAGGTCCCAACAGATGTCCAACGACCCGTTTCGCCCATTTGACAGCGCTGTTCCGCAGGACGAGGCGCTTGCGGTTTTGCAATCTGCCACCGCTGGGGCGGAAGACGGAGAGCTGTTTGTCGAGCGGCGGAAATCCGAGGCTTTGGTCTTTGATGACGGGCGCTTGAAGACAGCATCTTATGACGCATCCGAGGGGTTTGGCCTGCGGGCCGTACAGGGCGAGGTTGCCGGGTATGCGCATTCCACCGACGTCTCAATTCCGGCGCTGAAGCGGGCAGCCGAGACCGCGCGCCTGGCGGTTGGCGACGGCGGCGGCACGCTCGCCGACGGTCCCCGTCCCACCAATACCCGCCTTTATACGGACGAAGACCCGATTGAATCCGCTGATTTCCCGGTCAAGATCGAAACGCTGCGCGAGATCGACGCCTATGCCCGTGACATGGATCCCCGCGTCGTGCAGGTCAGTGCGACAATCGCCGCAGCCGTGCAAGAGGTCGAGATTTTGCGCCCGGACGGCGTACTGATGCGAGACGTGCGGCCAATGACCCGCCTCAATATCTCTGTCATCGTCGAACAGAACGGCCGTCGCGAAAGCGGCTCGGCCGGGGGTGGCGGGCGCGTCGGGCTTGACGGTTTGATCGACCCGGCAGACTGGCAGGACAAAGCACGCGAGGCATTGAGGATCGCCTTGGTCAATCTCGACGCGATCCCGGCCCCTGCCGGCGTGATGGAGGTCGCGCTTGGCCCCGGTTGGCCGGGCATCCTCTTGCACGAGGCAATCGGACACGGTTTGGAGGGGGACTTTAACCGCAAGGGAAGCTCGGCCTTTGCCGGTTTGATGGGACAGCAGATCGCATCCAAAGGCGTGACCGTCGTCGATGATGGCACGATCCCGGATCGTCGCGGGTCGATCTCCTTGGATGACGAAGGCACACCCAGTTCGCGCACGGTTCTGATCGAAGATGGCGTCCTGACCGGCTATATGCAGGATCGCCAGAACGCGCGCCTGATGGGCGTGGCCCCCACCGGAAACGGGCGGCGGCAAAGCTATGCACACAAACCCATGCCGCGGATGACGAACACGGTGATGCTGGGTGGCGACGCTGATCCGGCCTCTTTGGTGGCAGATATCAAAGACGGAATCTGGGCGGTTGGTTTCGGCGGCGGTCAGGTGGATATCACCAACGGCAAATTCGTGTTCTCCTGCACCGAGGCGTACCGCGTTGAAAACGGCAGGATCGGGGCACCGGTCAAAGGCGCGACCCTGATCGGCGACGGCCCATCGGCCCTTAAACGCATTCGGGGACTGGGCAACGACATGGCGTTGGATCCGGGCATGGGGACCTGTGGCAAAGACGGCCAGTGGGTGCCGGTCGGCGTGGGCCAGCCAACCGTTCTGATGGATGGCCTGACGGTCGGCGGATCGGCTGCGTAACCGGGAATCGCTTGGCGGGCAATCGAGAGCGCAGAGTTAACACTGTGCTTTCTGTCCGTCTGCGCATTAACATCCTGTCAGGCGACCGTGTCGAGGAAAGTGATTTTTATTTATTATATTTCAACGCGCTAGAAAGCTCTCAATAATAAAAGCCGAAAATTATCCGGATAATTTGAAGAGATTCACAAGCTGTTAACCCCGGCAATCGTAAACCAGTTCTGCAATCAGGCGGAGCATCGGATGACCGAAGAGCAGCATTCTTCCTATCACCCCACACTCCCACCCACCACGGAAGAGGATCAGTTTTCCTGGCTTCGCCTGTTGCGCTCTCGCAAGGTTGGTCCGGCGACGTTTCGTCGGCTGTTGCGGGAACATGGCTCGGCGCAGAACGCGCTGGCCGCGCTGCCGGAAATGGCACGCGCTGCCGGAATTGAAGGGTATGAAACCTGCCCGCCCGGCGTGATTGAGGCGGAACTCAAGGCCGCAAAAGCTGCGAACGCGCGCCTTTTGTGCCTTGGCTCCGCCGATTTTCCTGATGCGTTGAATGATTTATCCGACGCCCCGCCATTGCTTTGGGCGATTGGAGATACCTCCCTGCTTCAGCGTTGGTCGATTGGGATGGTCGGCGCGCGGAATTGTTCGTCCTTAGGTGCGCGGATGGCGCGGGCGCTTGCCACGGATCTCGGCAAGCAAGGCTATGTCGTTGTGTCCGGCCTGGCACGCGGTATTGATACAGCGGCCCATATGGCCGCGCTTGAAACGGGCACTGTCGCTGTGATGGCAGGCGGCGTGGATGTCGTCTATCCCACCGAAAACACTGTTTTGGCGGAAAAGATTGGCCAAACCGGATTGCGTGTCTCCGAACAGCCCATGGGCGTCACACCGCAGGCCCGACACTTCCCGCGCAGAAACAGAATTATCTCAGGTCTGGCACAAGCGGTTGTCGTCGTTGAAGCGGCAGCAAAGTCCGGCAGCCTGATTACGGCGCGGGATGCCTTGGACCAAGGGCGCGAGGTTCTGGCCGTGCCCGGCCACCCCTTCGATGCGCGGGCCGCGGGGTGCAACATGTTGATCCGGGACGGCGCGATATTGGTGCGAACCGCGGAAGACATCATTGAAGCGCTTCCGAAACAGGTAACAGCGCCTCAGGTTGAGGCCCCCGCCCCACCCATCGCAGTTGATGAACCAGCAATCACAGGTGCCGCGTTGCATAGTGCGATCTTGTCACTGTTAGGCCCCTCCCCGATTGCCGAAGATCAGTTGATCCGCGACATTGCTGCAACAGCCGGAGAAATAGGACCGGCTCTGATTGATCTGGAACTCGAAGGACAGATCCAGCGGCAGCCCGGCGGACTTCTGTCATTGTCTGCATAAATACCAACTCTGACGAGCGGTTCCTGCCCAAGCCCTTTTTGTGCACAGGCTACGTGATTGAAATAACAACATAACTTCTGTGTTCAAAGGAACGCATTGACAATTCGCCCTTGCCCTCCACATCTTGCACGATCATAGAAGGCGCCAATTCCGTCGAGCGAGGTTTTCCCTTAAATGCCTGTAGTTGTTGTAGAATCCCCTGCCAAGGCCAAAACAATCAACAAATATCTTGGCCCTGACTACACGGTGCTGGCCTCATATGGCCATGTCCGGGACTTGCCGCCCAAGGACGGATCCGTCGATACCGAGCATGAATTTGAGATGAAATGGGAGGTCGGCAACGACAGCCGCAAACATGTCAAAGCCATCGCCGATGCGCTGAAAGAAGACAACGCTTTGATTCTCGCGACTGACCCTGATCGTGAGGGTGAGGCTATCAGCTGGCACCTGCAAGAAGCCCTGACCAAGCGCCGCTCGATCAAGAAAGACACGCCCGTCAGCCGCGTGACCTTCAACGCGATCACCAAGGATGCGGTGACCGAGGCGATGCAGAACCCGCGCCAGGTCGACATGCCGCTGGTCGAGGCCTATCTGGCCCGCCGCGCGCTGGACTATCTGGTGGGTTTCAACCTGTCGCCGGTCCTGTGGCGCAAGCTGCCCGGCGCGAAGTCCGCCGGTCGCGTTCAGTCAGTCTGTCTGCGCCTAATCGTCGAGCGCGAGATGGAGATCGAGGCGTTCAAGCCAGTCGAATATTGGTCTGTGAAGGCAGTGTTCGAAACACCGCGCGGCCAGACTTATGAGGCACGCCTGGTCACACTGGCCGGTAAGAAACTGGACAAACATGATTTGGCCAACGCCACCCAGGCTGAATTAGCGGTGCAGGCCATTACCAGCCGCGCGCTGAGTGTTTCTTCGGTCGAAGCCAAGCCTGCCGCGCGCAACCCCAGCGCGCCCTTCATGACCTCTACCTTGCAGCAGGAAGCAAGCCGCAAGTTCGGAATGGGCGCGCGTCACGCGATGCAGGTTGCTCAACGCCTCTACGAGGCGGGCTACATCACATATATGCGGACCGATGGCATCGACATGGCGCCCGAGGCCGTGGCGGCCACCCGCGATACCATCACAGACCGTTACGGTGCAGAATACGTGCCGGACAGCCCGCGTATCTATAAAAACAAGGCCAAAAACGCCCAGGAGGCGCACGAATGTATCCGCCCGACGGATATGTCCCGCGATACCAAGGCCCTGAAGGTCACAGATGAAGATCAGCGCAAGCTGTATGACCTGATCTGGAAGCGTACCATTGCCTGCCAGATGGCTGCTGCGCGACTGGAGCGCACTACGGTCGAGATTGGCAGCGATGACGGCCAGATCGGCCTGCGCGCCACCGGTCAGGTTGTTCTGTTCGACGGGTTCATGCGCGTTTATGAAGAAGGCCGCGACGACGTGGCCGATGATGATGAAAAGCGCCTGCCGCAAATCATGCAGGGCGATCCAGCTCGGTTTGCCAAAACATCCCTGCGCGATCAGTTCACCAAAGCAACCAGCGAGGGCACTGAAAAGGCCGCGAAAGAGGCCATTCTATCCGAGAACGAATCTGTACTGGCCCTGCAGCACCACACTCAACCGCCGCCGCGCTACACCGAAGCTACGCTGGTCAAGCGGATGGAAGAGCTGGGGATCGGGCGACCGTCGACCTATGCCTCGATCGTGACCACGATTCAGGACCGGGAATATGTGCGCAAAGACAAGAACCGGCTGATCCCCGAGGAGAAGGGCCGGATCGTTACGATCTTCCTGCTGAACTTCTTCCGGCAGTACGTGGGGTATGAGTTCACCGCCAATCTGGAAGAACAATTGGACGACGTCAGCGCCGGTGGGCGTGACTACAAGGAGTTGCTGAGCAAGTTCTGGCGCGATTTCTCGGCTGCTATCGGCGAGACGTCCGAATTGCGGATCTCCGAGGTTCTGGACAAACTCGACGAAGCCCTGGCGCCGCAGCTTTATCCGCCGCGTGAAGACGGCTCGGACCCTCGTGTCTGTCCGAAATGTGGAATGGGTCAGTTGCACCTGAAGACGTCGCGCACCGGCGGGTTCGTTGGGTGTGGAAACTATCCTGAATGCACCTATACCCGCCCCATCGCCGGCGAAGGCGCTGAAGGCGAGGAACGTCTTCTGGGCGAAGATGCAGGGGATGATATCTGGCTGAAATCCGGCCGCTTTGGCCCCTATGTTCAGCGCGGCGAACCGACGCCCGAGAACAAAAAACCACCGCGCGCCTCACTACCGCGTGGCTGGAGCAAGGATGACATGGATCTGGACAAGGCGCTGACGCTGTTGTCCCTGCCCCGCCAGATTGGCGAACACCCAGAGGGTGGCATGATCAGCTCGAACTTTGGGCGGTTTGGTCCCTATCTGATGCATCAGTTGGCGGATGAGGCCAAGCCGGTCTACGCAAACCTCAAAGACCCCAACGACGTGTTTGAAATCGGCATGAACCGCGCTGTCGAGTTGCTGGCTGAAAAGCGCGCCAACCCCGGGCGGGGCCGTCGCGCAGCGGCAAAAGCGTTGAAGGAATTAGGCGAGCACCCAGATGGCGGCGCGATGCAGGTTCTGGATGGGCGCTATGGGCCATACGTGAAATGGGAAAAGGTCAACGCGACCATTCCAAAAGATATCAAGCCCGAGGACGTAACGCAGGAAATGGCCATCGAACTGGTCAACGAACGCGCAGCCAAAAAGGGCACCAAGAAAAAAGCGGCTCCGAAAAAGAAAGCTGCTGCCAAGAAGACGACCAAAAAGGCGGCCACCTAACGACTGGCTAGGTAGAAATACCACCTACCCCTTGGTTTCATTGACTTCCCCGTGACGTGGCGGCACAACCTGCGCCATCACCATGTCATTGGGGGAGTTTTCCATGAAGAAAGTCTATGCCAATGCCACCGAAGCACTCGATGGAGTGATTTCGGACGGCATGATGATCGCGGCGGGCGGTTTCGGCCTGTGCGGTATTCCCGAATTGCTGCTTGAGGCGATCAAGAACTCGGGCGCTCAAGATCTGACGTTTGCTTCGAACAACGCCGGCGTTGACGATTTCGGAATCGGCATCCTGTTGCAGACCAAGCAGGTCAAAAAGATGATCAGCTCTTACGTGGGTGAAAACGCCGAGTTCATGCGCCAATACCTGGCCGGAGAGCTGGAGCTGGAATTCAACCCGCAAGGAACCCTGGCCGAGCGCATGCGCGCCGGTGGCGCAGGCATCCCGGGGTTCTATACCAAGACCGGTGTGGGCACCGTGATTGCCGATGGTAAAGAGCACAAAGACTTCAATGGCGAGACTTACATCTTGGAAGAAGGCATCTTTGCCGATCTGGCCATTGTCAAAGCCTGGAAGGCCGATGACACCGGCAACCTGATCTTCCGCAAGACCGCGCGCAACTTTAACGTACCTGCTGCGACCTGTGGTAAGATCTGCATCGCCGAGGTCGAGGAAGTCGTGCCGCGTGGTTCGCTGGACCCCGATATGATCCACCTGCCCGGCATCTACGTGCATCGCATCATTCAGGGTCAGCACGAAAAGCGCATCGAACAACGCACCACCCGTAAGAAGGAGGAAGCATAATGCCCTGGGATCGCAATCAGATGGCCGCACGTGCGGCGCAAGAGCTGGAAGACGGCATGTATGTAAACCTTGGCATCGGTATTCCGACGCTGGTGGCAAACTATGTTGGTGACAAGGACATCACCCTCCAATCCGAGAACGGAATGCTGGGTATGGGCCCCTTCCCCTTTGAAGGCGAAGAAGACCCGGATCTGATCAACGCTGGCAAGCAGACGATCACGGAACTGTCCCGCACCGCCTATTTCGACAGTGCCACATCGTTTGCTATGATCCGCGGCGGTAAGATTGCGGCCGCCGTTCTGGGCGCGATGGAGGTCGATGAAGAAGGCGATTTGGCCAACTGGATGATTCCGGGCGTGCTGGTTAAAGGCATGGGCGGCGCGATGGACCTGGTTGCAGGTGTTCGTCGCGTGATCGTCGTGATGGATCACACCAACAAGCACGGCAAGTCCAAGCTGCTGAAGAAGTGCACCCTGCCATTGACCGGCAAGAAGGTGGTAAACCGCATTATCACCAACCTTGGCGTTCTGGACGTGGTTGATGGCGGCTTGAAGATCATCGAGATCGCCGAAGGCGTGACCGAAGATGAAATCCGCGCCGCGACCGAGGCCAACATCGTCAACTGATTCACACCAATGAAAAGGCCCACCAAATTCAGGTGGGCCGTTTTCAGTTCAGCGATTGGAATACACACCCATCCGTAATCAGCTGGGGCGGTGTCGAACACAACGCCCGCGCCACCTGAAACGCTGCAAGAACCTTGGGTACGTAATCACGGGTCTCTGCGTAAGGCGGGACGCCCTCGTGCTTACGTACGGCCCCTTCCCCTGCGTTATACCCCGCAAGGACGAGGATCGGGTCGTTACCGAATTCTTCCATCAGCCAGTTCAGGTACTTCACACCGCCCGCAATGTTTTGCGATGGCTGGGTACTGTCCTGAACCCCAAACCGTTTGGCGGTTGCGGGCATCAGCTGCATCAATCCTTGTGCCCCGGCCGAGCTTACAGCGTCGGTGCGCCCAGCGGACTCAACGGAAATGACCGCCAGAACCAATGCCGGTGAGACATTTGTTCCAACGGTCGAGCGCAGAATATCCACGCGGCGCTGTTGGGCGATGTTTTGCAGGGTCTGTAAACGGGGTGCCGCGACATTGATCGCAGCCAGCGCATTCATGGCATCGTGCAATCGTCCGGACCCGGCCTCGGCCAAGGACGGCGACACCCTTTCCCAGAAAGCCTTGTACGAACCAACCGGTTTTTTGCCCGCACCGGGAAGAGTTGGCGGTACGACACGCGTGCGCGCGATGATTTCAGGTTCGACCAATTCTACGCCCGTACTAGGGGCAGACGGGGTCTTCGCATGCTCATCGGGCGTGATCTGGACCGTGACGCGCGGTCGTGTGCCGGGCTTTGGGGCCTTGACCCGTTTGTAAACGCCTCTTGGCTCAACCTCGTTCGCCACGACTGGCACTGGGCCAGACAGCATCAACGCCGCCAAACCGGCGCAAGTCATTGCGAGCCGGAGATTCATTTGCCTGCCTCATGTTTTTCTTTTGGTTGATTTGAACCTCGAATCTGCCCGTAAAGCCAGAAAAACAACGTGAAATGGGGCAAATTCGCCTCATTTGCCGCAAATTTGCATCTGGCCGTCTAGACAACCTTTGCGTAGTGAAGTTTTTTATTGTTTTTTTTCAATTACTTACCAAAATAACTACCAAAAAGTTAAACTTCATCAAAAAAAAATGGTGTTTGGCCCAATTCCTGCCACGCATAGCGGTCAATCATAGTGCCATACCGAGACGATCGGGAGCGGACTGAGAGAGGAAGCTCTGATAGACGCCGAGGTTTAATAGACTTTTTTAGATCCTTTAGGAGGGACGTAACATGATCAAGTTCATCAAGAACTTCCGCAAAGACGAAGACGGCGCCGTAACAGTAGACTGGGTCGTTCTGACCGCAGCAATCGTTGGCCTGGCATCGGTCGCCTATACCCAAATCGGTACCGGCACTCAGGCTGTTTCGAACAAAGTAGGTGCGACTCTGTCCGACGCGGCGACCAAAACCGCTTCATCGATCCCTGTCACTCCGCCGACCACGCCTTAATCTAAGCGCTTAGTCTTTGTGACTATTTTTCTCGGGGCTGGGTTGTTTGACTCGGCCCCGTAATTTTTCATGGCCCAGCATTGGAAACGATATGTTCAAAAGAACGATCCTATTCTGCAAACGTGAAGACGGGGCCGTGACGGTTGACTGGGTGGTTTTGACAGCCGCAATCGTGGGAATTGCCGCCGGTGTTTTCGTTGTTTTTCATCAACCAGTCCGAGACCTGGATGCCAGATCAGGTGCAGCCCTGAGTGGGATCGATGTCGCTGACGAAATTTCCGTGCGTTTCGACGCACCGGATTCGTGAACTCGCAATTGCTTAAATGTCCAAAAAAATTATTGGACGCGAAAATTTTCAAATATTGTCCCCCTTTTCGACACAATCTCCCTTTAGATCAGTGTTGATCTTCGTCGTAAATCTTTGACGAACTAACCAAATCGAATAACTAAGAGGGGACGCGAATGCGGCTAGTATTTGGACTTGTCCTGATTGTTGGGGTCGCTTTGGCCGGTGGGGCCGTCTACTTGGCAAGGGACTACATCAGTCAAACCCAAGCGGAACTTGAACGGGAAAGATTGGCGACTCAAAACGCGCTCGCAAATGTTAAGACCATTCCAACAGTCCCTGTCACGGTCGTTAACCGGGCCATGAAGTATGGGGAGCGTCTTGCGCCGGAAGATGTACGCATCGTGCAGTGGCCTGAGGACGCGATTCCCGAAGGGACTTTTTCGGATATGGCCGTTTTGTTTCCCACGGATGGGAGGGGCGAGCGGTTTATCCTTCGTACAATCGAAAAAGACGAAGCCCTTTTGGAAGTCAAAGTTACCCAACCCGGTGAGTCGGCCGGCCTTACGTCTCGTCTTGAGAAAGGCATGCGCGCCTTCGCAATCAGTGTAGATGTTGCATCTGGTGTATCTGGCTTTTTGCGCCCAGGCGATAACGTCGACGTTTACTGGACCGGATCCCTAAGAGGTACTGGCGGCGAGGGAGAGATCACACGTCTAATCCAGACCAACATCGAACTTATCGCAATTGATCAGACCGCAGGATCGGACGTGACCGGCACAACTATTGCCAGGACGGTTACTGTCGCTATTACCCCGGAACAGGTCGCCGCTCTCGCCCAGGCACAGAACACCGGGCGGTTGTCACTGGCGCTGGTCGGTGCACAAGATGAGACTATTGCGACTGCGATTGAAGTGGACCAAAGAAAACTCCTGGGAATCGAAGAAGCAGCGCCCGCACCCGTCAAAGTCGAGAAACAGATTTGCACGGTTAAGGCGCGTCGTGGCGGCGAAATCGTCGATACCGGAATAATAACGCCCTGCACAAACTAGCGCGAAATCAAAACGTTAAAGCCACAAGCCGCGCCATCAGCGCGGCTTGTTTCGTTTCGAATGTTGCGCATTACCCACATAAGGAAAATTCCAGAAACCATTGATTATTGCAATAAAATCGTAATTCGCGCAGTGTTACCGCACATAAGGCATTAGACCTAAAACGAGGCGTGATCGGAGAGGCAGGTCACATGAAAATAAAATCTTGGTTCAACGCAACCCTTCTGGGGTTGGCGTTAGTTATCAGTTCGGCCAGCACTGCTGTCCAGGCTGAAACACTTCGCGTGGTTAAGAACGGTACGGCGGAAACGCTGGACGTTCCGATGAACCGCGCAATCGTCGTTGAAAGCGAAACACCTTTTGCGGAACTCAGCATTGCCAACGCAGGCATCGCTGACATTTCGTCGCTTTCTGATCGTACCATCTATGTTTTGGGTAAGGCACCTGGCCTGACCACGCTGACTTTGTTCGATGGGGCTGGCAACCTGCTGGCCAATGTTCGGGTCCGTGTTTCGCCGGATGTGTCTGAATTCAAAGAGAGATTGCGGCAGATTCTACCGGGTGAGCCAATCGAAGTGCGCACTGCCAACGACGGCATCGTTCTTTCTGGCACGATTTCCAGCTCGGCCAAATTGGCCCGTGCTCTGGAGCTTGCAGAACGTTACGCGCCCGAGCGGGTTTCGAACCTGATGTCCGTTGGCGGCGTTCAACAGGTTATGCTGAAAGTTCGCTTTGCCGAAATGAATCGGTCGGTTGCGAAAAGTCTGACTGCATCGTTGGGCTTTGGCGGCGGTGACGCTACGGGCGGCTTCAACACCCTGAACAGTGCAGGCGCTTTGGCGAACGCCCTCGCCGACAGAATTCCCTTCCAGCAGACAAATACAGGTGCCATCCTGTTTGGCTTTGGTGCCGGTTCAACGCAGGTACGCTTGTTGTTGGAGGCGCTCGAAACCAAAGGGCTCGCCCGTACTCTTGCAGAGCCCAACCTGTCAGCCCTGTCAGGTCAGGAAGCTGAATTCCTGGCGGGTGGCCAAGTCCCGATTCCTGTTCCTGCGGATGACGGCAACATTGCAATCGAATATCGGAACTTCGGTGTGCAGGTTCTCTTTACCCCTCGCGTGGTGGATGGTGATCTGATTAACCTTGAGTTAGGAACATCGGTCTCAACTATTGACCCGAACTCCAACTTCTCAATTGCAGGCAACAACGTGCCTACCTTTATCTCACGTCAAACAAAGACGACAGTTGAATTGCGAGACGGAGAGAGCTTTGCGATTGCAGGGTTGATTCAGGACAACTTCGCAGACCTGAACAGCCAAATCCCATGGGTCGGCGACATTCCTGTACTGGGTTCTTTGTTCCGCAGCGCGGAATACCAGCGTCAGCAATCTGAACTGGTTATCATCGTCACAGCCCATCTGGTATCACCCACCCGTGGTGAAGCCCTGGCCCTGCCGACAGACCGCGTCAAACCGCCTAGCGAGTTTGACCTGTTCTTGAACGGAAGAACGGCGCGAACCACACGCGTTGGTTCGGGTGCTGCGTCTGAAGTCGCCAAACAGGACTTTGGCAGCTCATACGGCTACATCCTGGAATGATTGAGAGGATAGGACCAATGCAAAAGTGGATCATAACACTGGGTCTGTCGGTCGCCGTTGCCGCGTGTACACGTGAAGCGGGGTACGAAGCTGACCAAGGCGCCTTTGGCAACGCAACTCTAAACAACGTTCAGGTCATGAACGGTGAGCTGACATACGCACAAATCCTGGGCCAGCGGTTTGCCGCAGAAGTGCCAACGCAGATCAATTTTGCGTTTAACAGTTCTCAGCTGGACGCTCAGGCGCAGCGGGTCTTGTTGCGGCAAGCGGCATGGATCAAGCAGTTCCCCGAAGCACGGTTCCGCGTTTACGGCCATACCGATGCCGTTGGCTCAACCGGGTATAACCAGTCGCTTGGGCAACGTCGTGCAAACGCAGCCGTTGCATTCCTGACGCAGCAAGGGATCTCGCGGTCGCGTTTGGAAGCTGTAGTTTCCTTCGGGAAAACGCGGCCTCTGATCGACACTCCGAACCGAGATCGCCGCAACAGGCGCACGGTCACCGAAGTGTCGGGCTTTTTGGATCGCAATCCGCTGGTTCTGGATGGCAAATACGCCGAAATCGTGTACCGCGAATACGTCGAAAGCGCCACGAGGGAAAGCTACATCCAGCGCGACGATGCTGGCGGCAGTGATGAATAATCCATAAGAAATGGGCGGCATCGTCGCCCATTTCCCTACAATTGGTTCTTTTGCGCCAAAATCTTGCCTAAGTTCCAAGCCATCTTTTCAACAATTAGGTGAAGTGCGGCCCGAATTGGCCGCGACCGGGCAACAGCGAACTGAACCGAACCAGACATGTTCGGGCAGTGAGCAGGCCCAGACGACGAGGATTGTGTGAATGACAAGCGCCAAAACGCATGATGACGGAACTGCCATTCTGGCCTGCACGATCAGCCGTGACGTCCAAAATTTTGATCTTCTGATCGAGGACATGGAAACCATTTTGGGCGAACGCTGGGGCGACCTTGGCTTCGCCGAAGCCCTGGCTTTTTTCAGCCAACCTGAGGCGGAAAGCCTTGAATTCGTTGCGCTTGCCATTGACGGAGAAGATGAGGACAACCTTTCTCTGATGGGCGAGATCATCTCGCAGGCCAAAGAGAAAAAGATCAAGATCGTACTGATCGCCGAAGACGTCACACCTGCATCTCTGCACCAACTACTTCGCAAGGGCGCGGACGAGTTTGTCCCCTACCCTCTTCCCGAGGGAGAGCTGCAGGAAGCCATCGAGCGCATGAACAAACCTGAGCCGGTAGCAGCGACTGCGGTTGCGACAGCTCCTGCCGCTCACGGTGATTCGAAGGAAGGCGCGCTGTTTGTGGTCCATGGGCTGGCAGGCGGTGTGGGATCAACGACTATGGCGGTCAATCTCGCCTGGGAGCTGGCAACTGCGTCAGACAAAGAGGCACCTTCTGTGTGCGTCATCGATCTGGATCTGCAATACGGCAGCGTGTCGACCTATCTGGACCTTCCCCGACGCGAAACCATATTTGAGATGCTGTCGGACACAAACTCGATGGACGACGATGTCTTCTCGCAGGCCCTACAAACCTATGAGGAAAAGCTTGAGGTCCTGACTGCACCGTCCGATATGGTTCCGTTGGACCTGATCACACCCGAAGACATCGAGCGCGTCATCGAAATAGCCCGCAGGAAATTCGACTACGTGGTTGTCGATATGCCGACAACCCTTGTTCATTGGTCGGAAACGGTTCTTCAGGCTGCACATGTGTACTTTGCCATGATCGAGCTGGATATGCGATCCGCTCAGAACGCGCTGCGGTTGAAACGCGCCCTTCAGGCCGAGGAACTGCCGTTCAACAAGCTCCGGTTCGCTCTGAACCGAGCCCCGAAATTCACTGACTTGAATGGCAAAGGCCGGGTCAAGCGAATGGGCGAAAGCCTGGGCATTTCAATTGACCTGCAATTGCCAGATGGTGGCAAACCCGTCATGCAAAGCGGTGATCACGGATTGCCGCTGGCCAAATCCGCCGCCAAAAACCCGCTGCGTCGGGAAATCGCAAAACTTGCAAAATCGCTTCACAGTTTGGGCAGCAGCAGCGCCGAGGCCGCGTAACCGTATTTCAGAGGGGTAGTCGCCGTGTTTTCAAGATACAAGAAGCAGCCAGCAGCGCAGCCGGTCGAGGCTGCTCCTACGCCTGAGGCTGCGGCACAAACGCCTGCTCCGAAAAAAGCATCCACTGAAAACGCCGTCGCCCGTCGCCCAATCCAAAAAAAGGCCGCTGAACCGGTCGCTTCGGACCGGGATCGCAAGCGCAAAGAGCGCCTGGGTGAAATCAAGATCGAGATGCACCGGGAACTGCTGGAAAACCTGAATCTTGCGGCACTTGAAAAGGCCGGAGAATCTGAACTTCGTGCAGAAATCAGCGCAATCTCGAGCGAAATCCTTGAATCTCGTGATATCGTTCTGAACCGCGAAGACCGGTCGCAGTTAAACAAGGAACTGTATGACGAAGTCACTGGTCTGGGGCCCCTTGAGACGCTGCTTCAAGACGACAGCGTCAACGACATCTTGGTAAACGGCCCTCAGCAGATTTTTGTCGAGCGGCACGGCAAGCTAGAAATCAGCGACGTCACGTTCAAGGACGAAAAGCACCTGATGCGGATCATCGACAAGATCGTATCCGCCGTGGGTCGTCGGGTCGATGAATCCAACCCTTATGTCGACGCCCGCCTAGCTGACGGGTCGCGCTTCAACGCAATGGTGCCACCTATCGCCGTTGACGGGTCGCTTGTTTCCATTCGTAAGTTCAAAAAAGACAAGCTGGCCATCGACGATCTGGTCAATTTCGGCGCATTTACCGAAGAAATGGCCGCCTATTTGCAGGCAGCTGTTTCAACGCGTCTGAATATCATCGTCTCGGGCGGTACAGGCTCGGGCAAAACGACGACGCTGAATGCCTTGTCCAGCTTTATTGATGACGCCGAACGCATCCTGACCATCGAGGATACGGCGGAACTTCAGCTGCAACAGACCCATGTGGGACGGATGGAAAGCCGCCCCCCTAACGTCGAAGGCAAAGGCGAAGTCAGCCCGCGCGACTGTCTTAAAAACGCTCTTCGTATGCGTCCTGACCGCATCATCGTTGGCGAGACGCGTGGCGCCGAGGTGATCGACATGCTGCAGGCTATGAACACCGGCCACGACGGTTCGATGACCACGATCCACGCCAACTCGGCCCGTGACGGGATTTCGCGTCTCGAAAACATGATCGCAATGGCCGGAATCGAGATGCCTCTCAAAGCGGTCCGCAGCCAAATCTCATCAGCTGTGAACCTGATCGTTCAGGCCAGCCGCTTGCAGGACGGCTCGCGTCGGATGACCTCGATCACCGAGATTACAGGGATGGAAGGTGACGTGATTTCGATGCAGGAAATTTTCAAGTTTCAACGCGTTGGTCTAACGCCGGACAACAAAATCATTGGCCATTTCACCGCGACCGGTGTGCGCAGCCACTATTCCGAACGCTTCCGCTTGTGGGGCTTTGATCTGCCTCCATCCATCTACGAACCTACGACCGTCTAAGGAGATCCGGATATGCAACTGCCCGTAGAGGCTCTTATCTATGTTGTGATCTTCGTCGGAGTTCTTCTCCTGGTCGAGGGCATCTATCTTGTGGCATTTGGCAAGTCCATCAGCCTGAACAGCCGCGTGAACCGGCGTCTGGATATGCTTGAAAAAGGCGTCGGACGCGAACAGGTTCTGGAACAGCTGCGCAAGGAAATGCAGCAGCATATGAAAACCCAGAGCATCCCGCTCTATTCGCTGTTGGCCGACAAGGCACAAAAAGCTGCGATCGCCTTTTCGCCACGCCAGTTGATTATGATCATGGTGCTGGTTTCAGGCTTTGCTTATGTTGGGCTAAGTATCGGGACGGCCACGGATACCGTATTGCGGATTGCGCTTTCGATCGGGATCGGTGTCGGCGGTGTCTATGCTTGGGTGAACCACAAAGCCTCGAAACGTATGGGCCTGATGGAGGAACAACTGCCCGACGCCGTTGAGCTGATGGTTCGTTCTCTTCGCGTTGGTAACCCATTTGTCTCAACAATTCAGATTGTTGCGAGCGAAGTACAAGATCCGCTTGGAACGGAATTTGGTATCATCGCGGACGAATGCGCCTATGGCCGTGACGTGGGTGAAGCCCTAAAGGACATGGCAGAACGTCTGGGGATGCAAGATCTGCGCTTTTTGTCTGTTGCTGTCGGAATCCAACAACAGGCAGGCGGTAACCTGGCGGAAATTTTGGCGGGCTTGGCCCAAGTTATCCGAGCTCGGTTTCGCCTGTTCCGGCGCGTTAAGGCGATCACTGCCGAGGCTAAATGGTCCGGCAAGTTTCTGTCTGGCTTCCCCCTTTTCTGCCTGTTGTTCATTCTGGTGAAAGATCCGGGCTACTATGACGAGGTTGTTGACCACGAGTGGTTCATTCCGATGTGCTTCTTTGTAGGCATCATGCTGACACTGAACCTGATCGTAATGCGCATTCTTACGAACATCAAAGTCTGAGGGCTTGAGTATGGAATTTCTGACCCAAATCAATGAAGTCCTGACCGAGCATTTGGGGCCGTTCGGACCACTTATTGTGGTTGGTGTTCTGGGGTTGTTTATGATTCTGGTGGCCGTGCCACTGATGTTGAACCAACCAGAGGACCCTCTCAAGAAACTGCAACGTTCAAATGCAGCGCCCAAGGAAGGCAAGAAAGGCAACAAGGACAAACTGCGACAAGCCAGTCGCAACGAGCAGCTTCAGAAATTTGCGAACTTCCTGGAACCACAGAATCAGGAAGAGCTGTCCGCGATGGAACTCAAGCTGCGCCAGGCGGGGTATCAATCCAAGGACGCGGTGCGCTTTTTCCACTTTGCCCAATTTGCCCTTGGTTTGGTCGGGGTCGCGATTGGTGTTCTGTTGGTCACGGTTTTCTCCGGTGGCCAAGAATTCACACCGACTCAAACGGCCACCCGCGTCTTGATCCCGGCATGTGCGTTCTACTTCCTCCCCCGCTATTGGATCACGCGACGCGTTGCCGAGCGAGAAGAAGCCATCGTCGCAGGGTTTCCCGATACTCTGGACCTGATGCTGGTCTGCGTGGAAGCCGGTCAGTCGCTGGATCAGGCAATCGTTCGGGTCGCGGCTGAGATGAAAGTCTCTTACCCGGATATCGCCCTAGAGTTCGAAGTCGTCGCGCACGAACTGAAGGCAGGTAAGGACAGGGACAGCGTTCTCAGAGACTTTGGCACACGTTGCGGTGTTCAGGACGTCAGCTCGTTCGTGACTGTTATGATCCAGTCGGCCACATTTGGTACATCAATAGCCGAAGCCCTGCGGGTTTATGCCGGTGAAATGCGTGACAAACGAGTGATGCGCGCCGAAGAGGCAGCGAATAAGTTGCCAACCAAAATGACACTTGCCACAATGATACTGACGGTGCCGCCGTTGCTGGTCATTCTGGTCGGCCCCTCGGCAAAAGGCATCGCGGACTTTGCAAACAGTGGATCCGGTGGATAACGTCCCGATGAATTCAAATTTCAGGTGTATCCGGTTTAGGCTACGCCGCACGTTTCAGGCCACCTTGGTTCTTGCCATGGTGGCCTCTTGTACAGAAACAGGCCTTTCGAACGATCTGGATGCTCCTGGCATCGACCCTAAGGCCGAAGCTGTTGATCCGGTTACAGTCGGAAACCGGCTGATGGCATCGGGCGAATATGAGCTGGCGCTGACATCCTTTTCTCGTGCCGCGCTGGATCAGGGGATGACAACGGAACTCCTGACCTCAATGGGGACTGCGAACCTGGGTCTCAGGCGTTTAGGGCAGGCAGAGGAACTGCTGCGCCGCGCAATTGAGGATGAGCCTGACTGGCCTATCGCGTGGAACAATCTTGGTGTTGTGCTGATGGAAAAGGCCGAATACCCCGAGGCAGAACAGATGTTCCGGCGCGCCTTTGCTTTGGACAATGGCGAAAGTGACGCAATCTTGGACAATCTACGCTTAGCACTCGCAAAAATGGAAAATCCTGTTAATACTACCCCGGAAAAACAAGAATATACACTGGAGCAGCAAGGCGACGGGCAATTCAAGCTGCGCAAGCTCCCGTAACATTGGCAAGAGCAGTAAGGGACGCAAAAAATGCGCCAGCAATTCTTGATTCCAACGATGGTAATCTGCGGGATGGTCCTGTCCGCCTGCGAAAAAGAAACCGAGGAAGAAAAGGTCGAACGCACCTATCAGGAGGTGGACGTCATTGACGAAACCAACCTGAGCGAGGTTCTTCTGACCGCGGCTGACCCGAACGAGGCTGTGACCTATTTCAAAGGTGCTGCTGCAAAAAACCCCGGCCGGATCGACCTGCAACGGGGCCTCGCGATTTCTCTTACGCGCGCCAAACGCACGACCGAGGCCGCTTCGGCGTGGAAAAAAGTGACAACCATGAAGGGCGCGAGCAACGTCGACCGGGTCGAATACGCCGCGGCATCGGTCCGCGCAGGTGACTGGTCGACCGCCAAGTCGACGCTGGATTCTGTTCCTCCAACCTATGAGACATTCCAACGTTACCGCCTTGAGGCGGTCGTTGCAGACTCTCGCAAAGACTGGAAACGCGCAGATCACTTTTACGAAACAGCCGTCGGTCTGACCACGCGCCCTGGCAGCGTTATGAACAACTGGGGCTACTCCAAGCTGTCACGCGGTGACTACGCGGATGCGGAAAGGCTGTTTTCTGAAGCTATCCGTCAGGACAAATCGCTGTTCACAGCCAAGAACAACCTTGTGCTGGCCCGGGCCGCGCAGGGCAACTATAACATGCCGGTTGTTCCTCTGACACAGGTTGAGCGGGCCATGTTACTGAATACAATGGGCATTTCTGCAATCAAGCAAGGCGACATCACAACGGCCAAGAACCTGTTCCGCGAAGCCATTGCAACCCACCCGCAGCACTATGAGGAAGCCGTTCGATCGCTTCGCGCGCTTGAAGAGGCCTGATTCATGAATATCCCTGCGACGGCAGCCGCATGGTTTTTGCCATTTGTGTTGCCGATCTGCTTGTACGTAGCCTTCACTGATCTGCGTAGCATGTTGATCAAAAATCACGCCGTGATCGCTTTGGTCGCGATTTTTGCTGTTGTCGGATTGATTGTGCTGCCACCTTGGTCCACCGAGTGGACGACCGGCGGCGTTGGTCCGATTGCCCTGACGCTGCCGCCCTATCTATGGCAATTGCTGCACATCTTTGTCGTTCTGTTTTTTGGCATCCTCCTCAACGCGGCTGGGGTTATGGGCGCAGGTGATGCCAAGTTTCTAGCGGCCGCCTCGGCCTTTGTCTGGGCCGGTGACTATCTGCTTATGACGCTGATCGCCACTTGTGCCATGCTTGGTGCATATGTGACACATCGGCTGGCCAAACACACGCGCCTTAGGGCAATTGCCCCGGACTGGGAAAGCTGGGATCGGGGCAAGAAATTCCCGATGGGTTTTCCGTTGGGGGCCAGCCTGGCGATCTATCTGATTCTCGGTACTGTTTCCGGCTCATAAACTATCATCAGTCCGCCTTTTCAGTGCCTTGGTGCTGACACAAACCAGGTTAAGATTTTAGGCAAGTGGCCCGTGTGGGGCTTTTGGCGTGATTAGTGGATAGACGGGCAACGCTCATGAATATGCAGACGACCTCGGTTATGGCCCCCCCTGCCCCTAAGGGTATGGCCGAAATGAAACTGCCCATCGTGATGATGCGGGACATTCTGCTTAAGACGATATTCCGAAAGAACGTGGATACGGTCACGGAAATCGCGGAAGCGGTCTGTTTGCCAGGTGCGGTCACGCAAGAACTTGTGGACATTGCCCGCGAACAAAAGCTGCTCGAAGCGACCGGCACACTGAACGCCAACAGTGGCAACGAGATGGGCTATCAGCTTACCGATGCCGGCAAAGCCCGCGCTCTGGACGCGCTGAGCCAATCTGAGTACTTCGGCGCCATGCCGGTTCCGCTGGACGTCTACCGGGAACAGGTCAAGCGTCAGTCTATCCGAAATATTCAAGTGACCCGCGATCAGCTAACGGGCGCCATGGGGCATCTGGTTCTGCCCAACAGCCTGCTGGACCATCTGGGCCCCGCGGTCAGCGCTGGCAGATCCATTCTGATGTATGGCCCTCCGGGAAACGGTAAGTCCTCAATCTCGAACGGTATTCGCGACGCGTTAGGGGACAACGTCTATGTACCTCGTGCCATCGAGTATGCCGGTCAGGTCATCACCGTTTATGACCCGATCGTCCACACCGCGATCGAGCAGGAAGCAGATGACCCCAACAGTCTCCGCCGCCGCAAACGGTTCGACACACGCTATGTTCAATGCGAACGCCCGACCGTTGTAACGGGCGGTGAACTGTCGCTTTCCATGCTGGATTTGGTCTACAACCCGACTGCACGCACCTATCAGGCGCCGCTTCAACTGAAATCAACCGGCGGCATCTTTATCGTGGACGACCTTGGTCGTCAGCAGGAACCGCCACAAGCGCTGGTCAACCGTTGGATTGTTCCTCTGGAAGAGAACAAGGATATTCTTGGCCTCCAATCAGGCGAAAAATTCGAGGTTCCCTTTGACACATTGGTCATCTTCTCGACCAACTTCCACCCGAACGAGATCTTCGACCAAGCGGCCCTGCGCCGGATCTTCTTCAAGATCAAGATCGGTGGTCCGGTTCAAGAAGACTTCCTGAAAATTTTCGCAATGGTGGCGCGAAAACGCGGCATGCCGCTGGATGAATCCGCTCTGGTGCATTTGCTGAAGGTCAAATACCCGACCATCAACAACGTCTACGCCAACTATCAGCCGATCTTCCTGATCGACCAGATGATCTCGATCTGCGAGTTCGAGGGCATCCCCTATCAGATGAGCCCCGACCTGATTGACAGGGCCTGGGCCAACATGTTCGTTAAAGACGAGACTATCGTAAAATAACGCCGTGCCATTTCCGGGACAGGCCGGGTAGTCTGCGTTCATGACGCAGATTCCCGCCCGGATCACGGCTTGGTTTGACACCAAAGGCTGGTCCATCCACCCACATCAGCAAGAGATGTTTGACCGGGCTGCGGACCCGGCCACTTTGCTCATTGCGCCAACCGGCGGTGGCAAGACGATGGCCGGTTTCCTGCCGACGCTGGCCGAACTGGCGGAAAATGATCACCCCGGCCTGCATACGCTCTATGTTTCGCCGCTCAAAGCGTTGGCCGCCGACATTCGCCGCAACCTGCGCGGCCCGGCGGATGAAATCGGTCTGCCCATTCGCATTGAAGACCGAACAGGCGATACCACGGCCACGCAAAAGAAACGGCAGCGCGTGGACCCTCCACATATCCTGCTGACCACGCCTGAAAGCCTGGCTTTGCTGACCTCTTACGAGGATGCGCCAAGGATGTTTGCAGGGGTACAGCGCGTGATCGTGGACGAGATTCACGCCCTGGCAGAAAGCAAACGTGGCGATCAGTTGATGTTGGCGCTGGCCCGTTTGCAAAGCTTGTGCCCTGACCTGCGACGCGTCGGCCTGTCGGCCACAGTCGAAGACCCAAAAGCCATCGCACAGTTTCTGGCCCGTAACCCTGATCCATGTCAGATCATTCAGGCAGACCCCGGCCCCGATCCCGACATCCGAATGCTTGAGACGCAAGAGATGCCGCCCTGGTCCGGTGGAGGGGCGGCCTATTCGATCCCTGCGGTGCTGGATCAGATCAAACAACACAAAACCACGCTTATCTTTCACAACACCCGCGCGCAGGCCGAAATATTCTTTCACAACATTTGGCTTGCCAATGATGACGGGTTGCCCATTGGCATTCACCACGGCAGCCTAGATCGGCAACAGCGCGAACGGGTCGAGGCTGCGATGGTCCGCGGTGACCTACGCGCCATTGTTTGCACCGGCAGTCTGGATCTGGGCATCGACTGGGGCGATGTGGATCTGGTGATCCAGATTGGCGCGCCCAAGAACGTCAAGCGTCTGGTGCAGCGGATTGGTCGTGCCAACCACCGCTACAACGCCCCGTCCAAAGCCCTTTTGGTGCCAGCGAACCGGTTCGAAGTGGTCGAGTGCGTCGCCGCATTGGAGGCTGCAAAGGCGCATGATCTGGATGGCGAACCGCGCGGACGGGGCCCAAGGGACGTGTTGTGCCAGCATATGCTCATCGCCGCTGCGGCGGGCCCGTTCGATGCAGACGCCCTGTTCACCGAAATGACAACAGCAGGGCCATTTTCTGACCTCAGCCGCGCTGAGTTCGACGCCTGTTTGGATTTCTGTGCAACCGGTGGCTATGCGCTGCGCGCCTATGATCGCTGGCAGCGGCTGTTGCAGCGCCCCGACGGCCAATGGCAGCTAAGAGACCCGCGGGCTGCACAGCGTATTCGCATGAATCTGGGCACGATACAGGACACTGACACGCTGAAAGTCCGCCTAAAGCGCAATCGTGGGGGCAAACCGCTGGGTGAGGTCGAGGAGGCATTTGCAGCCTCTCTGACGCCCGGAGATACCTTCCTGATAGGCGGGCAGATCGTCCGCTATGAGGGGCTGCGAGAAATGGTGGTCGAGGTCAGCCGTCGGGCCGACAAGAAACCCAAGATCGCCACGTTCTCGGGTACAAAGTTCGCGACCTCGACCCAACTCAGCGATCGTATCCTGCGCATGTTCGCTCAAACCGACTGGCCGCAATTGCCTGCACACACAGCCGAGTGGCTTGCCCTGCAGCGAGATATGTCCCGATTGCCGCAGCGTGATCGCTTGCTGATCGAGAGTTTCCCCAATGATGGCCGTGAACATCTTTGTGTTTACGGCTTTGCCGGTCGCAATGCCCAGCAAACCCTTGGCCTTTTGTTGACCAAACGGATGGAGGAAACCGGGCTTGCCCCGCTTGGTTTCGTTTCCACCGACTATGCGACGCTGATTTGGGGCTTGGACGCAGTGACCGACCCGCGCCCTCTGTTCCAACTGGACGAATTGCGTGACGGGCTTGAGACATGGCTGGCGGGCAACGCTGTCATGAAACGCACTTTTCGCGCCTCTGCCACAATCGCAGGCCTGATCGAACGCAATACAGGCGGGCAACGCAAGAGCGGGCGTCAGGCTACGTTTTCGTCGGACATCCTTTACGACACGTTGCTTAAATATGACCCCGACCATCTGCTGATGCAGATCACCCGCGAGGAAGCAATGCGCGGCCTGGTCGATTTTGGGCGTATCGAGGCGATGATCGAACGCATTGGCGACCGGATCGATCTGGTTCGGCTTGATCGGGTCTCTCCGCTTGCTGCTCCGTTGTTTCTGGAGGTTGGCAAGGTACCAGTCAAAGGTGCCGCCGAAGAACGCCTGTTGGCCGAGGAAAGCGCCCGGTTGCTACAGGCTGCGGGACTGGACACGAAGTAAATCAGGTTGCGCCAGAGGTCAAAACAGGCAAAGAACGTACCATGAACGATTTGGCGTTTTCCTTTGTTGATCAAGACCTGCGCGCTCTGGGAACTGGTGCGTTGTGGTGGCCAAGCCGGAACCTGCTATGCGTCAGCGATCTGCATCTTGGCAAATCCGAACGTATGGCGCGACGCGGTGGTCCCTCACTTCCGCCTTATGACAGTCAGGACACCCTGACCAGGCTGGCCGTAGACATCGACAGAACCGGCGCGCAAACTGTCATCTGTCTGGGCGATAGCTTTGACGATCTGGATGCGTTGACTGCATTGGGCACCACCGAGAAGCTTTCGTTGACGGCCCTTCAGGCAGGCCGACAATGGATTTGGATCGAAGGAAACCACGACCCGGGCCCAATAGATCTGGGCGGAACACATCTGGCTGAATACACGGTGGGTCCGCTGGTTTTCCGACATATCGCCCTACTTGGTGCGCAAGGTGAAGTCTCGGGTCACTACCATCCCAAAACCCGCATCAGGGCACGCGGTCGGACGATCACACGCCCGGCGTTTTTGCTGGACAATGCACGGCTTATCCTACCGGCCTATGGCACCTATACAGGCGGGCTGCGAAGTTCCGAGAAGGTTCTAAGTGACTTGATGAGCGACCGGGCAATGGCCATCCTGACCGGCCCTCATCCGCAAATCATCCCAATGCCGCGCTAAGATCATATCAGCCCATCATCCTCGAGCTTCGGCTTGTACTTCCGGCTGACTGGTATCAGGTCACCATTCACCAGCTTCAAGTAAATTCTGTCGGCTACTTTCTCAGTGGCTGCAACTGCTTCATCCACGACCCAGTGAGAGCGGTGCGCACAGTGCCCGCGCAAGGGCTCCATTTCCCCAACCGCATCAGAGAGCCGTAACCGGATCGCAAAGGTGCCCTCAGATGTGACCACATCCACATAGTGATTGCGCGAGCTCAGGCGATAAATCTGCCCCTGAAAAGACGCAGGCAACCGTCGCGCAAGCCGCGGTGCCGGGGATGATAGTGGTGCGCTTTTGCGTTCCGCTCGGCTGGTCAGTATTAGGCCAGCAGTAAACAAGGCGCTGTATCCTATAACCTGCGGGATGCCGGGTGCAGAGTGGCCCCCAATGGAAAACAGAACCACGCCCAGCAACCAAAGGGACGGGATAAACAACAGCAGAACAAACAGGGCGATTGCCAGGTCACGCACCGGCAGGTTCAGAACAGTCCCGGTTTCGCGGATCAGTTTTCGGGCCATCCAGGTCGACGTCACAGCGATGCCCATCACCCCGAACCAAAATAAGAAGCATATGACAAATGGCAAATCAGACATCTGGAATGGCGGAAAAGCGTAAGCCAGCATAGGAAGGAAGAACGCTCCGGCCACCACACGTTGTGGGCTGCACAGGCTTAAGATGGGTCTTAGCTTTGAAGTCATACCATATCAAAAACCGCTTTCAGGGGCCCAGCCAAAAGCCCCGGAAAGCTAACATTCACACACTGTAAACGGCTGGGATATCCCGGCTACCACGCGCCATTCAGACATTCAAACCTTAAAGTGGGGAAATTTAGCCCGTTGACATCATGGTCAAATTTGGCGCTTGGACAATTTACCGGTGCGTTAGGGCGCATTTTGCGCCCCAACAAAATAGCTCAGGCTGTGAGGCCTTCTGGTTCTGGCAGTTTGTTTGCGCGGCAGGCGGCGGTAAGTGTGTTGGCCAGCAGGCAGGCGATGGTCATGGGGCCGACACCTCCGGGGACCGGGGTGATGGCGCCGGCGCGTGCGGCGGCGCTGGTGTAGTCGACGTCGCCGACCAGCTTGTTCTTGCCGTCGCGTTCAATGCGGTTGATGCCCACGTCGATGACGGTGGCGCCTTCTTTGATCCAGTCACCGGGCACCATTTCGGGGCGGCCAACGGCGGCCACGACGATGTCGGCGCGGCGCACAACATCGGGCAGATCCTTGGTGCGGCTATGCGCGATGGTCACGGTGCAGCTGTCGCCCAGCAGCAGCTGCGCCATCGGCTTGCCCACGATGTTCGAGCGTCCGATCACAACCGCATCCATGCCCGACAATGAGCCATGGTGGTCACGCAGCAGCATCAGGCAGCCCAGCGGGGTGCAGGGCACCATCGATTTCTGACCGGTGCCCAACAGGCCGACATTCGAGATATGGAACCCGTCCACATCCTTGGCCGGGTCGATCGAATTGATCACCAGATCCTCGTTCAGATGCTTGGGCAGCGGCAATTGAACCAGAATGCCATGCACAGCCGGATCGTTGTTCAGCGTGTCGATCAGCGCCAGCAGGTCCTCTTCCGAGGTATCGACATCCAGCTTGTGCTCGTACGAGTTCATGCCGACCTCGACCGTCATCTTGCCCTTGGAGCGGACATAGACCTGGCTGGCCGGGTCTTCGCCGACCAGAACCACGGCCAGGCCGGGGGTGATGCCGTTTTCCTCTTTCAGCTTTGCAACCTGATCGGCCACTTGCGCACGGACCTTGGCCGCAAAGGCCTTGCCGTCGATAACCTGGGCTACCATCCTTTGATCCCTTCTTTCAAAAACGGATCGGGCGCGTGAAGCGCCCGGTCATTCAGTCCGGGCCGAGAACACGTTCCTCACGTGCAATCGACCAGTCAATCAACATGCGCCACAGTCCTTCGGCCAAATCCGGATCCATTCCCAGCTCGGCCGAGCTTGCGCGCACGCGGTGCACCACGTCTTCGACACGGTCCG